>JBLHIH010000056.1:0-23392 GCA_047616645.1 Flavobacterium sp. | reverse complement strand
CGCAGAGATCTGCTACAGACTACGAGGCAATATAGCATCTAGTATAAATTGTCAGATCATATACCAGAGAAATCATAATGCCTCGTCTTCGCCGATACTGCCCGTCCGGCATACCTGTTCACATAATTCAACGTGGGAATAAGCGTCAAATTTGTTTCACCAGTGATAGTGACATGGCTGCATACGCAAATTGGCTGGCCAAGGCTGCCGAAAAATACGGATTAAGGATCCATGCGTGGGTGTTCATGACAAATCACATTCATTTGTTAGCTACCCCAGAATACGAACACACTGTATCTCGCGTTATGCAAATGATAGGGAGATACTACGTGCCATATTTTAATCAAGCAAATAAACGCACTGGTACATTATTTGAAAGACGGTTTAGAGCTTGTCTCGTGCAGGAAGAACAGTACTTTCTGGCTTGCCCGCGTTATATCGAACTTAATCCAGTTAGAGCAGGTATGGTACGAGATCCCGCAGATTATATTTGGTCAAGTTATCGAACCCATAGTTTTGGGCAAGATATGAAACTATGGTCGGGACACAAGTCGTATTTAAAATTAGGAATAGAACCATTGGAAAGACAAAAGAATTATCGATCACTTTTCGAAAGTTCTCTAGATAGAGCCTTGATAGCCGAGATAAGAGATAGCGTCAATACAGGTTTTGGACTTGGAAAAGATCGATTTAAAGATCAGGTAGAACAAACAAGCGGACAACGTCAGCGAAGGCAGAAAAGAGGACCTACATTAAAACTGAGTTTGTAAAACGATGTCCGTTGTAAGCTAGTTTTTACACTGACCCTAATTATTCTGGCCCTAATTATTATTAGGGCCTAGCTTTTGCTCTCGAATATGGTCTTCGAAGCGTTTATATTGCCGCTGCCTCGGGCATGATCATCTTTGGCGTTATTATAGGTGTAGCCTTAAAAATTGGGGCATGGAGAAGATAATCAGATAGAGGCAAGCTAACGATTAAGCTGAAGAATTTCGAGCATGCCGGTCAGAATAAGATCAGAAACAACATGATCAAATAATTTCTCACGACTAAATAGCTGTGCGAACCCGCCAGTACCAATCACCATAGGTGGCTCGTCAGAAAAAACTTCATCAGTAATTCGGGTCACTAGTTCCTTTACCATACCAACATTTGACCAATAGAGACCTGCCTGAATACTCTCAACTGTAGATCGTCCGATACCAGAGCTTGGCGCTACAATTTCTACTGAAGGTAATTGCGCTGTTCTAGATTCAAGCGCATCCATTGACAACCTGACCCCTGGCAGAATATTTCCACCAAGAAACTCTTTATCTTTAGTGATAGCACACAAGGTTGTTGCAGTACCAAAGTCAGCTACAATCAAATTACGATTAGGAAACAATTTTATGGCGCCTACTGCATCTGCTATCCGATCGGCACCGACTTCCTTCGGGTCGCGATAACGAATTTTAAGTCCTGTTTTTACACCTGGCCTAAGGATTAGAGGATCGATTCCGAAATACTTCTGGCAGCATGCACGCAATGAATAAAGTAGGTCAGGTACAACACAGCATATTGCTACCGCTTGAATCTGTTCGGGATCAACGTTGTTCTCACGTAGAACCACACGAAAAAAAACACCAAATTCATCAGAAGATGCTTTGGCTTGAGAAGTACGCCTGAACTGGGTAAGTAATTTATCCCCATCAAATACGCCACCAAATATTTGGCTATTACCAATATCCAAACATAATATCATTGTGCCACCTCGTCTATAGAAACATTATCAATTAATCTCACACCATCAATTAGCGCTGCGCCAAATCTGCGCTCCCCTCGAGTTTCGATATAATCGACCTGAAAACCAATCTTTGTTAGTCGTATCGAAATTTCTTCATCTGTACCATTTGAAATTAAGGCATCGTGAAGCTCTGGCGCCAAATGCCGAGAGTCCTCACTTAAATTTACGTTTCTCGAGCTCAATGCCAATCCATCATTTTCCCTCACAGTTGGGCAGGAAATTATTTCAACATCTAGAAAAAACGCTTTTACCATGTCACGGATCAGCAGATATTGTTGAAAATCCTTCTGACCAAAGTAGGCCCGCTGTGGTTTTACAATATTGAGTAATTTCATAACGATGGTCAGTACACCCGTAAAATGACCACGACGATGAGCTCCACAAAGTTGGTTGCTTAATTCAGTTTCTGCTATTAGGTACTTAAAATCGTCTGGATAAATTTGCATGTAATCTGGCAATAAAACAATATCAACGCCCAGATTCTTTGCCATTTCAAGATCAGCATTCAATGTCTCTGGGTATTTTTGTAGGTCTCCCTCATTATCAAATTGAGTAGGGTTTAGGTAAATACTGAGTACCGTCACATCACATTCCGCAACACTTTGGCTTAGCAAAGCTGCATGCCCTAGGTGTAGCGCTCCCATTGTTGGCACAAAGCCTAAGGTCATTGGTGGCGTTAGGGAGGCCCTGAGCGCTTGATAACTCACCATCGAATCAAGCACCTTCACTTATAGGATTCCTGAAGGCTTGGGTATGATTGCTCAACCACGTCAGAATGAAAATTATTCACTGCTTGGTGAACGAGGGAATGACTATCAGCATAACGCCTTAAAAACTTCGGCGTAAAATTTGGGTTTGCGCCAAGTAAATCCTGCAATACAAGTACCTGGCCATCAGTGTAGGGTCCGGCGCCTATGCCTATGGTCGGCACGGATAAACGCTGGGAAACGCAACTTCCCAATTTTGTTGGAATACATTCCAGAACAACAGAAAAGCATCCTGCTTTTTCAAGGGCTAAAGCACCCTTTAACAATTTTGATGCTTTTTCTTCATCCTTAGCTTGAACTTTATGGCCGCCAAGATTATGAATTGATTGAGGGGTCAAACCGAGGTGCCCCATAACAGGGATACCCGCTTCGACGATATGTTTTATCAAATCTAACTGATGAGTATCACCTTCAATCTTTACGGCATTCGCGCCAGCTTTCATTAGCCTGTGGACGTTATCCATAGCAATGGGCAAGCCCTTACTACAACTCAAAAAAGGCATGTCGGCGATGATAAATTTATCCCTAGCACCGCGAGCTACAGCGCTGACATGCAGCGCCATCATCTCTATTGTGGCGTGAACGGTAGACTCAAAACCGTGCATGACGACGGCAAGGGAATCGCCTACTAAAATACAGTCGACATCAGTTTTATTAAGAATTTCTGCGGTCCAATAGTCGTAGCACGTGACCATTGAAATTTTTTGACTTTCCGTTTTGCGTTGCGCAAAAGCATGTATGTTCATTATCTATCTCCAGCAGAACTCATCACAGCCCGAGAAAGTAAAAGGTTTCAACTAGCCCCTTTGAATACCAGTGCAGTGCAAATCAGCAAATAGGATATGCATACTGGAAAGTAGGTTGTCGGTACCTGTCCTCAAACCGGATCAAGTCCCACATCAATATAAGTGCTTGTGTGGTCGTCTCTGTCCATTTGGATCAAAGCGAGTGGCGTAGATTATAAAAAATTAAGGCTATTGTCCAATACCTCGCTACATGTGCACAATTTTCTTCACTAAGAAAACAAGCTCATGAACATGCAAGGCCTGATACTCTTTAAAAACGCAGGAAGAATGTGGCGTAAGGAGAACATCATCCCTCGCCCACAGTTCTGAGCTAAGCGGTAGTGGCTCCACTTCCGTCACATCAAGTCCCGCCCCGGCCACTAGATTTCCATCCAGAGCCCAGCAAAGGTCCTCTTCAGAAATCGTTGTTCCCCGCCCAAAATTGTACAGATAAGCGGTATTTTTCATGGATGAGAGTCTGTCTTTAGATATGAAATGTCTTGTCTCATGTCCGCCGGGCAATAACATAATCACATGATCAGCCAAGGCAAGCGTCTCATTTAGCCTATCATCGCTGACATAGCGCACATTAGTATCGACATCATACCCCTCTAAGTATTTTCTCTGGTATCCAAATACTTGCATTCCCATCGATGTGAGCATTCGCCCACAGGACTTACCGATCATACCGTAGCCCACGATCAATGCTTTTTGATTGCATAACATCGCTGTGTTTCCCTGCAGATTACGATCCCAAATATTTCGCTTTTGCAGTGACTGCATTTTTGGCATCTGTCGATTAAAATACAACATCATGCCGACCATCACCTCAGCAATCATGGGCCCATGAAAGGTGCCGTGATGTATCGGTACTTGTGCTGAGGGATCAGCGTGAACCCAATCCTTGCCCGCAGCCGGTGTGAATATTGCCTGCAGCTTAGGTGCCAATGAAAACCAATCTTCTTGAAAATACCATGTGTCCAGCCACTCTATTTTGGGCAAGGCAGCAATCAAGTCCTTTTCAGCTTGAAGGAAAATCAGCTCAACATCAGGGAAAACTTCAATAAATTCTTTGAAATCATCGCTCTCAAAGTGATTAGCGGAATCTTCTGATTTTAGATATATATAAAGTTGTTTCAATTTAGATACACGAATTATCATTACACTGTACTTTATCACCACTTTCTTGATAATTTTCTCTAATGTTTTTGCTATCTTTATCTGACATGTCATTTGCCAGCCTTATTTTGTCAAATATTAATCACTGACTCGGAGACGACTATGATACCGTCTATCGCCATCTAAAGGACTTCAATGAAATTTAATAATCGTGTTACACAAATGCTCGGTGTCGAGCTACCCATAGTACAAGCGCCAATGGGCTGGATTGCGCGTTCAAAGCTCGCATCTGCAGTTTCTAATGCCGGCGGCATGGGCATCATTGAAACATCATCAGGCGAGCTTGATGTCATCAAAGATGAAATTAGAGCAATGAAAGATCTAACAGATAAACCATTTGGCGTAAATATTGCCCAAGCTTTTGTTAAAGACCCAAAAATAGCAGAATTTGTTATCGACCAAGGCATCACCTTTGTGACCACTTCAGCAGGCAGCCCGACAAAATATACGGCTATCCTAAAAGAAGCCGGGCTTACGGTATTTCATGTCGTCCCAACACTTAAATCCGCTCTCAAAGCTGTAGACGCAGGCGTTGACGGGCTAATCGTCGAAGGAGGAGAAGGTGGTGGATTTAAAAACCCGAATGATGTCGCCCTGATGGTTCTGCTACCCCTAATTCGCTCGAAGGTCGATGTTCCTATCATTGCTGCAGGTGGAATGATTGATGGGCCAACAATGGCCGCGGCTTTCGCCCTTGGTGCTGAAGGCGTGCAAATGGGCACTCGCATGGTCTCAGCCTTAGAATCTCCAGTTCACCAAAATTGGAAGCAATCAATTATTGATGCAGAGGAAACAAGCACCGTTTTCCTTAACAAGTTTCATTCCCCTGCCCTACGTGCATTACGTACAAATAAAACCACAGAATTAGAAAAGAGAATTGATGAAAACATCATGGGGGAATTTGGCAAAGCAACAGACCTGTATTTTGGTGGAGATATGGAAGCGGCTATTGCCTTATCCGGACAGGTCTGCGGCAGAATTGATAGTGTCAAACCCGTTAGAGAAATATTGAGCGAAACCAAAGAAGGTTTTTTTAGAACAATCGCCAAATTAGCAGGCCAATATCAAGATTAAAATAGGAGCAATACCCATGATCGACAAATCACTATTAGTGCTTACCTCTGCTTTCTTAATGATAGGGAGCATGACCGGGTGCACAAATTCATCAGTCGATGCAGACTCAAAAAGTGTAGATTACGCAAAATCTGTACATGATAAAGCATTGGTACTAGATGCCCATTCAGATATCGAAATCCCCGGCAAAGAAGATAGATACGCAGGGGATGATGGACTCTCAAAGGTTGAACCAAAAAAAATGCGCGCAGGTGGCGTCGATGCAGTTGTTATGGCAATTGCAGTGGGACCTGGACCGAGAGATTCTGCTGGGTATGCACAAGCGCGCAAGATTGCAGAAGATGAGTTGGCTGCGATACAAAGCATAACATCTGATCCAGATGATGACGTGGTGCTGGTAAGGTCAGCGGATGAGCTAGATCAGGCTCACAAAGAAAACAAAAAGGCGCTTATTTTAGGTCTCCAGAACGCGAGAATTTTCGGCACTGAATTATCTTCCATTGATTACTTTTATAATGCAGGCGTACGCGTTTTTGCTTTAACCCACATGGGCCATAACGATTTTGCAGATTCTTCACGGCCTATATTTAGTGCCGCAACGGGTAAGCACGAAGTTGTCGAAGAACACGGCGGCTTATCTGATTTAGGTAGGCAGGCCATTACAAGGTTTAACGACTTAGGTGCAATCGTTGATGTCTCTCAGTTATCGAGAGCCGCCACACTGCAAGTAATTTCACTATCAAACAAGCCAGTCATTGCCAGTCACTCAAATGTCCAAAGCTTGTCCGCGGTGAGCCGAAATTTATCGGACGAAGAAATCGATAGCATCGCAGAGTCTGGTGGCGTTGTACATGTAGCCCCTTTCAGAGGTTATCTATTTGATTCTTCCGACAAGATATTAGATAAAGGAATTCGAGCAGCAAGGCGAATCGCCAACATAGAAGAAGATTTTTATTACCCCTTCGAATTGTACTGGGAAATTAAAGATCCAGATATTCAGAAAGCTTTTCTCACTGCTGTTAGTGATCTTTTAGGGCCGGGTAGCGTTGATGATCTTATCAATCACATCGACTATATCGTTGAGCGAGTCGGTATTGACCATGTTGGCATAGGCACAGATTTCAATCACGGTAGCGGAATCACGGGTTACAACGATGCAAGTGAAGCACTTAATGTCACCATTGGTTTACTAAACCGTGGTTACACTGCGGAGCAAATAGAAAAAATTTGGGGCGGCAACTTCCTCAGGGTTTTTCGCGAGGTCAGTCTATAAAACAGCTCTATAAAACAGAGCTATAAAAGGGAAAGTTCTGATTCTTTCCTTTTAGCTTATTCCGAAGACAGCTGATAGCTTGTAGCCACTTAACATGATTGTTACCAAGAGAATAATAAGCCCTGCAATATTGTTGGCAATCGTATTTTTGTATTCTCCCATCAGATCAGATTTATTCATTACCCATAAAAGTGCAATCGCGATAAGCGGTAGAATCAACCCATTGGCAGCTTGCGCGAGGATAATCGCGTTCAATGGTTTACTTTGCGTTACAGCAAAAAATATACCTAGGATTAAAACGGTAAACCAGACAATCCTAAACTTTGTACTCTTCAAATTACTATCCCAAGCAAAGGTTTCACATACTGCATAAGCAGCAGCAAGCGGCGCGGTAATAGCACTGGTCAAACCAGCGGCGAGTAATCCAGTGGCAAAGAAAAGCGTCGACCAAGATCCCAGTATGGGTTCAAGCTGTTGACTTAAAGACGTAATGTTGATTTCAATATCATGCTGAAAAAAAGCAGTCGCCGCAGTACTCAAAATCGCGAGTGTCACAATACCACCCATGCCAATGGATAATCTTGTATCCCATAATGCCTCTTTGAGTGCTTGATCTGTTGGCACACCCCGCCATTTTTCTTGTACTGTTCTAGCGTGTAAAAAGATATTGTAAGGCACGACGGTAGTACCAATTAGTGCAATGACCGTTAAGCTTGCCGTTTCGGAAAGCGATGTGGGTATGAGCTGAGAAAATACCCATTGCCAATCTGGCGGGCTCATCACAACGCAGGCAATGAATACAGTACTCATCATGGATACCAATATCACGAGACAGGTTTCAATGAGCTGATATCGCCCTGAGTACAACAAAGTAGCCGCAATGAGTCCCATTACACCGGAAAGAAAAGGTATGGACAGGCCTGTTAATAAATTTCCCGCGAGTGCTGCACCAAGAAGATTACCCGCTTGATAGGCTGCGCTTCCAACACCGATGGCGACAATAACGAGTATCAGGGCAGCCCAACGAAAGATGGGATGGTCTATGCTGCTTTTTAAGGCTTGCGCCAGTCCAGAATTTGTCACAATGCCAAGCCGCGCTGCCATGCTTTGTAATACGATGGTTGTGATGATGGAAAATATTAGCGCCCATGTAAGCGCAAAACCAAAATCAGCACCCGCAAGACTTGCCGTGGTGACAGTACCCGGGCCAATAAAAGCAGCAGTGACAATAATACCTGGTCCAAATCGTTTCATCGCTTTTCAGACTCTAGCGAATCTAAACTATAGCGGATCATCTTCTCTAACTGCTCGACAATGTCTTTTATTTCTTTCTTATTAAAACTCACTATTCTTGGCGTATGAATATGGCCCGTCCGAATGTCGGATTGATACAAGCTTGCTAAACGAACACTGCGATAGGAGATTTCATTGGAAAGGTAACCGCCTCCTCCGCCTCTAACAGCAATGGCATTCTTAAGCTGACTCAGGCTACTAATCGTTTCGCTACCTTCTAGAGTCGAGACAATTCTTCGATCATTGATTTTGTAGGGCGAATCCTTTTCAGCCTTCATGATGGCGGCATAGGGTAGACTAAATTCGTAAAATTCGGCGCCCTCCAATAAGCCACCTTTAAGCATTGGAACGATTGGATTCTTTGCACTACCGCCTGAATATTGATTGAGGTTGTCCGGCGCCTCACTGCTTCGTCTACGACCAGGGTAGTGTTCAAGATCGAAGTTTTCACGACCCATAGAAACTGTCACTATCATATCAATGCTGCCATCTTGATAAAAAGGCCTTAACAAACTTTCTAGCTCGCCCGCATCAAAGTCATCAAATCTAACTGGAAATAATACGGTTTTAATTTCGGCTTTTATATCACCGAAAGTAATTGATTTATCGTCAAGCATAAGGGCCGCTACACCAGACGGGTTGCTCTGATCGATATGTCGATCCAGTAAAAAAGGATCAAATCCTGTGAGAAGAATTTTATGATGAAGGCCCTTTTTAAAAACAAGTTTTGTTCGACCTCTCGAACTATTTTCTAGCCTTTCAATAAGATCGAGACGTTGCTCGCTACTAGGTTCAAAATCGAATTCAGCGTTGCGTAAAAATTGTGTTAGTATCAGTCTATTCCAATAAAGAGGTCTGTCATCTAAAGTACTTGATATTTGATTTTTAGCACTCTCCCATATTTTAATTCCAGCATTTTCAACGCAAGCTGACAGCCTTGCGTAAGTATCTTTTTTCTTACAACTTGACTTAATGTCATTGACCTGCGAACGAAACGATTCAAACAGATCTGGCATGTCATTTCTAGCTTTGGATATCCGATCTTCTTCAACTGTCATAGAGGCTCTTGCACTGATGTTTATTGTTAGACATAGCAAGCTAAGTATTGTAATATTTTTAAGGCTGATTAAATCGACGAGCATGGCCCCTCCTTTTTTAATTATTATTAAACGAGTCATCCCTATCCAAACATTAATCATCTAATGCCAATAAACTGCTATTCTAGCCTTTTCATACAAAAATTTCTCACAGGTGTTTTTGCAATCTTGGAAAGTAACAATTTAGAATAACGACACTCAGCTAAACTTATTTAATTAGCAATGTTTTCCTTAAGCTAGTAAAAAATAAATACTATTTAACAAAATAGAGTAATCAATGAATCTAAAAGTCGGCCTAGCAACTCCCACTAATTTTTGGGCAAGCAGCTTCACAGAGAAAAGTCAGTTATTAGATAAGGTTTCTAAAGTAGGTATCGATCACCTATTTATGGCCGACCACGTCTCCTTTCACAATGGCTCAGGTACGGATGGTTTTATCGAGATAGCGGCGCTTTCTCAACTACATCCAAGCTTAGGTGTGATGATCAGTATTTACCTCTTGCCCTTAAGACACCCTCTTCCCGTCGCAAGACAACTTGCCACTATGCAGAAGGTTGCGCCCGGACGCATGATTTTTGGCGTCGGTATCGGCGGCGAAGATCGACATGAGATCGAGGTATGTGGTGTTGATCCAAGAACAAGGGGTAAACGCACCAACGAATCCCTACATATTCTCAGAGGTTTAATGGCGGGTGAAACAGTGAATTACGATGGCGAGATCCTGCAAGTTGAGAACGCCAGGATAAAACCTACGATTGGAGATTCGATTCCCATCATTGTTGGTGGCCGCTCGGATGCTGCACTCAAGCGCGCTGGCCAATACGGCGATGGATGGATAGCAACTTGGTGTTCTGTAAAACGTTTTAAGGAAGCGCTTAAGTTGGTAGATGAGACGGCGATTGCCAGCGGGCGCAAGGTTAATTGGCAACATGGATATCAGCCATGGGTAGGTGTCGCAGATACAAAAGCAGAGGCACGGGTAATTGTTGCAAGAGAAATGGAAGCTTTTTACAAAATACCTTTTGAGAAATTCGAAAAATATACACCCTATGGCACGCCTGCCGATGTCGCGGATCATCTAGCACCTTACGTACAAAACGGTTGCAGTATCATGAACCTAAAAGTATGTGCGGCCAATGACAATCTCATCGTCGAGGGGGCCGGTGAAATAGCATCTGCACTGAGATCTGTAGGAAACGTAGAATGAAAACAAAAAGGGAGCAAGATGCCGATAACGCCTCAAGATCCTAGCGCTATAATAAAGCAACATTAGTATCTATCCCAACGAATAACCTCCCAACCAGCTCGAGCGTAGATTCATTCACCATCATATGTTGGGTGGCCACATGCACGTCCCTGAAGTGCTGCTGAATTGGGCTACGCAAATAAACAGAAGTGCCGCCTGCAAGCGTATAAATGCTATCGACTACTTCCGCGGATGTTCTCACTGCATGCGTAGTAGCAAGTCTAATATCGCGCTTTGCCTCCACTGTCACTTTGTTATTTTCTTGCGCCAGATCCCAGGCTGTGCTGATAGCATCATGGAAAAATAGGCGAGCGGAACGTAATTTAGCCTCGGCCTCTGCTACGCGCACGTGGGTTGCAGGTTTCATTGCCAAGGACTTACTACTGCCCTGGGGCGTTTTTTGTTTAGCGAGCGATAAAAACTCATCCAGACAGGCTCTCGCAATGCCCAAAGCCACCGCCCCAATACCAATACCTAAAAACCCAAAGACAGGAAATCGTTGAATGGGACCATGGCCTGTATTTTTTCGAAATGCACCGAAAGTCATCGATTCAGGTACAAAGACGCCATCGACCTTAAAGTCAGCTGATCCTGTACCTTTCAAACCTGAGACATGCCACGTATCCAATATCTCGACATCTTCGATAGGCATAAAGAAGGAGCGCTGGTCTGGCAAACCATTTTCCAACTTAAGACGCTCCCCAGAATCGTCAACCACAAATCCGCCACCAGAGATAAAAGCTGCATTCTTCGAACCTGAACCCCACTGCCACTGACCTGTTAGCCTAAAACCCTTCACGCCATTTGCTTCACATCTACTCGCTCGACCCAAGGGCGCAAACACGCCCGCTGTAATGGCCAGAGAATCTGCCATCATTTTGCTGACCACGTCCATCTCCAGATTGGTCATTGATAATGCAGACGTTATCCCAATAAAGACAACCCAACCCGTTGCGGCGTCGAATTCGGCCAGTCTCTCAACCAAAGTCGCATATTCCAGGGGCGATCGACCCAATCCCCCATAGGTTTTAGGGTTACACAATCGATACATTCCTAGCTCAGCGAGTCGGTCAACAAGGTCTTGAGAAACAAAACCCTGCTCTTCAAATTCCCCTGATCGCGCCTTGAGCTCTTCAGCAAAGGTATTGGCGATATCCACCACGTCTATATCATCTGTAATAAAACGATCACTCATCATCTTATGATTCCCCTTGGTACCCACAGCAGTAGAAAATTATAGAAAATTGCAATGAAATCATTGTGTGATATTGTAGGTTTTAGAAATAGGGCATTTGGGGCCAATTACAAGCTAAGTATCGAGCATGATTAAACACTTCGCATTTGAAAATCACATCTACGATTTCCTTGAAGAGGCAGGAATTGATGCCAATGAGGTCAGATCTAGACTTCACCTACATGCATCGAGCCGACATGAACGTCTAGAGATGCTAGCCAATTATGCGATGGATCAATCTAATGAAGATCTACTAGGCCTCATTATTGGCCAACGTGTCACGAACACATCCTATGGGCTTCTTGGCCATGCTTTGATTAACTCTACCAACTTACTAGCATCATACCGTTTTCTTCTAAAACACCTCTGGATCTGGCAGGAAGAATCCCGCAACGCAGTGAGTCTGCATATTGATAAAGATTATGTTTATCTTAGCTATAACACGCCTCCCAATTGGCCTCGCAACAGCCACTTTTTAGTCGAACTATTTTTCTCATCTAATTTAAAAAGATCAAGGGAACTCCTCGCAGGCAATATGAAAGGGGCGTACCTTCAGCTAAAACGCGAGGCGCCAATTGATGATAAGCGCTTTAGAAAATTGCTCAATGTCCGGGTTGAATTTGGACAAATAGTTGACAGAATGGTGATTCCACTTAAGGTAGCCGAAGCACCTTTATCATTCTCATCTCTTGTTCATTCTAGAGCCTATCAGCGCCATTGTGAACGCCTGCTACTTGACATGAAAACCACTAGCAAGCTCGTTGGTAAAATACGCTTGGCAGTTGTACACAATGGTAGAACAAAACTCAAAGAAACCCAGATGGCCTCAAAATTGAAAATTAGCGTGAGAACCCTGAGACGACGACTGAAAGCTGAGGGGACAAGTTATCGAGACATCAAAATTCAAATGCAGCTAGATCTGGCTCAATCCTATTTAAGTGATACAGAACTGTCGGTCGCCGATATAGCTAACCTTGTTAATTACTTCGACACCGCAACTTTTAGCCGAGCATTCAAATTAAAGACGGGTTCTACACCACCCCAGTTCAGAAGGGCTCATCATGCGAAGTCCTGGGCAATGCCTTGTTAGACCCATCTCTGCACTGCATCTACAGAATCGAATATCAGTCGATATGGATGCACTGATGTTTCACTACTTAGTGCCCGTCCAGAAATAGGTGTTTTAGATGAAAGTTAAGAAACTATAAATAAGTTAGGTAGCATATTCAGGCACTTACAAGGGAGAAAATAATATCCATCACCACTTTAAGTTTTAACTTCTGGAAAGCGTAGTTAGGTATACTGTCCCCGTAATAACACCTGCAACAACATCCGGCTGAATATATGAACAAATATCTCATGGTTCTTTTTACTTCCCTCCTTCTTCTTGCTGCCTGCACCCAAAACGAGGAAGTAGCCAAATCCGCTGCCGCTGTCGCAATACCTGACAAATATGGCGCACAAATTAGCGAGGATATTCTGAGAGCAGGTGGCAATGCGGTTGATGCTGCAGTCGCAACGGGATTTTCTTTAGCGGTGACTTTCATTGATGCCGGTAATATTGGCGGAGGTGGGTTCATGCTGATTCACATGGATGGCGAAACCACATTTCTTGATTATCGTGAAACGGCACCATCTGCTGCATACAAAAAAATGTATCTTGATGAAAACGGCGACGTTGTTAACAATGCCAGCTTGATTGGCAGCCTAGCTAACGGTGTACCGGGCACCGTTGCCGGGTTATGGGAAGCACACCAGAGATACGGAAAATTACCTTGGAAAGACGTGGTGAAACCTGCAATTGAGCTTGCAGAGAATGGTTTTATCCCGGCTAACATGTTGGTTGACGACGTTCGAAAAATGTACGACTGGTTTGGGGAAGACACAAACTTTCATGCCTATTTTGGCGGTATCAATAATGACGAATTATTCAAACAACCGGAGCTTGCAGCAACTTTACAAAGAATAGCGGAGTTTGGCGCAAAGGATTTTTATCAAGGCGAAACATCGCGTTTAATCGTCGAACAAATGGTACGTAGTAATGGTTTGATAAGCGCAGAAGATCTTGATAATTATAAAGCTATTTGGCGAGAACCATTGAGAGCTAATTGGCGTGACTATGAAATCGTCTCGGCTCCACCGCCTAGTTCAGGAGGCTTTGCGGTTATCCAATTACTCAAGATGAAAGATTACTTGAAAGAGCAGTTCGAGGGGCTAGAGCACAATTCTCCTCAGTACATCCACCTTGTTGCAGAAATGGAAAAACGGGTATTCGCTGATCGAGCAGAATATCTAGGAGATCCCTCCTTTGTTGATATCAATATGGATGAACTGATCAGCGAGAAGTACATCGAATCGCGAGCGAGGGAAGTTTCGCCGATGGACATATCTACATTAGATGGCGTCAAACCAGGATTAGAATCACCTGATACAACCCACTACTCGATTGTCGATCAGTGGGGTAACGCTGTTTCAAATACCTATACAATTAACTGGAATTTCGGCAGCGGTGTCGTCGTTGAAGGTGCTGGCTTCCTATTGAATAATGAAATGGATGATTTCAGCATTAAGCCGGGTGTACCCAATATATTTGGGGTTGTTGGCAATACCGCCAATGAGGTTCAACCAGGAAAACGCATGTTATCTTCTATGTCCCCCACCATGTTGTTAAAAGATAAAAAAGTAAACATGGTATTGGGAACACCTGGCGGCTCAACAATTTTTACATCTGTCTTTCAAACCATCGTTAATATTTTAGATTTTAACATGTCACCCTTAGAGGCCGTAGGTGCCACGCGTTTTCATCATCAACTTTTACCACCCGATCTTATCACCTACAGTGTTACCCGCCCTCTACCACAAGAAACAATTAAGACGATGGCTGAGCGAGGCTATAGACTTGAACCCCACGGCTTTGAATTTGGAGATGTTCAAGTCATATTTCGAAAAGACGACACTTGGCTACCTGCTTCAGATCCTAGAGATCGAGGAGACTCTCGAGTATTTTATGTTGACTAGGATGTATATTTTGCAGGCATGATGATTACTCAGCGTCATTCGCTGCTTCAAGAAGTCGAGATTCATATTTCGCCAGCGTTTGACCCGCACCCCAATTGTTTCGTTTGAGACCTTGCAATATTTCGATGAGATTATCATCTCGAATCCGTTCCATTTCTCGTATGCTCATATGGCCGGATTGTTCATCCGATTGACTAGCAATTTTATCAACTAATTCATCGTCAAGCTCTGGCACATCCGTCAGTTTACTCCAAGGCCACTTTAGGCAAGGTCCAAACTGCTCGATAAAGTGACGCATACCTGCCTCACCTCCAGCGACACGATAGGTGTCGAAAATACCCATCTGAGCATAGCGTAGCCCAAAACCAAAGCGTACCGCATCATCTATGTCCTCGGTTGTGGCAATACCGTCTTTTACTAGCCAAAGCGCTTCTCGCCAAAGTGACTCCAGCAGGCGGTCCGCAATAAAAGCCTCGATTTCCTTTTTAACAATAAGTGGATGCATGCCAATAGCTTGATAAATCGCCTCGGCTTTTTGAATCACATCAGCGCTCGTTTTACTTCCACCCACGATCTCAACTAAGGGTAGGAGATAGACAGGATTAAACGGATGTGCGACTAGAAAGCGCTCGGGATGAGACATAAGTGCTTGTAAATCAGAGGGCAAAATACCCGATGTTGATGAGGTGATAATCGCATTTATATCCGCGTGATTTTCAATCTCTGCATACACAGCTTGTTTAGTGGCTAGACGTTCAGGCACAGACTCAACAATGAGTTCTGCCGATTGGCAGGCTTGAGCCACACTCTCACAAAAAATGACACGACCTTCTTTTGGACCCGTTAAGTTAGAGAGTTTTTTATATGCATATCGACTATTGACTAGGACAGCATCGATCTTTGCCTTAGCATCGGGCGCAGGATCAAAGACAGAGACTACAATACCATTTTCGATCAATCGCGCAATCCAGCCCGCACCGATTACACCACCGCCAATGACTGCCGCCTGTTTGATAATTGTCATGCCCGATCCTTATATTTGGTAAAAAGTGCCCTTTTATTTAGAAACAGGTGCCCTTTTTGTTAGCTGCATTTTAGTGCGCACGTCTTCAGCTGTCATGAGGGTAGCCCCCATTTTATCTACTATGCTGGCAGCCTTTTCAACTAATTGCGCATTGGTTGCAAGTTCACCTTTACCCAACCAGATATTATCTTCTAGACCCACACGTACATTGCCTCCGGCCAGTATTGCGGCCGCGACGTATGGCATCTGGTGTTGTCCGATAGAGAAAGCAGAAAATGTCCAATTAGATGGCGTATTGTTTACCATAGCCATAAACGTATTTAAATCGTCGGGCGCGCCCCAAGGAATACCCATGCACATCTGAATCATCACTGGGTCTTGGATAATGCCCTCCTCAACAAGTTTTTTTGCAAACCAGAGATGACCAGTTTCAAATACTTCTATTTCAGGACGAACGCCAAGGTCCGTCATCATCTGACCCATTGCCCGTAGCATGCCTGGCGTATTCGTCATGACATAATCAGCTTCAGCAAAATTCATTGTGCCGCAATCAAGTGTGCAGATTTCAGGTAGGCATTCAGCTACATGCGCAACACGTTCAGTTGCGCCTGCCATGTCTGTCCCAGCAAGATCAAGGTCCATTGGGTTTTCGGGATCGCCAAATACCAAATCGCCTCCCATACCCGCGGTAAAATTAACCACTACATCGGTTTCTGAATCACGAATTCTATCAATAAGCTCTCTGTATAATTCAGGCCGACGACTGGGTTCACCCGTATCTGGATCGCGGACATGACAATGGACCACAGCTGCGCCTGCTTTGGCTGCATCGATGGCACTCTCAGCAATCTGCTTGGGGCTTCGCGGTACATGAGGAGATCGATTTTGTGAGCCACCAGATCCGGTGACAGCACAGGTAATAAATGGATTCAGATTCATTGTTAGCGGCATGAAAACCTCAGTTGAAATTTGGTTCAAAAATTGTAACAGGAACATGTCCTTCAATGCCACATTACGTATTCACAGTTGGATGCTAACATTTCAATTTCGCCAATGAGGTTCATAGCAACGCAGTGACAACACTATTTTTTTCAGCTTAGTCTTGGCTTGTATAGAAGGCCTTTTAGCAGATGATCAAGCATTGTCATATTGTCTGGGTCTCCAAAATTACCCGCGAGCCAAAGTATGACGAAACCATGTACCTGAGACCATGATGAGATAATCATGGCTTCAGCCTGCTCCGCATTCAAGCCATCCTCTTTTATCACTTCTTTGACGCAATGGGCCAAAATGTCACGGGCTACCTTCCCATGTTCTATATAGGAAGCGTCGCTTCTATTAATAAGCTCTGGTCGAAACATGATTTCAAAATGGGCGGGTTGCGCGATCGCAAATCTAATATAAGCCTCGCCAGATGCGCGATATTTAGTCGTGGCGTCTTGATTAGGCATCATCGTTTTATCAAGCAGGGCTTTTGTTAATAGTTTATGGCCTTCTGTAGCAACCGCGGTTAATAAACCCGCCTTATCTTTAAAGTGATGAGCGGGCGCACTATGAGAAACCCCTGCCTCACGTGCTACTTCTCGAAGACTAAGGGCTGCGACACTTTTGGTTTTTAAAAGGGAGACAGTTGCCTTGATTAGCGTTTCCGCAAGGTCACCATGATGGTAATTATTTTTTGTCATTACAAATCAATCGTAAGTTACGTTCTGGTGGCGCTAAACAACAGAGTATGGAGAAAATACTTGACAGTGTCTAGATGCTGAATAATAATGAAATCTAGTCAGTGTCAAGATATACGTATTTACAAGTCCCTATTCACCAGAACCTGAGGTAAACAACATGTCTGAGAAACTCAACAGCCTAGTAAGCAACGCCATTTTAGCGCCTGAAGATAATCCGGTGTTACAAGGAAACTTTGCACCGGTTGAGCGTGAGAAGGAAATTGTCGATCTCGAAATTGTCGGTGCTATTCCGGAAACACTAAAAGGAACTCTGCTGAGAGCAGGACCCAACCCGGTTAACCCTGGGCCCAATCATCATTGGTTTACTGGGGATGGTATGTTGCATGCTATTAACATTACAGGCGGCAAAGCGACTAGCTATAGAAATCGCTGGATAAGAACTGAAGCAATTGAAGAAAAATTAGATTTTAAGGCAGCGCCCCAGCCAGATCACAAATTAATGGTACAGGGATCAGGTAATGTGAATGTGATCGGTCATGGTGGTCACATACTCGCCTTGTCAGAAGTTGGTTATCCTTTTGAAATGAGTCTCGCGCTTGATACTAAGCGTGCATTTAATTACTCAGGCAAGTTAGCATCTAATATGACAGCTCATCCTAAAATTGATGGCAAAACTGGCGAAATGTTGTTTTTTGGATACGATTTTGTTGCGCCCTTTCTCCGTTATCATCGCGCTAACAGCGAGGGTGAATTGACGCGCACAGTAGAAATCGACATGCCAGCCTCAGCGATGATGCATGATTTTTCTGTAACAGAAAGTCGTGTCATATTTATGGATCTCCCGATTGTTGCAAACTTTGATATCTTAGAACAGGGACATACATTTCCTTTTCAGTGGAGCCAAACACACCAGGCACGACTGGGTATTATGGACAGGAATTCGACCACAGATACCGTTAAGTGGATCGACATAGATCCATGCTTTGTTTTTCATCCGATGAATAGTTTTGATGATGGAAACAACATCGTCATGGATGTTGTTCGCTATGAACGAGCAATGACCAACAACGCGGATTCAGATTATGAGGAAGGTGGGAAGCTAGTCCGTTGGACAATCGATGTTGATGCGGGGTCTGTTGACACACAAATAATTAGCGATATAGATCAAGAATTTCCTAGAATAAACCCGCGTAACGAGTGTTATCCCTATCGCTACGGATATGCTCTTGAATCAGGTGGCGAGTTTGGCTTCAAAGGGTTACTTAAACATGATCTAGAAACTGGAAAGACGGAACACCACGATGTAGGTGCCTCTTGCGCTGGCGGCGAACCGGTGTTTGTGCCAACAGGCCACACAGAGGATGAAGGTTTTATTCTGAGCGTAGTGTTTGATAGCGTCACGAATCTCAGCGAAGTGAGAATCATAGACGCACAAAACTTCGAGTCAGAACCTGTCGCTATCATCAAACTCGATACAAGAGTGCCTTTTGGGTTTCATGGCAATTTTATCAGCGAATAATCAATGACTGACTAGCTGTGTGGTATCGCTTGTCACCACACAGCACCTCAGGCTTCCTACAGATCGAGTTTCTGTTCGTCATGAGCAATGATTGCAGAATTGTCTGGAAAGACACCAAGATCATCCGCATCAACTATCCAAGGGTCCAAACAAGCCCTGTCTTCGACACAGGGGTCTGTCAATGCTTCAAGAAACGCAACAATTTGTGCACGTTCGTTACCGTTGATGTTTGGTCTATCACCAAGAGGTGAGCGTGCTTGATTACTAACCAGTCTCGTTAGTGCTAGTTGCGAGTTTTGAAAAGCATCAGGGTAAAGATCTGCGCAAGCTCTTTCACTTGTCATAATAATTCGCTGAATTTGAGGTAGTTGGCAAAAATCTGCATTAGGGTTCACGAAGGGTTGATTGTTTTGTTCTCCAAACAAATCATCTACTTGACGATTAGGGTTATCATAATGGCGTACAACTTCTTCCAAGGTTTGATAAAGGCCTGCGTGGCCGTAGGGAGCTGTTGCGGAGACATTGAGCAAAGAGGGTGTACGAAAATGATAACGATCCCCTGCCTCATCTATAATAGCCTCTCGCCCTATATCATCTGTTAGTTGTGGAAAACCAACAATATGGTGCTCTGCATCTGTAAACCTATCTCCAGAATGGCAACGACTGCAACCAGCACCCCCATCCTCGACGGGCGTAAAAAAGAGGACAGCGCCATCTTTTTGTTGATCACTAAGGGCTGTCACATCACCCTCTACATATCGCTTCCATGGGGATTCAACAAAATTCATTGAGCGCTCATATTCCCCTAAGGCCTCAGCTATGCGATCAAAGGTGATATTACGATCACCAAAGCTCTGTTCGAATAAATCCTCCCATTCCCCTACCCCAACAAATCGCTCAGCAAGAATAGCTCTCAGCGATTGGTTATCCATTTCGCTTTCGAAATCATCGCGCATTTCAGCCGCAGAGCTTACCGGGAATCTTGCTTGTGCTGCGGCAAGAGAAGTACCTATAGCGATTGTTTGATCTATTTGATCAAAACTTGTTGAATCTGGGGTCGCTATTCTCGACTGGGTGCCATTGGCATTTTGCTCATTGCCAAGGCTAGAAACCCGTGAATCCCAAAACAAACCTTCGTCCCAGAGACCCACATTAAATACAGAAGGCGCATTACGTGGCACGATAGGCAATCCACCTGCTGTCTGAAAATGCCGACCCAAACCCAAAAGTTGAAGATCTGGCGTATTTAATGCATCGACAGCACTCACGCCAACTGGGAGGGACAAGTTGTCTCCTGCGCCCAAAACAGGGTGATGACAACTGACACAAGCTGAATCCTCGACTCCGCCTAGGTGAGTACTAAAGAATAGAAATTTTCCAAGAATTGCTATATCTGAATGAATATTTGGGAGGTTTCTATCAGTACTCGCGTCCCCAGTAAGGTTATCACGAGTCATTATCGATGCTAATTGCAAGTCAAGAGGGTCAGCTTGGTTATCTATGGGTACATCCGGTGTTACTGGGCCTGCTGTAGCGGGGTCTTGAGTGACTGGATCCGGTGTAGTCGGAACTGATGGAGCTGGAACTGGCGCAACTGTAACTGGTGCAGAGATGGGCGCCTGGGCGTCAACGGGATCTGAACTTCCTCCGCCACCACCACAAGCTGACAACAGAAAAATAGATATAAAAACGATACTATATTTGAGACCCATCTTACTCACTCTGTTTCAATTTCAATTGAAAGAGATGTTAAAGGGCTAATTAGCAACAAATGAGGCAGCAATGTGCAAACAATGTGTAAATGAACGTTTAAATGTGGAGTACGTCACATTTCGCGGGTAGTCTTCACACTTCATCGTGCAGAGACAGATCGTCTGGTATCTAGTGAGTATCCAGAAATCAAAAACGTCGGGGCTACTTCCCTTGTAAGTTATTGAAATTATTAGCCAACATATTTATATGTTTGGCAACATTCAGTCAAATTTGGCTATTACTGGGCGGGAACTAGCTAGTGTACATCCAGAAATCAAAAACGTCGGGGCTACTTCCCTTGTAAGTTATTGAAATTATTAGCCAACATATTTATATGTTTGGCAACATTCAGTCAAATTTGGCTATTACTGGGCGGGAACTAGCTATATGCGTATTCAATCGAAAGTTTTTTTAACACTTCTAACAAGTTCAATCATTCTTGTTTTACTGATGATGCAGTTGGTGCAGTGGAGCCTTGATCGCGGCCTTCTGGAGTATATTAATCAGAAACAATTACAGGCACATCAACCTCTTGTTAATGCACTTGAAAGTGACTACGAAGAACAAGGCAGTTGGGATAAGTTAAGAGACAAGCCCCGCATCTTTGAAGATTTAGTGAAGGATAATTTAACCAGGCAAAGAAACGGCCCAAGCCCCAGACCCGATGAGGACTTTGCTCCTCCAACGCGAGGAGACGAAAAAGGGTCAAGACCTCCGCATAAACGTAATTCAGGCAGGAAGCCTCCTCCACCACAAAATAAGTTAGCACTCTTGGATCTTGATAGACGCTCTATAGCTGGCAAGCACAAAAACTTTAAAGACGCGCTGAATATGCCATTACAAAATTCAGGTCAAACTGTTGGCTGGCTTTCCATCGCTAATGCAGAACCGCTGGCCAATGGCTATGAGCTTCAACTTATGGAGCAACAACGAGAGGCTTTAATACTGGCGGGACTCGCGGTTTTAGCGCTGGCTTTCTTCTCTTCATTATTATTCTCGCCTAGTATCGTTAAACCTATCAAAGCAATAGCGAATAGAACGAAGGCATTGATAGAGGGAAAATCTGGTGAACCATTAGACTCTCATCGTTCTGATGAATTGGGTGACCTCGCCCGAGGAGTTGACCATCTTGCAGAAACCTTGGCATCCAATGAACAAATGAGACAACGTTGGCTCGCTGATACCTCCCATGAACTTCGAACACCTCTTGCCATCATTAAAGGTGAAATTGAGGCCATGTTAGATGGCATACGCCCGGTTAACCGTGAACAAATCGAATCTATTTCCCAAGAGGTCAATCACCTACAAAAACTAATCAATGATCTGACTGACCTGAGTAATACTAATATCGGAGGCCTGCGCCTCAACATGGCTATCGTAGACCTTAATGAATTGATGTTAAGTAAAGAAAAACGGTTTATTAGCCTTGCACAAAACGCGGAGTTAAAGGTAGAGATAAAGACAGAAGCCGATGAATTACTCGTGTGGGGAGACGAAGTTCGCTTACACCAAATGATAGACAACCTCGTCACAAATAGCTTCAAATACACTGACAGCGGTGGTGAGATATCCATCAAACTATATCCCGATAACAATACCGTTATGCTTACCATTGAGGATTCCCTACCTGGCGTGTCGAGTGAAGCATTACCTCACCTCTTCGAGTATCTCTATCGTGTCGAATCTTCTCGAAATCGAAAAACTGGAGGCAGTGGTTTAGGTCTTGCCATTGCAGAGGGAATCGCCTTAGGTCATGGCGGCAATATAGTCGCCTCACATTCTCTCCTTGGCGGCTTAAAAATGGTCGTTAATA
Organism: Flavobacterium sp.; assembly: GCA_047616645.1. Classification (GTDB taxonomy): domain Bacteria; phylum Pseudomonadota; class Gammaproteobacteria; order Pseudomonadales; family Azotimanducaceae; genus JAHRVQ01. The sequence goes on along the minus strand of JBLHIH010000056.1, from coordinate 850 downwards.
TTCCTACAATGAGCGATGAACAATGAACTACGAGGGAGACGATTAATAATGCATCATCAAAAAATCTTGATCGTTGAGGACGAAATAAAACTAGCAAACATTCTAGCCGACTATTTTCTAGCGGAAAACTTCGACGTGGTTATCTTGCAAGACGGGAATGACGTTGTTGGATGGGTCAAGAATAATGACGTCTCAGCAATTCTGTTAGATCTTATGCTTCCTAGGAAAGATGGAATGGCTATCTGTAAGGAAGTCAGAGCGTTTTCTAATGTCCCCATTCTTATGATTACAGCCCGCGTAGATGAAATCGATCGCATACTGGGACTTGATATCGGTGCCGATGACTACATTTGCAAACCATTTAGTCCAAGAGAAGTTGTTGCACGCGTTAAGTCAATACTACGTCGAACCCAAGGAGACTTAGGACGTGATCGGCCATGGAAACTGGATGAAACACGTTTTGAGTTCTCTCATCAATCTACGACAATCAGTTTGACCGCCGTGGAGTTTCATATGCTCAAAAAGCTTTGCAATGATCCCGGCAGAATTTACACACGCAATCAGTTAATGGAAAACATGTACTCTGATCATCGCATTGTCAGCGAGAGAACTATTGATAGCCATGTCAAAAAACTCAGAAAAAAACTGAACACGACAATCCCTGACTTTATAGAATCCGTGTACGGTGTAGGTTATCGAGTATCTCCAACAGTTTAAATTTTTTTCCGAACAAAGCTTGGCTTTTTACCATAAGTTAACATCCGCCATAACCATTCTACTGGTCCAAATTTATATCGCTCCAACCACCAGACACTATAAATCATTTGGAATATCCATATGCCTAGCACAA
>JBLHIH010000055.1:0-23666 GCA_047616645.1 Flavobacterium sp. | reverse complement strand
CGAAAACAGCCCGAAACCTGTTATAGCAGCTATTCATGGGTTCGCATTGGGAGGCGGGTTAGAAACTGCCCTAGGGTGTCATTATCGCATCGCTGAAGAAAGTGCCAAGGTTGGTTTACCAGAAGTCACTATTGGCATCTTACCTGGTGGCACAGGGACGCAACGTTTACCCCGACTTATTGGTCCGCAGGCAGCCCTCGATATGATCGTTAGTGGTCGTCATGTCCCCGTTCCTGAAGCTGCGAAATTAGGCCTCATTGATAAAGTCGTTAGCGGCGTCGATTCTCTGAAATTAGAGGCGATTAAATTTGCTATCGAAATGATTGGTCAGCAGCATCCGAAAACCTCCTTAATGGAAATCAAGATTGCAGCCTTCAAGGGTAAAGCGGAAATCTTCGACGCGAAAAGAAAAAGCATTGCCCGGAAAACACGCAATCAAAATGCTGCTAAATTTTGCATCTTATGTGTAGAAGCTTCTGTGAACATGAGTTTCGAAGAGGGATGTGTACGAGAACGGGAATTATTTGGCCAGCTGGTTCAGTCAGATGAAGCAAAGGGATTACGCTATGCATTCTTTGCAGAACGCGAATGTAGAAAACTGCCAGACGTGCCAAAAAATACGCCGATAATTGAAATTGAACATGCCGCAGTCATAGGGGGTGGCACGATGGGAACAGGCATTGCCATGTGCCTTGCCAATGCAGGTATTAAAACCCAATTGCTTGAAATTAATCCTGACGCATTGGTTAAGGCGCTTGAAAGAATTGAATCGACTTATGCTATATCTGTGAAGCGCGGTAGCATGAGCGAAGTAGCAAAAGAAAATGCAATGTCTTGTATTAGTGGCGTGACTGACTACGAAGAGATTTCTGATGCACAAATGGCGATAGAAGCAGTGTTTGAAGATATGGATGTGAAGAAGGCCGTGTTTAGTTCACTTGAACAAGTGTTATCAATAGATGCAATCCTAGCGACTAATTCATCTGCCCTCGATATTGATGAGATCGCCGACTCCATCTCCCGCCCTGAACAGGTTTTAGGTATGCACTTTTTCTCGCCTGCAAATGTGATGGAATTGTTGGAAGTGGTCAAAGCAAATAAAACCTCAAAGCGTGTTATTGCCTCGACGATGGCGCTTGCCAAAGTCATTGGTAAGAAAGCTGTTGTTTGTGGCAACTGCGACGGCTTTGTGGCCAACCGAAGTAGATTGCCCTTTAGCACTGAAGTTAACTTGCTGATCGAAGAGGGTGCAAGCGTCGAGCAAGTTGATCGGGTGATGTTTGAATTTGGTTATCCGATGGGGCCATTAGCGGTGGCGGATTTGGCAGGAGGTGACATCGGTTATGCAGGTCGAAAGCGTCGGGAAGCGGTCGACGCCTCCGCTAGGAAATTGCCCATTGCTGACTGTCTGGTAGAGATGAATCGTTTAGGTCAGAAGACCTCAGCAGGTTGGTATAACTATAAGGAAGGGGATAGAACACCGTATCCTGCGCCGGAAGTCGATAAGGTTATTGCTGAAACCCAACAAGAATTAGGTGTCGAGCCTCGATCTTTTACCGATGAAGAAATTTTGCATCGTATTCTTTTCGCCTCGGTTAACGAAGTTTGCAAGATAGTTGAAGAAGGTATCGCTTATCGTGCGAGTGATGTGGACGTGATGTGGATGGGCGGATTTGGCTACCCTCGCTATCGTGGCGGACTTATGTTCTGGGCAGACCAGATCGGTGTTAAGCACGTTTATGAGCAAATAAAGCGTTGGTCTGATGAATTTGGCGGACATTGGAAACCTTCGGAATTACTCGAGCAATTAGCAGCTTCAGACAAGAGTTTTAAAGACATTTAGAATAATTTAAATTTATTCTAAAGATAAAACGAGACAGATCGATTTGCCGTACTTTCTGATGCGGCGGACCTTGTGGGTAAAAACAGCACAAGGCCTGCTTCTAGTAAATGAACGCGGTACTAAATAAAAGGCCCTAGATTCATCTGGGATTTTAGTTAGACCAAATAATCGTTTCATAATCACCTGCCGGTAATTTGTCAACTGTGTAGTCCACCGCTATGGGCGAGGCAGTCAGCGCTGGCCACAAAGGTTCCACCATTTGTGCATCCATATGCGCTAATTCCGATTGCATTTGTTTCAGTTTTTCTGGGTGCGATTCACTCAAATTCTTTTGCTCAGTTGGGTCTTCGTTCAAGTTGAATAACCATGTATTACCGTTTTGTTCTTGGCTCTGCAACTTCCAGCCATCAATCTGAATAGCACTAATGCCGCCGGAGCGCCAAAAAAGTGGACGGCTTAAAAGTGGCTGAGGGCTAGCCAGTGCATATTCTAATATGTTGACGCCGTCTATCACACGGTCATCAGGAGGGGTAACACCTGCAGCTGCTAAAGCAGTTGAGAATACATCGATATGCGCTACTGCGGAATCGTATTGGCTTCCAGCGTGGATTTTATTCGGCCAACGAATAAAGTACGGGGTATGAATACCGCCTTCGAATAAGGTTATTTTCCAACCTCGATATGGCTTGTTAAGATCCGGCAAGCCTACGTACCCAGCACCGCCATTGTCGCTCGCGAAAATTACGATAGTATTGTCGGCGATCTCGTTGTCGTCGAGTGCCTTGAGTACTTGCCCAATGCCTCTGTCGAGTCCCCGAATCATGCCTGCGTAAGTGCGTTCTGTATGGTCTGTGATGTGACTCAAGGCATCAAAGTCAGACTTCTCTGATTGTAATGGTGTATGGGGTGCGTTGTAGGCTAAGTACATAAAGAATGGTCGATTCCTATTCGCCTCGATTGCCTTAACCGCTTCTCGGCTAAGATAATCTGTCATATGGCCTTCAGGGCGGAATCGTCCACTCTCATTATTTCTGACTGCGTATCTAAGATTGGCCCAGAGGAACTTATCGATTGGGTCAAAATCTTGCACGGAATTGACGACGTTGGGGTCGTCCTTTTCCATGAACAGACCGGCGCCTGGAAGAAACCCTAAAAATTCATTGAAACCCTGTTGATTAGGGCGCATGCCATCACCGTCACCAAGATGCCATTTGCCCAATGCGATAGAGTGATAACCTTTTGTTTTAAGCAACTCGGGTAAGGTGACTTCGCTCGTTGGTAAACCAAGTACGCTACTAGGTGGGTAATTCTCAGCATTCTCAGAAAGAAAGTTATCCCCAGCCACGAGTTCCATAAACTCCGGGAGTGCTGGCGTAAATTCAAAACCCGTTCGTGTTCCGTAGCGACCGGTTAACAGTGCGGCTCTGGAAGGTGCGCAAGTCCCATTACCGGTATAGCCGTTCGTAAAGTGTATCCCGTGAGACGCAATGGAATCAATGTTAGGCGTTGGAACTGTACCTCCAGCCAAGCCGCCGCCATAAAATGTGATGTCGTTAAACCCCAGATCATCGACGACCACCAATATAATGTTAGGTGATTCTGGATTACTCGCGAGCTCAGTCGGTCCCGCCTCCCAAGTCACCGATTGATTATCAGCAATGGGATTCACGAAATCAGAGATTATACCGGGCGAATAGTACCAGTATTGGGAAAATAGCCCTCCACCAATAGCGATGACAATAACGAGTGCAAGCAGAAACTTCTTCATGGGGTTTCCTACATTGAGCCTGATTAATTTCTTAATTTGAATTGGGGATTAGCTTGTACGAATAAGGTCGGAAATGAGCTGTGATAATTGCTCCGCTGCATTCTCCTGAACGAAGTGCCCACCGCCTTTGACGCTGGTGTGCGACAATCCTTTGGTACCTGGCACCCGTGCCAAAAATTGTGTCTCTCCACCGGCTGTTACAGGGTCGTTATCGGCGAAGGCGCAGAGGAAGGGTTTGTCGAATGTTTCAAAAAATACCCAGGCTTTTCGTTGTTCTTCTAAAGAGGGAGATGTTGGTAAGGTTGGTACTTGGCTCGGCATAGCCCGTGTCCCCATTTTATAACTTGGGTCAGGGAATGGCGCATCATATGCTTCTGCGAGGGACGTTGGGAGCGGAGAATATACACCGATTTTGTGCATTAAGAACTTAATTGCTAGCAGAGGCTTTGCTGTTTTCTCCATCATCATAGACATCATAAAACCAATCGGCATGTTTTCGTTTTCCCAACAGAACTTCTGCCAATAAGCGAACTTGACCGCTGGGTTACCCGCCATGCCTCCAATGGCTTGTTGCATTTCAGTGAGGCTCGGCGTTGGCGCATTGGCCCGAAATGTTTCGACTTCTTTTATGGTCTCGATGGGTACATCTGGGTTGTAAGGCAAGCCAGTATTTGAAATGACAACCCGGGCAAAGCGATCACTGTGGTTAACGACAAGCCTTAGCCCGATAAGTCCGCCCCAGTCTTGACCGAAAAAGGTAATGTCTGTGAAATCGTTTTGTTCCAGCCACTTTCCCATCCATTCTACCTGGCGTTCATATGTATAATCTTCGAGGGCAGAAGGTTTATCTGATTTACCGTAGCCGACAAGGTCTGGCGCAATAACGCGTAATCCCATTCCAGTCAGGTGGGGAATCATTTTACGGTACAAGTAACTCCACACTGGCTGGCCATGCATGCAAAGCACTATGGGTCCATCTTTGGGCCCTTCATCCAGATGGTGGATGCGTAAGTCGCTACCGTCTTCCGTTTTAACGATGGTGTAGTTCGGTAAAAATGGGTAATCAGCCAGGTTCTCGAAGCGGCTATCAGGCGTTCTTAATATTTTCATTGTAGTTCTTCCTTGTTGTCGACTTAGGACGGGAAAAATGAAATCCGCATTCCTCGGGGTTTCGGAGTTTTGTGTTCATTGGGTAACTCGCAGAGTCGTTCCATTCTTGTTGTACTGCCGTCTGCGTATTCCCATATGAGTTGTTCACCGTCGGGGTATCGATTTACCACGAGTGGTCCCCAGCCGAATGCGTGAAAATCAAGAATGCCTTTATTCCAGGTCATGCTTGCAGATGTTCGCGGGCAATATTCTCTATTGCCGACCGTAAAGAGTACGCCTCCTTCCGTGTCGTTGGAGTTGAGGCCACCGGTACTGTTGGGGCCGCTATCGTGAATAATGCCGCTAGACGTCACCACAACGCGAGATCCGCATTGTTCTACGCGCTCTACGTGACCGACATGGCCAGTGGTGCCGATCCATAAACCACGAATGTCCGCAGCGCCTTTGGGTAATGGCTCAGTGCATTCTCGTAACACGGGAAGCGGAAAATGGTCGTAAGCACAGCCCGGCGTATTGCCTTTGGGGATATCTTTGGAGAATTTACCGCTGCCATTTAGCTCTGGTAAGTCGCAATAATTAACAGTGCTGCCATCTCCAGCCAATGTGTCTGGGTCGATGGTTAAAGGAGGTCGAGGGGAAAAAAAGGCAAACGCGAATAAAACTAAAACCAAAATGACAAGTGTTATGCCTGTACGGATTATGAATTTGATCATAAAGCTGTTTTTCATCCTGGGCAAATTAGAAAAGCTTTGTCGTCGCAATAACTCGCTATATGAAAGCAAATTTATCAGAAGCCCACGATTAATGTAAAGCATTAATATTAATTTGACTACATTGCGCGGTAAGCAAGGCGAGTAGTATTGATGACAGAAGTTGACATCAAATTAAATTCCCAGACGATTTACTTCCCGTAATAATCAATGCCGAAATATTTAGGGTCGGAGTAAAATTTATTTTTACTCTCCTTTATCCCCCTATTTTTACTCCGACCCCAATTATCCCGACCCCAATTATCCCTGAGTCGATATGGCATCCCGCTAGCAGAGGCTGGGATGGTTCATTACATTAGAACCCTGAAGTAGGCAATGACGGTCATGGGTGCGAATAATTGGGCCGGAAGTTGTCAGAAGAATGTCCAGTACTCACGCTGGCCGTTGAAACTTGCTATCGACACTCAATACACTTGCTTGTAGCATGGGGAATATCAAACTCGATGGAGGAATTTTGATGCTGCGTATTATTATTCAATTGATTGGGATTATTCTACTAATCCCAGCAATCACATACATCACACTCAGACTAGATAATCAGAATGCAGATGGTCCATCTATTCTCTTTCCTGGTGGGGAGTTGGTATCCGGCGAGTTGCACACCGGTGTCGATCCGGACTGGGTGTTTACCGACGAGATATTTACTATTGAGCTGCAATTGGATAACCCGATGAGCTCGAGAACTATTTTCATAATGGAAAGTGATGGCAAGGTTTACATCCCATCGGGATACATGCGGTCCATTCTCGGTAGGATCTGGAAAGACTGGGCCTTTCAGGCGGACGAAGGTGATGGTCTTGCCGTAGCACGTATTAATGGTATACGTTACGAACGCCAACTGATTCGAATTAAAGATGCCGCCGTCATTACAGGTGTCGCTGAAAAACTCGCAACAAAATATGCTGGTGGAAACACGCCTGAAGCAGTAGCAGGGATCAAAAAATCGGTTGCCGAGGGAGATACCTGGATATTCGAAATGGCCCAAAGAGAGGGAATGAAACGATGAAAACCAAAACTTACCTCATTCTATGCACGGGAATCACTGTTGTCCTCTTTGTGAGCCTGCTCTACATTCCCGCTTTTTCGGATGCCGTTGAGCAAGTTGTGTTGGCATTTCTCGCAACTAATGCACGGTAGTAACTGAGCGGTTCACTTGGCCCAGTCAATTAATTTAGCCCCATCATTCAAGTTGTTACAATATCAAATCCGGATGCTGATCATTTGCGAAGATTACAAGCACTGGGCAAGCCGATGAGAATGAAACTTTATCCCAGTTCAAAGTGGAAAGGGCAAGTAAGTAATGGAAATGTCGCAATTGACTTAATTGGTAGTGAAAAACCTGAAAAGATTATTTTAATTGGTGGACGCCTAGACCGTTGGGACCCAGGCACTGGAGCCGTTGATGATGGCGCTGAGGAGGTTGAACTGCTTGGCGCTAGAGCTTATGCAAAGAAACATGAAGATAATTTACTAAATCCCCTTATTGATGAAATAGGCAGGGTTCTTTCTGCTTTGGTTATCGTGCGAGGTCGGTTTGATGTACCGGGAGGTGGCCTAGATATTTCTCTACTCGCAGCCAAAAATGTTCCTACAATTCATTTAAATCAAAATGGCATGGACTATTTTGATCTACATCAAACTCCTGACGATAATTTTTGATAAAATTAACCCTGAAGAACTTGCGCAAAATGTAGCGGCTTATATGCAGCCGCAATTTATCTTGCGGCCTGACTCAGGCCTTGATTTTCGTAAACCATTACCATAATGGCCTAATAGATTTGTCGCGTTTTGTTAGTACCGTTTCATTAGTACTCAGGTCACATATCAAATAAGATAAAACATCACCAGTGAATCGAGGAGATTTAAAACATGAGTGCCATTCCCACGGAATTTGATCCGGTTTACATCGATTCAAAATCTAAGCTCGGATCTCAGATGTATCACGCAGAGTTATCATCAAAAGATCCCATGAGATCAGTACTTAAGGATAATCCCGAAATCTATTTTGTGCCACCTAAGCGAAGCGCTGAGTGGGGCGAATGGGAATTCAAGGCGGGTTCGTATTACGACACCACCATAGGCTCGAAACATCCTTATTGGCAAAACGAGGACCTACCCAAAGCGACTAAGGACATCGAACGCCTTCGGTTTGACATGTTGAAATGGGGCTACTGTAAAGTTGAAGATGCTCTGTCTGCTGATCAGGTAGCCGTTATTAGGCAGCGTGTATTGGAACAGGCAGAAGGTGAACGACTGGCAGGCATTGCTCAGAAAACGCCCAGTGGTCAAAATATTAATTGTTGTGTGAATAAGGGTCAGTGCTTTGAGGGTTTTATCGAGCAGCATCCTTCCATCGTCCAAGGTGGTGCCCTGCTAGAGCAATTGGTGACAGAAGCGCTGGGGGCGAATTGGATAAGTACTTCGTTGATCGCCTCTATCTCTATGGAAGGCGGCGTACCCCAGGCACTCCATCAAGATCAAGATATTGCGCTAGATTCCAGAAGCCCGCTAACGATCAATATCCTTACACCTATTACCGATGTTGATGAAACAAACGGTGGCACCCTTGTTATCCCAGGCAGCCACATTGTTTTATCAGAGGCGATGCGTGCACAAAAACCTGTCGGTAAACTGCCCCCCGCGATTAATATTGACGCTAAAGCGGGTACCATGATCATCACTGACGGTCGTCTATTGCATAGTACAGGTATCAATTACACAAAGTCGCCGCGTATTGTCATGCTCAATGGTATGCAGCATCCCTTAGTGAGACAACAGGAAAATTGGATGTTGTCGGTAAAACCTGAAGTGGTGAAACGGGCGAGTGCCAAGCTACTTCAGCGTATGGGCTATCAAGCAACCAATGCGGCGCAAACTAATGAGGGTCATGGGTTTGGCGCAACTGGTTCCTTAGATGAGGCTACGGGTGCTACTGTGGATTTTCGCTTAGCGGCGGATAGAGGCGAATACATACGTGTTGGTGAACTTGGGCCAGATTCAAATAAGGAAGAACTGAATGCCGCATTCACCCTGCGTGATGTTGTTAGTAAGGCGAGAGCTGGCGGGAGAGGTGCGCCGGTTGGCATCGGAGGGAAGAAACTCAATCCGTAGCTTTTAATTTAAGAGCTTTTAATTTAAGAGCTTTTAATTTAAGAGCTTTTAATTTAAGAGCTTTGATATAAAAACCTTAGTACAAGGATTCACAATAGCTACAATGACAAAACGAGGCACACCATGAAGTATTCAGTTGCATTTGCATCGGAGGTCGATTCTTGGCGATGGGCCAAGAAAGCCGAAACCTTAGGCTTCGACACCGCGTGGTTCTACGATACGCAGTTGTTGAACCCAGATGTGTTTATTTGTATGGCGCTAGCGGCCCATGAGACGAGTAGCATTCGGCTCGGCACTGGTGTTCTAGTACCCAGTAACCGAATTGAGCCTGTTGCGGCGAATGCCTTTGCATCATTGAATCGTCTGGCACCAGGTCGAATCGACTTTGGCGTTGGTACTGGCTTCACGGCACGACGCACCATGGGTTTAGGGGCCTTACCCCTAAAAGGCATGCAACTTTATATTGAACGGGTACAGGCACTTTTGCGTGGCGAACAAGTGGATTGGGATTTTGAAGGAAAAGATCGAAAGATCAGTTTTTTAAATCCTGATCTGGGGCTGATTAACGTTGACGATCATGTTCCACTGTGGATTTCTGCATTTGGTCCTAAAGCAAAACAGCTGACAGCGAAGATGGGTGCAGGTTGGTTAAACTTCGGTTCGCAAGGCGCGACTCAGTCTTTGCTTGAGATGCAGGATATTTGGGCATCTGCCGGTCGATCAAAAGAATCACTTTCCGCTAATCTATTTTTCCTGGGCGCGGTGTTAACTGGCGATGATAAAGTAGACAATGAAAAGCTTGTTAAAGAGGCTGGGCCGCTAACCGCAGTAATGTTTCACAATATGGCAGATGAAGTTGGTGCAATGGGTGGAGCAAATTTACCAACGGGACCGCTTAGCAACGTGATCGCAGAGTACATGGCGATTCATGAAACCTACGAGCCTGCGGATGCACGTTATCTAACGAATCATCGAGGGCACTTGATGTATGTGCGCCCTGAAGAAACACACATCACTCCGGAGTTGATCAAATCGACCACAATGAGTGGCAGCCGGGATGATCTGATTTTACAAATGCGAGAACTTCGTGATGTTGGTTATCAGCAAGTAACGGTGCAGCTGGTACATGGTTCTGAAGAGGCGATTGAAGAATGGGCTGATGTTTTTAAAGCCATATAACGGTGGCGAAAATATTTAGTTCTTGTCAGCAAGAGGAGAGTAGAGATGGCATGGACAGGTAATGATGGAAAGCGGGGAACCACTATAGAGCGTGATTTTACACTTCACGTCGATGGTCATGAGGTCCCAGGTGTATATTGGGAACCGTCAGGTGGAGCAGACCGTTTGGTCATGGTGGGTCACGGAGGCACCACGCATAAAAAAGCCGCGTATATTCTGCTGATTGTCGACCTGCTAATCGAGAAGGGGATTGCTGCAATCGCGATTGACGGGCCCGGCCACGGTGACCGTATGACGAAAGAGGTGGGCAAGGGTTTCGATGATTTTGCAGATGTATGGAATGAGGGCGGTGGTACTGCCTTCGCGCTCACGGATTGGAAAGCGGCACTTGATTTTATCGAAGCCGAAAAGGGTGCTCGTCCAACAGGTTGGTGGGGCTTGTCGATGGGGACGATGATGGGGCTACCGGTCTGCGCAAATGAACCACGGATCTCAGTTGCATTGCTTGGACTCATGGGCACCACGGGCGTCAATAGTGAAGATCTGATAACCCATGCACCTAAATTGTCTTGTCCGGTGCGATTTCTTGTGCAGTGGGATGATGAGATTGTGCCACGCGATAGTGCACTAGCATTGTTTGATATGTTGGGATCGAAACGCAAGACATTAGTTGCGAATCCAGGTATGCATCAGGCTGTTCCAATTCCGGAATTCGAGGGTTCAGTGAGTTATCTTGATCGCTATCTTGGTCGCTAGCGCGATATCTGTTTTAGGGTTACTAATTTATTAACTAAATGGTGTAAATTGATATGATACATTTTCTAAAAAGCCTAATTGTCCTAGCGCTGGTAATTCTTGCAGCGGTCGCACCGGCTCGTGCTGAACAACAAGCTCACCTGTTTTTTGACCAATTGGCATCGCTTTGTGGAAGTCAGTATGTGGGAGAGATGACATTTCCTACTGAGGGGCAAGACAGCTTTAAAGGTAAGGAGTTGATGGCTTATATTAAACAGTGTGACGGAGAGCAAATACGCATCCCCTTTGCGGTTGGCGATGATACATCGCGTACTTGGGTTTTTACTAAAACCGAGAAGGGAGTAAAGCTAAAACATGATCACCGTCATGCCGATGGCAGTGTTGATGAGGTGAGTAATTATGGTGGTGACTCTAATAGCTCAGGCAGTGTGCTAAGCCAGTCTTTTCCTGCTGACGAATTTACCCAAGCGCTTATTCCTGCGGCGAGCACCAATGTTTGGTCAATTACGCTCAGCTCTGACCATAAAAAGATGATTTACCATTTAAAACGCCATGACACACCACGCTTCACGGCAGTGTTGAAACTACAAGTTCACTAGATCTTCGGTTGTCCGCCTTTCGGCCGATGACTTGGAAGCTTTATCACACTCTATAGAGACACTGTTTTCTATTTTCCTCGTTATGTGTTTTCTTACGCGTGTAATACCTGGACCTTAGTGATTATCCTTATAAACCCACATGCTGTTGATTTTGAGGATTGCACTTGTTTGCTCACTATAATCAATGGCCAACTGTTTGGTTGAAAAGCCACTCACCTGCACTCGCCAGACTTGTTTTTCAGTATTACTGTATTTAACATTCACCTCTGCTTCGATTCCTTGTAGTCGCAACTTGTCGGCGAACGCCAATGCAGCGTCCTCGTTAGCGAGGCTAAGTAAATTAACTATCCAATTGTCGGTTTTTTCAGTTGTTGTGGATTCAAGGTTGCTAGGTTCAATCTTGGTGGGTGGTGCTTGCTGATCAATAGTGAGCATTCGCTTTTCAAGTACTTTATAGCGCTTGTTTAATTGTGTGACTTCATCCTTGGCAAATCTCAACTCATCTGAGATGAGTTTAAAAGTCTCACTGTCATTATCCGAACTAGGCTGAATACCCTTAGATGCGAGCTGTTCTTTTACTGAGCTTAGCTCTTGTCTGAGGTTGTCGAAATAGATGTAAAGTGAGAATGCCAGTAGGCAAATTATGGTTGCCCATAAAATGAGTTGACTTAAATTAGTCGGCCTCTGAGGGTCAGATACTTCAAGGGGCGCGATTGTTGATGCGAATTGAATCTGTGAGTTGTGTTTGGTTTGAGTCACCGGTTTGGTAGGCTTGGATTAAGTCAAGGAGCTCTGGTTGAGAATTTAAAAATTCGCCACCCAATTGGTCATGCTCCTCTCGAACTATTTTGACTTGCAGTTCAAGCACCTTGCGGGTGTCACCTTGTTTCAATGAAAGCCTAATGTTGACTTCACTTTCCATGTCTAATTGGAGCTTCGGACTATCGCCATCTTGTCTTAGCATTATCCCGGTGCTGCTTAGATTCCCGACCCGGCACAGGATAGGATGAGCGCCGCCCTTGATAACGGTTGCGTTCATGTTGACTGAAACCCGGTGTTCTTCGCGTCTATCCATGGATACTAATCATTAGATTGTTCGTGGAGACGATACATCAGAGGCATCTTATTGAGAAGGAAAATCAGTAATTACAGTACTTGATGTTGTCTAAAAATGACGACTGATTTGGGATCGGTAATGAGTTTATGACTTAACCTTTATCAGTTCTTGGGGTTGAGAAAGAGAATGATATTTTTCAGTCTTGTGTATTTTCTAAGATCAACACTCATAAATTCATCCCTGTCCCAGCGACCCCTCTTCTAGGATTTGACCGAAATACTTCCGGCCTGCCTTTTGGACCAATAGTAAAATGGTAGCCCAGCTGCGATTAAAATCGTGCCTTGCAATGCAATCATTAAACCTGAGCCAATCAGTGCAACAATAGAAAAAATCAAAGCGGTAAATGCTATGAAAAAAGACGACCACTTCCTTTTGTTGGAGTTAGAATATTCCTTATTCTGTAACACTAACTCTGCGATAGCTGAAGTGACGTAAGGTAACATGGTTGCTAGTGTTGACAATAATATCAGTGTTTTGAAGGCGCCTATTAATCCATCTGAAAAGTTCATTGCTACTAACAACGATGCCAGTACACCAGAAAATACAATAGCGACTGCTGGCGCTCCTGATTTATTCAAGCTGGCAAAGTATTTTGGGAAAACTTTGTCCTGGGACATTGCTTGTGGCATAACACCAACAATAAAAACGTTGGCATTGATGTTACTAATAATTGATACCAAGGCAACAACAGAAATCAGTCCAGCACCCCAGGGACCAAAAATAACTGACGCGACATCTGCGAGAGGCGAAGTTGAGTTTGCTAAAGTGTCAAAAGGAACCAGTACCATGGCGCCATAGGAAACCAACAGATATACAGCCATTACCGTAAGAGTGCCTATAATGAGTGCTTTAGGTATATTTTTTTGAGGTAAAACCATATCATCTGAAGGTAAGGTTACTGCTTCAACACCGATGTAGGCCCACATAATAATCATCAGCATTTCTGATAAATTACTGAATGTTGCTTCATCTTTGGGGGCGGTTGTTGTTGATTCGGTAAATTCACCGATCAATAATCCTGCGCTAGCAATAATAAAAAGGGGTAAAATTTTGAGTAGTGAGGTGACCAATTGAAAAGTACTAGACGCCTTAACGCCTGCTATATTGATACCGGTAACCAACCAAATTAATGACAATGATACGATGGCACTGTACAAAGCATTTTGAGTTACAGCAGGAAAGAAAACTCCGAGATAACCCGTTATAGCCACAGAACCTGCCGCCACCGCCGCCATAACACCTATCCAGTAACCCCAGCCAATTAAAAATCCGGTAAGGTCTCCGAATGCTGCTCGTGTATAGGCGTAGGGTCCGCCGAGCATAGGATTTCGCTTGGCCAACAATCCGAACATCAAAGCAATAAATATGGTACCAATACCCGCAATTACCCAGCCCAGTAAACTCATTTTACCAAATGGAGCTAACACAGCAGGTAACATAAAAATACCATTGCCAATCATAATACCGACTACTAATCCCCAGCAGCGCCAAAAACCCATCACTTTTTTCATTATTTATAAGCCATCAATTATTATTAGAAAACCCATCCATCACAGAAGCTTTTTGGGACCTTTGTTAGTCACTTTATCATATAGAATAAATTAGGCATATTTGAACACCTCAAATAAATGGGTTCGGTATTTGCTATTGTTACTCCGACCTTAATTAACGCACTATATTTTTTATTCAGCTTTTGTTCGTCGAATTAGTGGATGTCCTGAACTTCATTCGATATTGTTCAACTCTTAGGAGCAAGCAAATGACTAATACACCTTACATTCTCACGACCGCCGATCGGGTGGAGATTCACGAGTTGCCTGGTCGCTACGGCGATTCGATTGATGACCGAAACTGGCCGGGGCTCGACGCTGTATTCACGCAGAACGCCGTGTTCGACCTCACCGGCGTCGGCTCTCGTATTTGTGATGGGATTGACGACATTAAGTCGTTTATGGAGTCAGAGGCGGCCCATCCGCGCACCCACATGATGACTAACATCTATGCCGATTCCGATGAAGACGGCGTCACCTTACGCTTTCGCATCGTCGCTCTCATTGGCAAAGGGCGAACTTCAACTGCTAGCTATTACGACAAGATCGTCAAGACCGACAATGGATGGCGGACCCAACACAGATACGTTTCAAATCGACGTCGCGACAAACGTGATGCTGAAGTCGATCTCAACGGGACGGCTCTTTAGGGGAATTGTGGCCCGTATTCCTTAATGATATACCAATTCGTATCGTTAGGGTTTGGCAACAAATATCACCCTTGATTCAAATCATCCTGCAAGCTTCAATGGGATTGATGTAAGTTTTTTTCAGGACAACGATGGCACGCCGTGCAACGGTTCTGCAACCCAGTAAACTTGATCTCTAGAAAAATAATTTCATGGCATCCATTAACGTAATACCACTTCCTTGAAATTAGTCTAATCACTTTCGAATAGCCAGATATAGAAAACGAATAGATTTGTTGCGGAACTATTATATAGTCTGTTAACGGCTATAGAGAAGTACGCTAGCAAGAGGGCTGAGTTGTCACGTCAACCTATCAGAAAACCTTTCGACATTTCAGATTGCGCTACTTCGCGTGGATGGTAGTATCCACGTTGTCTCTTGAACCAGCGGTATAAATCCTAGCTTCTCAAGAATGGGCCGAATTGTTTCCTGGGCTTCGGTGCTCAAATATTTCAAACCTCGTTGACGTGCGATTAACTCGCGTGCTTTGACCAGAGCACGGTAATAACCATTACCGCGATGTGAGGGTGATACGCCGCCTCCGAACATCAGACCAAAGGATGTACTCCAAAGCATTTCCAGACGACCAGATGCGACCGGTTCATTGTTGGCGTAACCACAAAACAATGCGAAATTTGGCTCTGATAAAATCTCCGAGTAGTAGTCAAACTGATTCGCATCAACACTGCCGAACGCGGCTTCAGCAACAGACATATAATCTTTCAAAGCATCAACTGAAACAACGCGCCGAATGTCGTGAACAGGTTCTAAAGATGATTTCCTTTGGAGAGGTAATGCCATCAGCGTGCCTGATGGGTTTGCTATAAAACCTTCCTCTTTTAGACATGCTTCAATATTGCTTGGTTTGTCGTGTCCATGGACTCTCCAGATCAATTCCTCATCAATTTGGCGAAAATGTGTGGCTTGTTCACTGACGACTTGCTGCGCTGAATCTGCAGAGATTTTCCAGCAGCAGATGAAATTAAACGCGCCTTCTAGGCGGGTTACATAGGCATCACTCACTACATTCAGGCCTGGTGTGTCGACGGGATTTTCACGAACCTCTGAATCGTATAGCGCAAGTATTTTATCTTTCTCACGTTCGAGCATGGCCGCCTCCTAATAACATCAATGTTTTTTGATCTGGACGCGAACTAGCTTGCCCATTAATATGCTTCGTCAATCGCGTCTTCAACAAGCTGAGTTAATTGTTCATAGCCAAAATTGATTAATGGTTTGCCATTAACAAAAAATTGCGGGGTAGCACGCACTTTCAGAGTTTTACCGTCCTTTACGTCTTGCCTAATGATATTGGTAATATTATCGCTATCTACGTCACGCATAAACCGTTCGCCATCTAAAGGTAATGTAGATAACAAGATCCAAGCACTTTCTGGTTGAGCAACATGGTGACGAGTCCATTGTTGTTGATTAGCAAACAGAATTTCTACAGCTGGCCAGAATTGTTTTTGTAAGTGTGCGGCTTCCAGAAGTTTGACCACTTGGTCCGATCCCTGGTGCAGTGGGGCATAGCGCATCATTACTTTAACCTTTCCAGGGTATTGTTTAATTAGGTTGTTCACTAAGGGGTAAAATGCCGAGCATGTTCCACATGCTGGGTCAAAAAACTCTACAATCGTGACTTTTGCATCTTGCGTGCCCTTGGTTGGCGCGTTTGCACGTTCAACTATATTGAAATTACCAACTGAGGTGTTTTTATTTTGGCTAGTTTGTTCTGTTTGAAATATTGCCACGGCAGCAGTAATAGCCACAATACTCACTAGACTGGCGCCAATCAAGCGTGTTTTTTTATTCATGATAATCTCGGTTTTTTAACAGGAAATAATTACTAGCCCATGATACTAAAAGTTAATAAAGATATTATCAGTATATTAGGGAATTTAATTTTTTTAAGTGCATTGCTGAACAGATTGATTTACTCCGCGAACAAAGTAGCCAGCGCGCGTACCTGCTTGCGCTCTCCTGGCGAGCCAGAAAGACTGCTGACGTTCGTTGCAAAGGCGGCCACTAAGCCAAGTTCAGGAAAAATCACCAGGTAGCTCGCGCCGCCGACGCTTGCACCGCCATGACTGATGAAGCGGTCCCCTTCGTGATGCCCAAAACGAAAACCCAAACCATATCCACCTGGATTCGGCTCGCCGTTATTCAACAGCACGGGGACCCACATCTCGGCTAAGGTCGCTTTGCTGACTAAACCTCCATCGAGCAGTAATAGGCCGAAGTTTACCAGGTCCTTAGGTGTCGAGATAAAACCACCGCCAGCCCATTTGTAGCTGTTATTGACGTACGGCGCCCGCATGATGTTGTCTTCGTAGGCGAAGTAGGGTTTGGCCAACATTTTCAGTGGAACCGGTGACGGGGTGTGCTCGGCTTGAGTGTCATCCATATTTGCAGGCGTGAATACGCGTTCTTGCATGAGGGTGAGATAGTCTCTGCCGTCAGCGACCTCCATGGCAGCACTCAACAGGTTATAGCCGAACGAGCTGTAATTGAAGCTTGTTCCGGGGGGAAAGAGCAAGGGGTCTTCTTGAAACAAGACCAGTCCATCACTTACTGTTTCGTACTGAGTCTCATGAAAGTTTTCCGACATTCCGGCTATTCCGTCTGCGTAGTGGCGAACGCCTGCTGTATGACTGGCCAATTGTCGAAGGGAGAAGGTTGCAGATTTAGTCGGAAAACGAGGAAGGTACTTATAAAGGGAGTCGTTCAAGTCTAGTTTACCTTCGTCGATAAGCTGACCCAAAGCGGCTGTGGTAAGGGGCTTGGCGACACTGCCGACCCGGTAGCGATGATCTGGCGTTGCGTTCTCTGCGGACAAAAAATCTGCCCAGCCTACCGCGCCTGCCCAAACTAGTCTGCCATTGCGACCCACCGCCATAGACATTGAAGGCCAGTCCCGTTCAGCACGAAGGTCTTCCAGCCTAGCGAGTGCCTGCTTTGCAGCGGCCTTATATTGATCGTCAGCCAAAAAACTGTCTGCCGGGGGCGCACCTGTTGGTTTGTTTTCACCCATCGAAAGGACGGTCACAACGACGATAATGGCGCCGACTACCACCAATAGGACAACTATACCGAGCAAGCGGATCGCGATCTTCATTTAGCCCTATTCCGTTATGAGTTTCTGATATTAAGCATTATAAATCACTTTTTTCGAAGAAGGGTCAATTACTGCTGCGCCTCTATAGCGGCGCTGGCTTACCAAGTACTCGAGCTTATTCGCGATTTACCTTGGAGGAGAAGAGAGGGTTAACATCATCACACCTAGCATGACTAGTTATTACTTTACCGCCTATCTTAACGGCGCTTTATCTGTCATGCCCAGTTTGAGCTGTCCTTAAGGTGGGATAGCGCCGTGAGTAAGTCCCGGATGATTCGCTGCATAGTCAAACAAGTTAGTGGTAAGCGCAAGTGCTTCGGACTGCCGCGAAATAATGCACCCTCAGTTGAGATAAATCTGTCAGAAAAAAACCTTGGCAACGCTATATTATTAACCAGATTAGGAATACAAAATTCACCGCTTGCAATTGACTATCAACGGCAACTAAATTTTTACATAATAGTGATTATGGGTTTATTTTTTTGAGAGTGATTGCTAAGTCCTTATGGGATCAGTGTCCCCTGAATGCTTCCTGAATGCTCCTGAATGCTTCACAGGTTCATTACATTTACCCATTACTCCCCTCAGCGATACTGGAAGGTTTTTGTAAACTCTCCGACCTCAATTCTTCAATATTTTTCCTAATTCACAACCTGACCCGTATTAATAGCATTTTGGCGAAACTGTCATACACTTACTACTAACAGGAAACATTAATAACTCAAGGAGCGAGTTCAAGGTCAGAGAAAGTTAACTCAGAATATCCGTTTATTTACTTAGCCAAGAATGGGTCACTTCTTATTATTTGAGGCAATTGGCAGTATGAACTTTCAAAAAAATGATGAACATCAAATAACCAGGTTTGATTCAGTCAGAATAAAACGCGAGGTAAAGGCATGTATTTATGGGCAGCGGACCTTAGGTCGTACATTATCAATCGTATGTCGTGACTATGGGTTTAGCTCAGAAGTGACTGAAATCGCCGTGAAGGAGTACTTAAAATCCAGCTAAGTTTACGGCTTATACGCTGACCCAATAGAGACCTAGCGGCAGTCTGCTATATAGGCAAAACAATATCACCTCTCATTCAGAAGTAGCGTCATTATCAACCAGATTGGGAATACAAAATTCACCGCCTGTAGTTGACTATCGATGGAAACTGAATTTGTACATAATAGTGACTATGGGTTTATTTTTGTTGGAGAAGGCTGTCATTCGACAATACCGAGTACTAGAGTTACTATTAAAGCTTGCAAGAGAACGGAAGGGCATTGCAATACATGGCTAAGTTTTCTTACTTCTCAGTAGGTATTGACACGTTTTTTAGATCTACATCTAGAGCGCTAGCATATTGCTTATTGCTGCCACTCCTTTTATTGAGTCAGTTATTCATTAACGCAATTTACGCTCAAACAAATATTGTTACAACAAAGCAAAATAAGATCATCAAAATAGGAATCAATGCGACTGTTCCTCCCTTCACCTTTGTTCTACCCAATGGTAGGCCTATAGGTATGTTCGTTGATATGTGGCAAACATGGGCAGATATTAATAACCATTCTGTGGTTTTTCTTCCTATGACGCACGAATAAACTATCGAACAGCTAAAAAGCGGCGAAATTGATATGCAAGCCGGTTTATTCATTAATGATAAACGCGCAGAATGGGCAGATTTTTCAGTCGCTGTCGCGAAAGTTAATATCAAATTATTCTATCTTGATAAGACAGGAACGAACCTCACTTTAGCGGAGTTATCTGGCGCGAAAATAGGCGTCGGCCCAGGTACGTTTCAGGATGGATATCTCAGTCGTAATTATCCCGAAGTCATCATAACCCACCTCACTACAGATGCAGACTTTGTCGATAGAATATTAAGTGGAGAACTCACGGCAGTCATATCTGAAGAACCCGTGATGAATAGACGGCTTGAACGAGCAGGTTTAAAAGGAACGATTGTTTCAAGTCAAGGTGCTATTTTGACAAATAGCGTCCACGGTACTTTTCTTAAGGATAATATCTACTTAAAATCAATAATAAATACAGGTTTTAGGAACATCCCCATTGCAAAACTGCGCTTGATTGAAAAGAAATGGATTCCAGATAATTCCACCCTGTTTAGGGATTATGAAATAAAGCTTGATAATCTATCGCTCTCTGAACATGAGTGGTTAGCGACAAACCTTAACTTTAGCTTAGGTATATCGCCTTCAGTAATGCCTCTGGAATGGATTGATGAAAATAATCTTCATCAGGGTGTCAGTGCTGATTACGTCAACATTCTTAAGGATCTACTAGCCATCGATATGAAGCCCAAGCCTAATTTAAGCTGGCCAGAAATTATTGAAGCTATCAAAAATAAAGAAATTGATGTTATACCAGCCATTGTTAAAACCAAGTCTCGTGAATCGTTTATTAATTTCACAAAACCTTACATGAGTCTATCTTTAGTCATCGCGTCTAATAAGGACGCCGAATCAATAAAAAATTTGAATGATTTACAGGGTAAAATTGTCGCAGTTGATAAAAGTTCGGCCCATGAAGAACTACTGAAACGTGACCATCCCAACCTTATTCAATTTCCTGTTGATAATCCACTTATGGCCATAAATTTATTAGAAGCCAAGAAAGTTGATGCCTATGTAGTAGATCTAGGCATTATTACTCATCATCTTAACTCTGGGAAATTTAGCAATATTAAAATAGCTGCTTATACTCAATACAAATTAAAAATTGCGATGGGCATTCGAAAAGGTTTAGAACCATTGCATATAATATTAGATAAAGCACTTGATAGTATTACCATCAAGGAGAAAGTAAAAATATACAATTCTTGGTTTACGATAAGAATTGATACGGGTGCTAAAGTCACTACCTTTATACTTTGGTCCTTGCCTATTATTTTACTGTTAATGTTGATTATTTTATTTTTTTTCCGAATGAACCAAAGACAAATATTAGAAACACAATTACGGCAATCACAAAAATTGGATGCACTTGGTAAGTTAACCGGCGGCATCGCTCACGACTACAATAATATGTTGGGAGTGATTTTAGGTTACTCAAGTTTATTGAGTGGTGAGCTAGAAGGGCAACCCAAGTTATTGAGTTATTTAGAGCAGATTAGTAACGCCGGTGAAAGAGCCAAAAAGTTTAATAAAAAGATACTTTCATTTACGTCAAATCAATCTTCTACTGCATCAATGCAGAATATCAATAAGGTGCTGTTGGAGCAAAAGGACATGCTGCAAACGACGCTGACGGCTAAAATAGAACTCATTATGGATTTGGATAATGAGATTTGGTCAATTTTGGCAGATAAAAGTGAGCTTGAAGATTCAATTTTGAATATCGGTATCAATGCTATGCATGCTATGAGTGGAATAGAGCATGCAAAGCTCGTCATTCGCACTAAAAACCAATCGATAAGTACGCTTGATGGTATGTTGTTGGGATTAGGAAAAGGTGATTATGTGCAAGTAAGTTTCACCGATATCGGTTGTGGTATGAGTAGGGAAACAAAAGAAAAAATATTTGATCCTTTTTTTACTACCAAAGGCCAAAATGGCACCGGCTTAGGACTTTCTCAGGTTTTCGGTTTTGTAACCGGAGTGGGAGGCATTTTAAAAGTTATCTCGGAACCGAATCAGGGTTGCAAATTTGTGATGTATTTCCCCCATTTTGTAAGTGAAGTTCCAATTGTTAAGGCGAATAATCAAATAGTTAATGCGCCTCTAATAGTTAATGCGCTTCTAAAGGGTAGTGAAACAATTCTTATTGTCGATGATGAAGTTGCCTTGGGGGCATTGGCATCTGAAATATTGACTCAACAAGGGTATAACGTGCTCTCTGTAGATAATGGTAAAAGTGCAATATTTATTCTTGAGCAGGAGCATATTGATTTATTGCTAACTGATATTATTATGCCGGAGATGGATGGCTATCAACTTGCTTCATTTGCTCAGGAAAACTATCCCTCAATGAAAATTCAATTAGCCAGTGGGTTTCCAGATGACTTGAATATGAAAACGATTCATAAGCAACTAAGGCAGGAAATGCTCCATAAACCTTATGATAAAAATACTTTGTTGAGCACCATTCGTGAAAAATTGGACCGCTGATCGTATGTAGAGATACGGGGACAGTTTTACTTATCTCAAGCGACTAGGATTACAAGCCGGCAATTTAGCCAAAACAATATCATCTCTCACTAAGAGGCAGCATTTTTATTAACCAGATTGGAAATATAAAACTATCGCTTATTTGGGTCCCGGCCGTCTTTTGGCGCGCCAGTGCCTGACGACCCCATAAACAGCTTGCGACCATCGGCAAAGGTAATGTCTCTGCCGTTAGCTCGATTGGATCGATCCTTGCTCTGATAGCCGTCGACCACTATCAAAGTACCCGGCTTCAGTGAGTGCTTGTTGATTCCACGTCTCAACAATGTGTTGGGCGTGCCGCCTTCAACCATCCAGCTTTCTTTCAAACCGTCTTCTTTGGTCACTTCAAGGTGAATCCAGGCATGGGGGTTAACCCATTCAACTTTGGTCACCGGTCCCCGCAGAATCAGTGGTCGGTTCGGGTCGAATTCAGCTCCAAAAGCATGGTGGGCGCTAAGCTGCGCAGGCGTACATAATACGAGAGCAATCCCTGCGACTGCGGCGATTTTTTTTAAAGACATATCCATTACCCCATTTGGTTTGATGTTAAAGCCACTGGAATCTATTCGCTACTCGCAGATTCTGTTTCGGCTTCTAATAATCTTGCGCCCCTTAAGATATTTCCAAGGGCATAATTTCCTTCATGACAGGCATACTCAAATACCGCGTCGTCAGTTTGTGGCCAAGGATACTCGCCACTCCAGGGTTTCTCCCAAACCGCAGGATCCTCAACCGTGAAGTCGTATATGATTGTTTTGTCATCCTTGCGAGTAAACCGCTCGACTACATGAAGGTCTTTGCCAGCCCCGCCAAAAGAAGAATTCACTTTGAAGTTAGTTGTATCGACAACCAAGGTGTCTCCGTCCCAGTGACCTATCGAATCACCCATCCATTGACGAATATCATCTGGCAGATGTTCACTGTTTAGACGAATAACACGTACATCGTGCACCATCTCATTCAGGATCATAATATGATCTGGTGTTTGTACGATTCTTTTTAAATTGTTGTATAACACGGGTAACATGGGCGGCCCGGAAGTAGACCCGAAACCCAGCAGACATCGTTCTGCCAACGGTCGTAATTCCGGGTCGTCATAGGGACCCGGCCCCCCTGATTTTAGCCACCAAGCTTCACCCTTATTTGGTTTGGCAAATTCTGCGTAAAGCTTTCTGAGTAACTTCGTCGCTTCCTCGGTTCGCTGACGTCTGCCATCTGCCGGATCATAAATAATCGAGGTGCGAAACTTACCATCAATCTCAAACGCGTCATCCCCATTGTCAATCCAGAACGAATTGTAACCGCCGACATTACCTGCTGCGCCCTGGGATCCATCTCCACCCTCGGGAGGTGCTTCTCGATTTGGGTCACTAAGCTGTGAACTGGCTTCTGTAGCATCTATCTTATCGCTGGAGATTTTCTCGGCGGCTGCTTTCGTGAGATAAAGACTATCGCCAAACATCTTGGTTCGCTCCAAAGGTGTCAGCGTCGCAATGTTGTAGTTACCGTTAAGGTTCGGTACCTTGTCAGCTTGCACGGCTAAGGGCAGTAACAGTACCCATACGCCTGTAAGCAGTACTTTCATTTTCGTTTTAACTGTCATTGTCATTGTGCCATACCTCCGGAAACAGGGCGCAGTAATGTAGAATCGCCCATCTAGTTTCCCAGCGTGATCATCAGTTGTTGAATGCTAATCAAGCGGGTTACGCCGCCATTCGCCATACATCATCTCTTCAACAAACTCGACGCACTTAAAGTCTAACAACTGTGCATTGGCTTCCATTCGACGATAGAGTGGCATGCTTATTTTCCAGGGTTCGGTGAAGACCTCTGGGTCAGTAATTGTCGCTTCATATTGCAAGTGGTTTGGCCCCATCGGCGTATAACGTTCTACCACT
>JBLHIH010000054.1:0-23893 GCA_047616645.1 Flavobacterium sp. | reverse complement strand
TCAATTAAGTTTACTCCGCAGCGAGGACAGTAAAGTGTTGCGTCTTGAAATAAAGAATGCCATTGCCATGGCAAGGTTTGGTATCAAGCGTCTTCGCCTAGCGCGCGGCGAATTGACGAATGAAACTAAATTAAGAGAAGATTTAGCCTTGATTGTCAATCAACATGAGATGCTTTGGTTAAGTAGAAACCGACCGGGCGGATTAGTTGAAAGCACCCGGCGATTATTAAAAATCAACTTACATCCAAATGGCTAAGGGCTTTTTAATGAAGGCATCAGCTTATCGCAGGTGTAGACTTAGCACCTCGAATTAGCCTCCCAGGTAGCGCATCCGTCGCCTTACCTTTTTTGTAAGTTATGGCACCATTCACTATCGTTGCATCATACCCGTCAGCTAACTGAACTAACCTCTTGCCACCTGCTGGCAGATCCCAAATTATTTCCGGTCGATGAAGATTCAGGTTTTCATAATCTATTACATTAATATCCGCTTTGTAGCCCACATCCAAAATACCCCTATCATACAAACCGACAACTTCGGCACTATCCTTTGTGTAACATTGAATGGCATATTCCAATGATAATTTCTCACCCCGTATTCTGTCCCGAGTCCAATGACTTAACATACTTGTAGGGAAACTCGCATCACAAATTAGTCCTACATGAGCACCACCATCTGCTAATCCCATCACGCTATATGGATGCTTCATCATTTCTAGTGAAGGCTCCAAATTACCAAAAGCATAATTCAAAAATGCCATATACAGCACACCCTTACCCTCATCTTCCAGCATGGCATCAATAGCGACTTCAACTGGATGTTTGCCACTAACCTCAGCAAGCCGCGCTATAGATTGATCTTCGGCTTGTTCATATTGAGGTGGATTCCCAAGAATAAACATCTTTGGGAAATTCAACACCATGCGTCGAGAAGGATGTTCCGAGCTTTCTACTTCATCAATGATTTGTTGGCGTATAAGCTGATCTTTTAATTGAGCAACTCGGTAACCTAAGCTCTCTGATTCCAAGCTCTCAATTTCCAAACTCTCATCCGATAATTCTCTGTAGGTTTTACTCAGAGACAAAGGACACAACGAGGTATCTAAACCCATCACAACCCCCACAGCTCGACCACATACCTGCGCCGTCATGCTCAAGCCATCATCCTGAGCCTTTTCAATTTCTTTTAATACTTCACGATAACTTAGGGGGTATTTATCGCTTTGTGCTAGAGAAACAGAAAGCGGCCGCCCAGATTCCTCTGCCATACTTCGCATTAAATCAACTTCTTCTTCGAAATTTTTAAAGTCAGAAACAAGTTGCAACACACCTTTTCCCGCTTGTTGTAAGCCCTTCGCAATGCCCACCAATTCTTTCTTGGAAGCGGTAAGTGTGGGTGTCGGATCTCCCTCACTTGTCCTATGATTGATGGTTCTTGAAGTCGTGAATCCCAAAGCGCCGGCTTCTACTCCTTCTTTTGCCAGTTTTGCCATTAATGCTATATCTTCATCTGTCGCATCTTCTCGATCTGCACCACGCTGACCCATAACATAAACGCGTAAGGGCGCATGGGTTACCTGTGCAGCAAAATCCATGTCATAGGCTTTGCCTTCAAGATTATCCAAAAACTCAGGTAAGGTCTCCCAGTCCCACTTAAGACCTTCATTCAATACAACGCCAGGAATGTCTTCAACTCCTTCCATTAGACTAATTAACATTTCATGATCGGCCGGTTTACACGGCGCAAATCCAACGCCGCAGTTACCCATCACAACGGTTGTCACCCCGTGAGCTGAAGAAGGAGACAATCGATTACCCCAGGTCACCTGCCCGTCATAGTGTGTATGAATATCGACGAATCCGGGAGTGACTATTTTGCCCTGGGCATCAATTTCTTCCTTAGCACTAGCCTCTATCAAACCAATACTTTTGATGACGCCATCTTTAACAGCAATATCTGCTTTGACGCCGGGATTACCCCTGCCATCGTACAAAGTGCCATTACGAATTATTAAATCCATCTCTTCATTCATTTCACTCACCCCCATTCATCCATAGCTAATATCAGCTACTCGCCAAATTACTTGGATAATTCGACAAGAATTGTGGGAAAAAGCCTACTCTTTAGCGCTCCGCCCTACAAGGGAATCTCTCTCGGGCGCGGCAGAAGAAAAGAGTAGGCTACTTCTAGCCTCTATTTGGCTCAGTATTAAGGAGAGTGATAGTGAATGGTGGGGCCAATTGCGTGAATCTATTGGCTAATATCACTACCCGAAATCTCCCTAATTAGCCTTGTAAGTCTAGATTGTTACAGTGCACAATGGCCCTCACTTTTTGTACCCATTTTTATATCAATAACGAACGAATCGATTCAAAAAAGGAGAAGTTATCCATGCGCGACGTAGTGGTGGTAGATAGTGTAAGAACCGGACTAGCAAAATCTTTCCGAGGAACCTTTAATTTAACGCGACCTGATGACATGGTTGCTCATTGTATTGATGCTTTGATCCGCAGAAATCCAAAAATGGACCCCGCTGAGGTTGAGGATGTCATTGTCGGTGCAGCAAGCCAAATAGGCGAACAAGGCGGCAACATAGGTCGCTTGGCCGTCATTTTATCTCAATTACCTATTACAACAGCGGGCACTACCATTAGCCGTGCTTGTTCTTCTGGATTGAATTCAATCGCAATGGCCGCTACTCAAATTGCAAGTGGTTGTTCAGAAGTCATGATTGCAGGGGGCGTTGAGTCTATTTCATCTAATACAAGACAAACACCTGGCAAGTCAGATCCACATCCAACGATTAAGGAAGTCGCTCCTGCTATTTTTATGGCAATGGGTAATACAGCTGAAGTTGTTGCCAATCGTTACAATGTTTCACGGGAGTCGCAAGATCAGTTCTCTTATGAGTCTCAAATGCGAACAGCAGCCGCACAAGAAGCGGGATTATTTGACGATGAAATTATCCCCATGAATACAAAATATGCAAAAATCGTTAACAAAGAGACTAAGGAAACTGAGATCGTAGATGGCGTTTGCGATAGAGACGAATGTAATCGCGCTTCTACAACACTTGAAGGATTGGCAAGCTTAAAGCCTGTTTTCGAAGAGACCGGTTCAGTCACTGCAGGTAATGCTTCTCAGTTATCTGATGGTGCTTCTATGACACTAGTGATGAGCGCTGAACGAGCCGAGCAATTAGGTCTTGAACCTCTTGCTTACTTCCGTGGCTGGTCTGTTGCGGGTTGCGAACCAGATGAAATGGGTATTGGCCCTGTTTTTGCCATCCCTCGTTTGTTGAAGGCAAGAGGACTCACAATGAATGACATCGATCTTGTCGAACTAAATGAAGCCTTTGCTTCTCAGTGTTTATATTCTCGAGACAAGTTAGAAATAGATCCAGCAATTTACAATGTTAATGGTGGTTCAATCTCAATTGGTCACCCATTTGGCATGACAGGATCTCGTTTGACTGGTCACCTTCTTCGTGAACTTAAGCGTCGTGAGAAGAAGTTTGGACTTGTTAGTATGTGTATCGGTGGCGGTATGGGTGCTGCGGGACTCTTCGAAGCTTGTTAAGAAGAGCTTGTTAAGAAGATTCTAAGCTGCATCAGCAGCGAATGAGTAAGTATAAAAAAAGGAAACCATGTGTTTCCTTTTTTTTGGGTTTGCTTTTTATTACTTATTTTCTGTCCAGAAATAGGTGCATTTTGTTCAAGAAGTGCAAAACTATAAATAAGTTAGACCGGACTTATAAGTGAAGTCTCCGGGGGCGCCTAGCCCGCAGAGGTTAGTTTATGGATACACCTTAGCTAGTTTGAATCGAGATAGTCCGCAAAGCGCATAGCGTACATGCACTTTGCTTAATCATCGACGGATTTTCTCATATTAAATACGTGGGGATTTAAAATTCTATATAAAATCGGAGCATAAACGGTCAACAGGTGGGGTTAAATTCGCACAAATGACCTTAGAGCAAGTGCCCTAGCCACCTCTCATCTTAACACTCTCAGTTACGAGCAGGGGATGCTAGGTGAGAACATAAGCGCGTTAGCACCAAAGGAATAAAAGAAGAAGACACTTGTGGCTTTTGACCAAGTAAATCAATCTATAACTTTTGAAAGCGCATCGATAAACGCCAAGGGTTGATCGAGAAATAAATGATGCTGTGCATCAGCCATTTTTATTAACCCTAGTGAGGGAACGAGTTCCTGCATATAGTTAGCGCTTCGCACTTTAAACGACTCACTCAAGGCGCCATAGATCAATGTGATATCGGCACTGATAGCCAACAAATCTTCTTTGAGATCTCCATTCATCGTCATTCTTGAATTGAGTTCTTCATCAAATTTCCAAACCCAGCCATCATCATCGTATTCAAGGGATTCTCTTGCGATGTAGTCAACCAAGTATTGATTCTCGCACTGCTGAGCAGGCTGAAGTCGAAACCGGCTTAGCGCAATTTCTTTTGTAGGATAAACCTTACGACGCTGGAGTCGGTCTATTTGAGGATCTCGCTCCTCTATATCATCGGGATGTCGAACACCTGAGTCAACAAGCACAAGGCGTTTAAATCGATCAGGATATTTAGCAAATGCACGAATCGCCATCATGCCTCCGAAACTATGCGCGACTACAATCGTATCCTCGGGCATATTGAGCGCGTCGGCAACACCAACGATTTCTTCAGCGTACATATCGTTAGAATAGCCATCACGATGATCACTATCCCCCATGCCTGTTAAATCAATAGCCGCCGTTTGGAAACGATCTTTGAAACTCGGAGCAATAAAATCCCACCAATGACTGTGGGCATTATGGCCATGAATAAAAAGCAGACCTTTCTTCCCAGGTTCTGCATCGCTCCACTTACGATAATTGACGTCGCAACCTGCGATATCCAAGCTCGCAGAATCCGATTTTGTTTCAATTGAATCCCAAAACCACTGAGGTATTTCTGACATCAGGTCTCCTGCGAGTATCTCTTACGGACAAGTTTCTTACGCGATCTGAGCGTAGTTTTTAAGGTGAAAATCTGAGTTACCAAACAAAGTATCAATCGTTGTTAGGCGTTTGAAATAGTGACCGACATTCAGTTCATCGGTCATACCCATCCCGCCATGCAATTGCACAGCACTTTGACCCACAAATCGACCCCCTTTCCCAACTTGAACTTTAAGGCCCGCAACAGCTTTTCTAGCGACAACATTATATTCTTCATCCAGTCGCATCGCGGCCATATAAACTAGCGACTTGGTTTGTTCATGTTCAACAAACATGTCAACCATCTTATGTTGGAGAACCTGAAACTTTCCAATTGCTTGACCAAATTGTTCCCTCGTTTTGCAATATTCAACCGTTGTCTTATAAAGGACTTCCATTGCCCCTACTGCCTCAGCCCCGATGGCAACAATCGCATGATCAATTACTTTTTCAAGTAAAGCATGACCTTTTGACTCTTCTCCTAGCAATTCTGCTGATACACTCTCTAGAGTAAGTTCAGAGGCTCTGAGTCCATCAACCGTCGCGTAATTACGCAAGCTCAAGCCTTCTGAGGCCGAATCTATAATAAATAGCGAAATACCATCGGTATCTTGTTGACCGCCGGAGGTACGCGCAGGAACAACAAAGAAATCTGCACTTGGGCCGCCTAATACGAGCCCTTTAAATCCATTTAGTACGTATCCATCACCGCTTTTAGTTGCAGTAGTTAGTGTATCGGCAAGGTTAAAACGCGCTTGTGGTTCTACAAATGCAAGGGCACCCAATTTGGAGCCATCTATAATGGCGGAAAGAAGAGATTCTTTTTGTTCAGTTGACCCCCCAAATTCGATACTTTTGCCTGCTAATAATACGGTGCTGATATAAGGTTCTATTACCAAGCCTTTACCGAATTCTTCCATCATTATCATCGTTTCGATGGCGCCACCGCCAAAGCCACCTGCGTCTTCGCTAAAAGGTAAGCCCAACCAGCCTAATTCTGCAAAGCTAGCCCAATTCTTTCGACTGAATCCATCATCAGTCTTGATAATTTTTTGGCGCTGATCAAATCCATAATCATTTTGGATGAAACGCTGTACGCTATTTTGAAGCAATGTTTGTTCTTCAGAAAATGAAAAATCCATATCTCTCCCAATCGAGGTATTTGGTCAATAAAAGTTGAAATGGATAATATGGACTCGTGACGAGTAATTCAACTTCAATTCAGGCTGACAATATCCTATGCTGCACTACCTGAATCATAGATAGAACCTGAACATGCCTAATCGGAGCAAATTAACAAAGTTACCGATCAAAAAAGCTTTTATGAAACTCAGCGAAATACTTGAAAGTACACCAAAGTGGCAGCACAAAAATGCAGCTGTTCGACTAAAATGCTTACAAAACAGCACCTTAGAATCCCGTGACATTTGTAGCCTCGCTACTAATGATGAGGATTTAGCTGTTCGCCTGTGCGCCGTTGGACTTTTGGACGATATTCAAAGTCTGGCCTTACTCCAAAAGGATCCCTTAGAAGAAATTAATTCAGCTAGCTTGAAAAGGTGGACTGCCTTAGTTGGTTGCGATCTTGCGCTATTTTCGAGTTTGAGCACACAAATAACTTCCTCTCAATTAATCGCGCTTGCTCAGAATGCAGAACTACTGACAATAAAATTGTCAGCAGTTTCTTTACTATCATGTGAAGACGACTTGGCTCAAATATTACACCATCAAAATCACACAAAAATTCACCAGCTTTGTGCCGATATGCTAATCAGTGAAAGTCTATTAGAGGAAGTACAAAAACAATTTTTACATAAGGACAAAAATGTCATAAAAATTGTCAAACAAAAACTTCAATTTATCAAATCTGAGCGGGCCCAAAAACGTGCGAATTTTGAGAAGTTTGAAAAATGCTATGACGGCATCGTGAAATTATCCAAGAGCGAATATTCAGAGGCATTTCCGAGACGTTTTGAAACCTTAGTTGAGCAGAGAAGTAATCTTAAAGGCAGCCTCGATGGTTTAGATGATAAAGAGACTGATAGTGAAAAATACTCAGAATTAAACCTCGCATTTGAGAGATGCGAAAAGATAATTACTAAAAGAAAACAAAAAATATTTCTCGCAGCTGAATCAGCTGATCGCGCAAAACAACTGCTTGATGAGCTCACATTTGCTCTAAGGCAATCCAGTGCATCATCTTCTCAAGAAATAAGAGGCGCTCTAGAAGACGTAAAGACTCTCTACCCTCTTCATCATGAGTCAGCAAAGTTTCAATCGCAAAAAAAGGAGCTTGAGTTTCTCATTCAGCAATATGGAATATGGGAAAGAATACAATCAAAGGTTACGAGCTCTGCCCCATCTGCACAGTTGAAAGCGCTAAAAGAAATTCAATGGCCGGTGAAATATGACAAACCAAAGGAGATTGCGGAAATAGCGGCGCTAGCAGAAAAAGCCCAAGCAAAATTATTAGCGACAGAGTCCAGCAAAAAAGCTGAACTTAGCAACATTCAACACCAATTAGATCAGTTGGCTAGCACCATAAAAGATGGGAAACTGAAACAAGCACAGAGAATCCATCATGTAATTAGCACTCAGGAAAAAGACCTACCGGCTATTTTTACATCTGCTCTTGATGCCTTGACGACTAAGTTGAGAGACTTACAAGATTGGCAAGGTTTCGCAACGATTCCCAAACGAGAAGCTTTGTGTGATGAAATGGCCAGTTTGGCAGATAATAATTCGATATCTGAACCTGAAAAAGCGCGATTAATTAAGGATTTACAACAACAATGGAAAGGTTTGGGTGCCTCTGACTCCCAGAAAGCACAAAAATTATGGGGGAAATTTAGAAAATACAGTGAAATTGCCTACGCGCCATGCGCTCGATATTTCGCCAATCAAAGAGAATTGCGTCACAACAATTTAAAAGAAAAAGAGAAAATTTGTCAGGCTCTGGAATCCCTTTTTAACGATGTGACAGAACTTGAGTCGAATTGGGGCTCTCGTGATTGGAAAAATTTGTCAGAAGTAATAGTGGTTGCTCAAAAAGAGTGGCGACGTTTCGATGAAATTTCACGATCAAAATTTAGACCCATACAGAATAGATTCAATAAAGTAGTGGATGATCTATACGGAAAGCTAAAAGCAGAAAGAACGGCAAACCATGATGTCCAAGCTAAGTTAATTGAGTCTGTTCAACAACTTGCCCTATCTGACATTGATGTTGCAGACATCATCGAGCAAACAAAGGCGATACAATCAGAATGGAAAGCAATAGGCATCACTGATAGAAAAGTGGGTCAAACACTTTGGAAGCAGTTTAGAGCAGCTTGCGATCAAGTATTTTCCTTACGCAAAGAAGCAGAAAAACGAGATCAGCAACAAGCACTGGATCTTATTAAGATAGCAAAAGCCATCTGCCAATCACTAAAATCTTTGATTGATAGTGACGAACTTATTCAACAAAGTCACATTAGGACTTTCAAAAATGACTTTAACGAGCTCGCCAATGACAATCAGTTAAAGGAAGTCAAAAAGACCTTCTTAATACTTTTGAAAGAAGCAAATATCGTCATTGAAGAACAGAGTAAATCTTCTCACAAAGCTAAATTGATGGAACTAAGAAGAAAGGCCAAATTGTGCGAGACTTTTGAGCTCGCGGAACATTCCCTTGAAACAATACAAGGCATGTGGGATGGCGATATTGCGCTAGATGAATCAATAAACAAACTCATATCAAAACGCCTTTATGAACCAAGAGAGATTGACCTAGTTTTAAAGGAACAACTTTGTATTCGCCTTGAAATTTTGGCGGAAATTGATTCTCCCCCTGAAAGCCAAAGAGCAAGAATGGCCTATCAAGTAGAACGCTTAAATAGAGAGCTTTCAAAAGGTCAAAAAGAAACGAGAACGATTGCTGAGCAGATCGAAGAGATCCAAGTTCTTTGGTATAGCGAAGTTACCAACAAGGACTCTCAAGATCTTAGCAAGCGATTTTCAATAGCTGAAGCTAAACTAATGTAAAGTTATCGCCATAAAGTCTAGCGAATAATCCATTAACAAATATTAAGGGGCAACAGGTACACATCATGGCAATAGATAAATCCGGATTCGAAACAAAGAAGGTAATTTGTGGAGACTTTCGCCACCCGCGTCAGATGTTAGCCGAGCAAACCTATGACGGACATATTTCTATTCATGATGACAAGATGGCTGAAGATCTCGGTTTTTCTGGCGCACCAATAGAAGGTCCAACTCACTTTAGTCAATTTGTACCTTTGTTAAGTGAGGTTTTTGGTCAGGCGTGGTTTGAAACAGGGTGCATTAGTTCACATTACTTAAACATGGTCATCGAGGGAGAGGAGGTCAGGACCTTCGTTGAACTACCTGCTACCGGCGCACAAATTACCAATATCTGGGCAGAGAAAAAAGACGGTACACCCGTGCTAGCTGGAACAGCCAGCATTGGCCCAAATCATCCAGAATCAGAACTTGATCGTAGACGAGCAAGACTACGTCCCTCAGAACAACTCGTTATACTTTCAGATCTGACGGTAGGACAGAAAGGTAAAGTTGATGAGCACGTGATCATGGATTTTGATCAATCAATGGGTGATCTGTATCCCTTTTCTCTTAATAGTAAATTAGCAGGTATCACTGAGATTTCACCCTGGTATACGCAAGAAGGCGGTACTGACTCTCCCTGGGGACGCGCGATTATACCTTTGGAGATGATCAGTGTTCTCACGCAATACTCATCCCGAGAAGCCGGTTTTCATACGCGTGGACCAGCGGTGGGATTGTTTGCAGATCAGGAAATAAAGCTGTTCAGTGGACCTTTGTTTGTAAATCAAGCATATAGATTGGAACGTGAAATCGTCACACTCAGTGAGAGTCGAAGGGTCGAAGCAAACTGGATAATGACCTCAGTATATGACGAGGAAAGTGGAGAGTTAAAAGCAGAGTGCCTACTCAATTCCTCAACTTTAAAGGCATCCTATGCTAAATATGCAGAAGATGCGGCAACCTTAGGTAAAAATATTTCGGAATAAGGCTGCGGATATTTATTTTTGCTTGCTGACATCAGTTTGATCAACATAGTTCGCGATCCTGGCGCGAACTTCCCGAGTGTGGAGTTCAGCGATCAACTCATTGGCAAGTTGAACCCCTTTTGCCCCTAGTTCTGCAGACGCTTTAACCGGGGATGAAGCGAAAGCTTCAAAGAATTGGTCAACCTCCCGGATGGAGATTTTTCTGGCGGCTTCAACATATTGCAAAAGAAAGTTAAGGTCGTACCCAAATTTGTCCTCAAAGCCAAGCGTTTTAATTTGATGCCATTTATCCAATACGCTGACATCAAAACTATCAATATACTCGACCGCCTTCTCAGTTTTGATGTGAATGATCCCCATTTCATGCATTTGAATGAGATCCTGATGCGAATAGTTCGATTCTTGAACAAAGATATCCAAGGATGTATCAGGTGATCTTACATCGCCATTAACAAGACTTGAAAAAGTAAATTCGAATTCAGCAAGATTACCCATTGTCGCCAGCTCAGAAAACTTCACCGACTTCAATAGCGCTTTGATTCTACCTAAGGGCATAAACTTCTCTTCTTGAAGTTTTTTGATAAGCCGAATACGAAGCACATGATCTTCATTGTAATGAGCGACATTTTTGAGGGGCTTTTCCGGTTGCGGTAAAATTCCTTCGCGAATATAAAATCGAATTGATTCGCGGCTAACGCCGGTCCTCGATTCAAGTTCTTTCATCTTTAAGACATTATTTGCCAACTATTAATCCTACTTCGCTTTTAATTCTACTTTGCATGCAGAACGACAGGTAGATCAAGGATGCCTCGAACAAAGTTGGATTTCGCTCTAATCACAGGACCCACCACTTCTACTTTGCTAAAGCGGTTCATGATCTCTTCCCAAACGATTTTTAACTGCATCTCAGCAAGTCGATTTCCCATACAGCGGTGGATACCAAATCCAAAGGATATGTGGTTTCGAGCATTTTTACGGTCGATAATAAAATTATCAGCTTGGTCTATCTTTGAAGCATCGCGATTACCAGACACGTACCACATAACCACTTTGTCACCTTTTTTAATGTGCTGCCCGGATAGAACGGTATCCTTTGTTGCAATACGCCGCATATGCATCAGTGGCGTTTGATATCGAATCACCTCAGAGACCATACTGGGGATCAGCGAGGGCTTACTGCGTAACTTGTCATACTCGCCAGGGTTTTCATTCAACATGACAATACCACCAGAAATCGAGTTTCTCGTCGTGTCGTTACCACCGACAATAAGCAAAATAAGATTACCTAAATACTCCATGGGGCTCATGTCTTTGAACGCCGGTGAATTTGCCATGAGCGTGATGAAATCATGCCTACCTTCGGCTTTATCACCGAGCCGACTATTCCAGATTTCAGTAAATTCAGTTAAACACTCAAGCAACGCAGCTTCGCGTTCTTCTTTGCTGATGCTATCGTCGCCCGCAATTTCCGCACTGGATGTCGCCATATCCGACCAATAAGTCAGTTTGGAACGTCGCTCAAAGGGGAAATCAAAAAGCGTTGCTAGCATCTGTGTGGTGAGTTCGATCGAGACTCGATCAACCCAATTAAATTCTTCACCAATGGGTAGACTGTCCATGATTTTGCCGACGCGTTCTCTAATAATCGGCTCCATCTCGAATAAGCGCTGCGGGCTAACAGCTGGCGTCACCCCTTTACGCTGTGAATCATGACGAGGCGGATCCATTGCAATAAATTGCTCAACGGTAAATTCTGGATCTTGATCACCAATAACAATGCCTGGAAATGATGAGAAGGTTTCGTGATCCTTGTCCACCGCTAATATATCGTCATACCGCGTGATAGACCAGAAAGGGCCAAAGGCGCTGCCGTTACAAAAATGAACGGGCGCTTCATTTCTTAAGCGCTCAAAATAAGGCCAGTGAGCGTCAGATTCATATAGGGTTGGGTCGGAGACATCAATGTCCGCTAGTGGCATCGAATAGGGGTCGGTAATGGCAATGGCTTCACTCATATCAATTTACTCCCTCAGTATTTTAATGAACACTGGGATTCAAACATAAATTACGTACCTTTACTACGTATTAAAGAAGTCCTCACTGCATGTCTCAGATAATTAACTGTAAGTTATCCTTAAACGGGAGGACCTTACCCTGCCTATTGATGCAATCATGGCAATAGAGGTTTAACAACAAGTCCGTCCCGAAAATTCACTTAATGTTCCAACATTATGATGCAAATTTGCCCCCACAACCTTTAAATATCCCGTAGTCCTCACAAGCAGGCTCTAAGCCTGTCTATGTTAAACACTCGCCAGTAGAACAAAGGTCTTAGTCAATAAATTCAGCATTCGCTTATTTGCATAGACCTTAGAAAAACACATCTCTTCACCAGGCTGGTGATAACTTAGCTGAAGGTAATACAGACCTTTGCGCCACCTAAGATAGCGTCTTCGATCTCTATCGATCCGCCATACCGATTTACAATTTCTACCACCACAGCTAAACCAATGCCTTGACCGAGTTCCGATGAGTCTAATCTAGACCCTCGACTGAGGATTTTGCTTCGATTAGATGCTTCTATTCCAGGACCATCATCCTCAACGACTATTTTAAGATCGACGCCCTTTGCTCGACCCAATTCAACTCTGACGCGATGAGACCCATATTTATAGGCGTTATCAATGATATTCCCAAGTACTTCCATCAAATCACGTTCATCACCGAAGAAAGTACAATCCAGATAGTTTAATTCGATTTCAACTTGCTTATCCGCATATACTTTTGACATCGCGGATAGTAGTTTATCAATGACGGGTCTTACCATTATCGATTTTTTAATTAAAGTGGATGAATCAAGTACAGCACGCTCCAATTGATACCCTATTATTTCATCCATTCTGGTAACTTGTTCGTTAATGGTTTCCTGAATATCGGAGACGCTATTGGCACCTTTATATTCCAGTTGGTTGGAGGAGCCCTTAAGAATCGCAAGGGGCGTCTTCAAACTATGTGCAAGGTCAGCCATCGTTGTACGATATTGTTCTCTCTGGGCTCTTTCACTCGACAATAGTAAATTTAAGTTTTTTGTTACGCCTTCTATTTCATCTGGGTATTCCCCATCAAGAAAACGTTGGCTCCCATCTTCAATCGCTTTCAAATCAGAAGCAAGATCTCCGAGGGGAGATAACCCCCACTTCATGACAACCGCCTGAACCGCTATCAATAACAGGGTGACCCCAACAAGCCAGCCCCACAAATTGTTACGGTAGCTAGTAATTTCTCGAAAATAGGCTTCTTTGGTTTGAATGACAACGAAGATAAATGGTGTTGTAGATTCTCCGGACCCTAACCACAAAATTTTATAACTCAAATAGAAATGTGTGCTTGAGTCAGTCGCAATTTGGCCAAATCTTTCTATTCCAGGTTCTAGATTGTGATAAAGCAGATGGGGTTGGCTTAAAACCAAATCGATAGATGAGGGGCTTCTCCACTGTTCTTGCCCCTTATCATTTAACACAAGCGCAAACAGATCCGAACCCGGGTTATTAAATCGAGGTTCTTGTAATACCTCGGGTAATGTCAATTTACGGGAATCAAACTCTGTTACTGAAAGTAAACCA
The DNA here is from genome assembly GCA_047616645.1 of Flavobacterium sp. Classification (GTDB taxonomy): domain Bacteria; phylum Pseudomonadota; class Gammaproteobacteria; order Pseudomonadales; family Azotimanducaceae; genus JAHRVQ01. The sequence goes on along the minus strand of JBLHIH010000054.1, from coordinate 10,232 downwards.
TAGATCTGAATTTTTAATCTTTCAGCGATGCTATTCTCAGCACTATTGCGAAAAGCCTGATCTAACACTACGCCCATCAGTCCTAAAAAAATAAACAAGACAAGGCTTGCGCTTATCAACAAGCGTTTACGTAGAGAACCTTTAGCTTCAAATAGGCGCCTATTCATAAGCTTTAATCCCCATCTCTCAACCCCCATCTCTCATTCATAGAGAGTGAAACGATAACCCTGTCCACGGACCGTTTCAATCGGCTTAATCCGATTACTTGGATCAAGCTTCTTACGTAATCGACCCACGAAGACCTCAATAACATTACTATCACGATCGAAATCTTGATCGTAAAGATGCTCAGTCAGTACCGTCTTTGAAACCACTTCGCCGGGTCGCAACATGAGGTATTCTAATAAATTAAATTCATAGGCTGTGAGGTCTACGGTTTTTTCCTCAACCTGAACACGTTTGCCCTTTGTATCCATGGTTATTGGCCCAGTACCAAGAGACGGTTTAAATTTTCCTGAAGCTCTTCGAATAAGCGCCTCTAAGCGAGCGAGGAGTTCTTGAATATGAAAAGGTTTAACAAGGTAGTCATCTGCTCCAGCTGCTAGGCCATCTACTTTATCTTGCCAATCTGACCTGGCAGTCAATATCAAAACAGGATACTCACGTCCCTCTGCTCTAATTTTTTCGACAATTTCAATTCCGGGAACTTTAGGCAAGCCCAAATCAATAACGGCAATATCGTAATCATATTTTTGCGCAAGATATAAACCTTCCATTCCATCAGTACACGACTCTACTTCGTACTCATGACGGTCTAGAATTTCCAACAATTGATCCCGAAGCTTGGTCTCATCCTCTACCAATAATAAGCGCTTACTCATTCGAATACTGAACCGTTTTTACCATCAACAAATACATACTTGACGACGCCCTTAGGAGATAACATTTTTAAGCGATAGACCGCCGGACCCGATCCACCAATTAATTTAGCGGACAAAATTTTACTACCCGGGTATTGACGTTTTGCATTGGATGCTGCTTGTTGCTTACTTATCTGTCGATTGTTTTTTCCCAGCCTGACTTGGTTTTGACGACTGTCGTTGGCGGCCAGTAAAACAGGAGATCTACTTGCATACGAATCCATTGGCCCCAGTAAGCAGGATGCCAACAAACCGATAAGAACAATTGGGTAGTGTCCAATTCGCATACAAGTCTCCAAAATCACCCTTTTGTAAAGCAGCCACCCTTAGTGAACTGGGGTGACGGCTAAACGAAGTTTAATAGTATCACCCGGGGCTTCATCAGTTCGGGCGGTATAGGTTTCATCATTGTACCTGTATCTAACCCGATATCCGACAATTTGCTCCTCTTCGGTATATTCATTAATAACGCGGCAAACCTCTCCACTCTCAGAGCGCGCAGTGCGCGGGGCTCCCTTCGCAATACTGCGACCTATGGTTCCCCCAAGAACAGCACCAACCACGGCACCAACCTGTTTATTTTTTTTATGATGGCCGACTGCATTTCCTAGGGCACCACCAATAACTGCACCCAGTACCGTGCTCAATTCTGTGTCGCCCCCTCTGTCGCGGTAAACAACATCTTCATCCCAGCACTCTTCACGAGGTGTCGTAATACGGATATTCTTAACAATCGGTACAGACTCGACAACAGTGCCGTAGTCATAGGAGACACTGCTATTAGCCATGACAGATGTCGATAACATGACGATTGTAACTACTCCGCTAAAGCCCATCAATTTCATTCTTCTGCACTCATTTGATTAAAGTGAGCACAGCATAGAATTTCTAGCCTGAATGAAAGCTGAACTAGTGCTTGTTCATTTTTTATAAGAATGTAGTTCTATTCCAATATTGCTTTATCAAAGTGATGATCTTTATCGAGATACAAGGTCAAATCGACTTTGCCGGGCATACTTTGCAACATGTGGCGAGTTAAACGTTCGTAGTGCATGACAAAATATTCAATGTCTTCTTTCGTCATGTTTTTTGAACCCTGACCTAATTCGCTCTCTTGTTGCCAGCGCCATTCAAGGACTGAAGACATACTAGGAATGGATAGAAAAATTGATGTATCTGTTCTGAACAAATCCTGATAGTTTGCTAATTGTTGATTTACATATCCTCGCCAAAGACCATCAGCATCTTGCTCTCTCTCGAGTTGATTAAGCGGAACGCTTGTGTCGCTTTCTGGCTCAGCACCCCAGCACCAACCCTCAACTATGATAATTTTTACATCATCGCAACGCACCTTCGTCATTGCACAGCGATCATCATCTGATTTATCAAAGGCTGGCATGTGAACTTCTTTATTATGACTAATACCCCCCATTACCTTCCCCATCAAAGGGATGTCGTGAGTACCAGGGACACCTCTTGTTTTTAGAAGTGGATGAACCGTCTTTGCAAGGACTTGCCTCTCATCATGGGTAAGATAAAAATCATCAAGGGACATGACTAGTGTTTTTAAATCAAATAATTCTGTGAATACAAGACTTAGCAAATTCGAAAAAGTTGATTTTCCGCTACCTTGTCCTCCTGAGATACCAATAAAAAACTTGTCTTTATTAGCACGGACATTTAATGCCTTTAACCAACATGCCGTGGCAAAAAGTACGTCGAAATACGCTTTACCAAGGCTACCAAAATGCTTTTCCATCTGAGACCAAATCTTTGGCATCTCTGCTTTTTGTTTATCAGATACAAAGTCATTAATGTTCACGCAGGGCTCTCACTGAATTTCTCGTCGAAAAGGTTGAAGGGCATTAACAAGAATAGATCCATAACGCTGGGTAACGAGACGTCGATCTAAAATGCTGACTTTACCTGTATCCGTTTCCGTTCTCAGTAAGCGTCCACATGCTTGCGTTAAACGAAGTGCAGCATCGGGAATCATTATTTCTTGAAAAGAATTACCACCCTTTGCTTCTATCCACTCACTCATCGTCGCACCAACTGGATCGTTAGGAACAGCGAACGGTATTTTTACAATAACGACATGCTCACAATAAGCGCCGGGCAAGTCAATTCCCTCGGCAAAACTTGCCAAGCCGAATATGATACTCGAACCCCCAGCATCAATTGTTTTTTTATGTTGTGCAATTATTTCAGACTTACTTAAATCACCCTGGCTCAAAATGCTTTCAACAAATTCTGAAGGTAGGGCATCCCTGATACGAAACATCTGTCGCCAGGAGGCAAACAATATGAGACTACCTCGTGTAGAACCAATTAGTTTTGGAAGCATTTCAGCGACCGCTTCGTTATGCTCATCTGCTTGTCTGGGATCAACAAGCATCTTGGGGATATTCAATACTGCTTTCTCTTGATATCTAAAAGGACTTAATAAAGCCCTAAATCTATTATCCTCAGAAATACCAATTCTCTGTCTAAAACGAGAAAAATCTGAGCCTACTGCCAATGTTGCTGATGTAATAACAGCACCAAAACATCGAGACCACAGTAGCTCATACAAGCTTTTATGAACATCGATAGGACTAGCTTGTAAATTAAGCTCATCCCCCTCGCGAAAGTTTATCCATCTCGCCTTGGGTGCTTCATTTACAGCGTCTTGGCTTGCATAATCTCGCCAGAGTTTTGCATTACCTTCGGTTCTCGCTGTCATAGAAGCAACAATAGGTAACCAATGCTCTAATTGATCTTGTTCTGAGGGTTCAGATTCAATTAAGGCATCTTCAATTGCAGATTGCAGTACACTTAGTTGGCTTTCTAATCGCAGTGTCGCCTTTAATAAAACCTCACTTAGCGCTCGATGAGCGGGTTCGACTCTACCTTCTATAAACCGAAACCGTACATCCATATCATCGCCTTCTGCTTCTTCTCTCAATGGGTCAAATAAATGCACTGCATCTTCCAACAAGGCAACAAGGTCGATCGATGCACTTTCAAATTGCGGCAAAGATCTCGGTAGGCCGCCAATTCCGCCTAAATCCTTAGATAATTGATTTAAGGTTGATGGTATTTGCTCTAACCACGATTGGCTACTTCTTACTTGCAAGAAACTAGCAAAGTGATTAATCGCCTTATCTGGTAAATGATGGCCCTCATCAAATATATAGATTGCCTCCTCTGGCGCAGGAAGCACGGCACCTCCTCCCATCATAATATCTGACATGACTAAATCATGATTGGTAACAATACAATCTACGCGGTGAATTTTTTCTCGTGCTTTATAAAAAAAACAATTGTCGTAATGGGAACACTGCCGACCGGTGCATTGCACGTGATCTGTGCTCACCTGAGACCAAGCACTGTATTCTATCTCTTCGCTCCAATTATCCTTATCGCCATCCCATTCCCCTCGACCAAGTTTAACTAACATTGTTTCAAATAAGGCCTGATGAGCCTCATCGGCAACAATCATTCCCTCATCTAAAAATGCTAAACTTTGATTTGGGGAACTCGCATTAGCTGCCTCTAAAACTTCATCCAAACGAGACAGGCAGAGATATCGGCGTCGACCTTTCGCTAAAGCAAACGAAAAATTGAGCCCCGAATGCTTTTTTAAATCTGGTAAATCAACGAGAACAATTTGTTCTTGCAAGGCTATTGTCGCCGTTGAAACAACCAGTCGTTTACCCAATGACTTTGCAATAGGCAGTGCCGATATTGCATACGCGATTGTTTTACCTGTACCCGTACCAGCTTCGACCACACAAACATTGTCTTCAGAGGTTCGATCGCCATTATCATCAACTTCAATATTGCCTAAGGTATTGGCAATATCCGCGATCATTTGTTTCTGACAGGATCTCGCCTTATAGCCTTTCGCATCAAGCAAGGCGCTGTATGCCGTTTGTATTTCTTTTTTGGTTTCGTCGTCTAGCATGATATTCACAAAAAGTAACAATAAGGTTAACCTGAGGTAGCAATTGCCACCTCAAATTAGGGACATATAAAATGGGCCGTTTATTTATTCTATCACTGCTTCTGCTCCTGACCCCAGCATGGGCTTACGGATTATCCAAAGAAAAGTTGAAGGAGCTCAATCTTCCACCGGGATTTCAGATTGACATTTATGCTGAGGTACCAAATGCGCGACAAATGGCATTAGGGAGCAAGGGAATAATTTATGTCGGAACCAGACGCCTTGGGAAAGTATTTCAGGTAATTGATCTAAACGGCGACTATAAAGCAGACGAAGTAAAAGAAGTAGCCCGGGATCTACATCTACCGTCAGGTATCGCCTATCGCAATGGGGACCTGTATGTCGGCGCGGTGAGTAAAATTCTTAGATATAAGAATATTGACCGAGAAACAAACAAAGCAGAAATAATAATAGATACCTTACCCAACAAAACCCATCATGGTTGGAAATATTTAGATTTTGGTCCAGATAACCTACTCTATTTTGCCGTGGGTGCCCCTTGTAATGCTTGTCTTTCAAAGAACCCTGCTTTCGCATCTATTCTTAGATTAGATGTTGATATCCCTAATTCTTCTCCTGAAATTATCGCTCATGGTATTCGCAATACTGTTGGCTTTGATTGGCATCCCACCACCAATGAACTTTGGTTTACCGATAACAATCGAGACACTCTATCGGACGAGAGACCTTATGGAGAACTCAACAGAATTCAAAATAAAGGGGATCACTTTGGTTTCCCCTTCTTTCACGATGAAAGCCTACCTGATCCGGAGTTTGGTGATAAAGGAAAAAGTGCATCTACATATGTAGAACCAGAACTCATCCTCGATCCTCATGTCGCCGCACTTGGCATGATCTTCTACACCGGTAATTTGTTTCCGGATCAATATAAAAACCAAATATTCATGGCAGAGCATGGTTCATGGAATCGTTCACCAAAAGCGGGCCATACCGGATATAGAATTACCATGGGACGAGAAATTGATGGAAAGTTGCATTACGAAACATTTATTGATGGATGGCTAGATTCCAATAACGATTCATGGGGTAGGCCAGTCCACCTCCTTCAACTGAGGGATGGAAGCTTATTGTTATCAGATGACAAAGCAGGAATTATCTATCGCATCACTTATCAATCCAGTATATCATCATTCCTAGGAAAAACTATCCACTCTAGTGATGGGACGGAAAAAATCTATGTCAGATAAACCTGACAGCAGCAGGGATCGCCGCGATAGCAAGCTTACTGACAAGACTAAAGTTAGTGATAGGCGGGGGGCTGATCGACGAGAAAACGAAACATTAGTCGACTTTGAGCGCCGCCGAGTCGATGGTCGCCGCTATGGACCGCGCAGAAAAGACTAGAATAAACGCCCGAACCAAGATCGTTGGAGTTTTTTCTCACAACCTTTTAATTGCGCGGCATAGGATACTGATCTTTTAGCCACTTTATTTGCAACATCCAAAAGCCAAGCTTTATTTCGATAACTTTTCTTTTTAAAACCACCCTGCCCTTCATGGTATGCAAGATACAAATTATTGGCATCGGTCTTTTGAATTCTATTTCTTTGATAACTTTGATTGTTGTACCAACCAACAAAATCTATTGCATCATCAAATTGATTTCTATCAGCACCCCAGTGCCCTGTTGACTTTTTATATGCGTCCCAAGTTGGGTTTGTAGCCTGAGCATAACCATAGGCGCTTGCTGGTCGCCTACCTGGTAGTACCCATAGTATTTTCTTACGAGGCGGTTTTGCTCTAGCATGAAAACGAGACTCTTGATAAACGAATGCCATCATAACCGGAATGGGAGAACCCCATTTCCGCTGAGATGCTTTGGCGTCTTTGTACCAACCTTTCTTTTCGTAGAAAATTTCACATATATTTTCTCGATTTTTTGGCGTTGACGAAGTACAAGAGGTCAACAGAACAAGAATCGATATAAATATGCTTATTAACTTGGTAAGTTTCATTGGCTACCGCCATCTAACAGGGCTACTAAGGTATTTTCGTCTATCACTTTTACACCTAGGGTTTGTGCTTTAGTCAACTTACTTCCAGCGGCATCTCCCGCTACAACACAAGATGTATTTTTTGACACTGAGCCCGAAACCTTTGCGCCAAGTGCCTGTAATTTAGATTTAGCTTCGCTACGTGTGAGTTGTGTCAGTGTGCCCGTAAGCACAAAAGTTTGACCCGCTAGTGGTGATTGAGTATTGCCCTCTGGTTCCGACTCTGGGATGACACCCGAATTACCAAGAGATGCTATCACGTCAAGATTTACATCTTGATTAAAAAATCTCACAATTCTTGATGCGACGATGGGTCCCACATCGGGAACAAGTTCCAATTGAGTTTCATTTGCCGCGATCACTGATTCCAGGGTTTTAAAGTACATCGCTAAATTCCGGGCGGTCGATTCTCCTACTTCCTGAATCCCGAGGGCATATATAAACCTTGCTAGGCTAGTAGGTTTACTTTTTTCTAAAGCCTTCAGTACATTATTAGCCGATTTGGGCGCCATACGTTCAAGCTGAATTAGATCATCTAATTTGAGTAAATAAAGATCCGCTGGGGAGTGAATAAGGTCTGCATCAACCAATTGCTCTACTAGCTTGTCTCCAAGACCTTCTATATCAAAGGCAAGACGTGAAGCAAAATGTCTAATACGCTCTTTTCTTTGAGCCTGACAAAGCAATCCACCGCTACATCGCGCAATAACTTCCCCTTCTACTTCTACTATTGCAGAACCGCAGGCAGGGCAATTCTCTGGCATGACTATATTTTGTACATGCACAGGTCTTTTATCTTCAAATACCTTGATGACCTTGGGAATGACATCGCCTGCCCGCTTAATGAGTACAGTATCACCAATATACAAACCAAGACGGCCAACTTCATCCATATTATGCAAGGTTGCGTTACTTATCGTCACGCCCCCTACCTTAACTGGCTCTAAACGTGCTACCGGAGTAATCGCGCCAGTCCGCCCAACTTGAAACTCGACATCCAACAATTTTGTAACACCTTCTTCTGCTGGAAATTTATGCGCAATCGCCCAACGTGGCGTTCTGGTCAGTAGGCCGAGTTGGGCCTGTAGATTCATATCGTTAACCTTAAAAACAACCCCGTCTATTTCGTAATCCAAGGAGGCTCTATCCTCATGTAAACCTTCATAATAGTCTACACACTTCTCAATTCCTTCAACCGCTTTGACAATATTATTCGTACGTAAACCCCAAGATTTCAACTGATCAAGAACGCCGATCTGAGACGTGGCCATCTGCCCACCTTCAACAAATCCAACTGAATAACAATACATCGTTAACTTTCTCTTAGCCGTTAATTTTGGGTCCAACTGTCTCACACTGCCAGCGGCAGCATTTCTCGGATTTGCGAAAGTCTTTTCTCCTGCTTTTTCAGCCTTCCGATTAATTTCTTGAAAGGTTGATTTAGCGATGTAAATTTCGCCACGTACTTCCAAGCGATCGGGATAACCTTCTCCCAAAAGGCGCAAAGGAACTGATTCGATGGTTCTAATATTTTGGGTAATGTCTTCACCGGTTGAGCCGTCACCTCTTGTGGCGCCTCTTATGAGCAAACCATTTTCGTATAATAAACTGACGGCAATCCCATCTATCTTTGGCTCACAGGCATAGACTATTGGTGCCCGGTCTTCCAACCTTGTTTTAATCTTTCGGTCAAAATCAAACATGTCATCTGCATCAAAGGCATTTCCCAAGGACAGCATGGGTAACTCATGTTTTATTTGACCAAATCCTCCAAGGGGTTTTGAACCGACCCTTTGGCTGGGAGAATCATCCGATATCAACTCGGGGTAATCTTCCTCTATTTTCCTAAGCCTTCGAAATAATAGATCAAATTCTCCATCACTAAGTTCTGGAGCATCAAGACTGTGATACAAATAGTTGTTATGGTTTATTGAATTGTGGAGTTTAGATAACTCTTTAAGAAGCGTGTCGCTAACCCTCTTCATTTTTTAATTTCTATTTTTAAATTGGTATTCAGAGATTTCAAGTTTGCAATGTTCAATTGTTTGGTGAGTCATAGCACTTCGAGATTCATCTCGTACTTCTCCCCCTAGTTCCAGTGCAAGCTCTTGCGCGACATCAACCATATTAATAAAGACTGAAACAGGATCACTTAATTCATGAACGCGCATAAAAAGGCTGATACCCGGTGTCGACATTTCCGCCATTGAAGCAATGTCAAAGGTACCTGGCTCAACTGCATTAACGACACTAAAAGTTGAAAAACTACTGCTGTCTAATCGATGAAATATGTCCATTTCACCGAAGGTTAAATTTTGTTCGACAAAATTTTCCAGTAAGTTTTGCCCTGGAAAGGGCTCATTCAATGATATCACATAGATAACAACATATTTTTCGGGTCTCTCTTTAAGAGAAGCTTTAAGAGAAGTTTTTTCGGGTTGCGCCTCAAGGTTTTGATCGCGTGCCATAGTATCAACACTATTACTCGCATTCAGAGGCTCGGTGCTTTCTAGCTCAACGACCTCATCTCTCAAAGCGACTATAGGCTCGTCAATAGTAGGCTCGTCAATATCAGACTCTCCAATCGAATCCATAAGCATAGGAACATCCGATTTAAGATCGAGGCTTGTTTGTTCAGGGATAATGCGAACTCTAGCACCACCATTTGGGAGTTCTGCTCGAAAGCGAGCCAAGTCATCCTCGCCGGACTCCTCTTCTCCCTGTTTCGATAAATAGGTTCTATCCAATGCCATTTTTAAGTTGTGACGATTGCTGCGCATTCGCCAATAACCATGGGCAAGTATCCCGACAATAAAGAGGGGCCCAAGTATAAACAGCCATTCTCTCAACCCGAATTCCATCATGAGTGCTTTCCTGATCTCAAATTCGTTATCTTACGCTGCGTCTATACCGCTGCCATAGCAACAGCTTCATCTACTTCAACACTAACCAATCTTGACACCCCAGGTTCATTCATCGTAACACCCATGAGTTGATCAGCCATCTCCATCGCGATTTTATTATGTGTAATGTAAATAAATTGGACAGTTCTAGACATTTCCTTAACAAGGTTAGAATAGCGCTCTACATTAGCGTCATCTAAAGGTGCATCCACTTCATCCAGCATGCAAAAGGGTGCTGGATTTAAGCTAAATATTGAAAATACCAATGCAATTGCTGTTAGGGCTTTCTCTCCACCGGATAATAAATGGATACTAGAATTTCTCTTGCCTGGGGGTCTCGCCATAAGCCCTACACCCGTGTCCAATAAGTCATCCCCTGTCATTTCAAGGTAGGCATGACCACCAC
>JBLHIH010000053.1:0-24042 GCA_047616645.1 Flavobacterium sp. | reverse complement strand
GCGATCTTGTTATTGATGTCTAGTCGTATATTTTTGTATTCCAAACTTATCTTCCTTTTGTCATTTTTATTCAGGTGTTAACTGCAAATCCATACTTTGACTCACCAGTGGAATTACTTGCAAGCATTCTCTCATCTATTCACCTATCAAGCTTTCAGATTTAGGAAGGTGTTTGATTGCTATCCATACAAATTATGGTTCCTTTTAAAAAACTGGCAGCTCAGGTGCTGCTCTTCTTGACAGTAGTTCGGGCCCAGATTCGCGCACAACGATATTTTCTTCGTGCACCATCATCCGATTCTTTGCGAAAATCATCCCTGGCTCTAAAGTTAGCACCATTCCTGTTTCAATTATGGTCTTGTCCCAATGAGTATGTGAAGGTGGTTCTGTTAGCTGTATCCCTAAGCCATGTCCGTACCTACCAACTGATTCGCCTAATGCACCGCCTGCTTGCATTATCGAATTCATTGCTAAAAAAACATCTTGGCAAGTATTACCGGGTACCGCAGCGGCTAAACCTGCCTCAGTGGCGCGCCACACGACTTCGTATGCCCGTTTGGATTCGTCGTCAACTGTACCAAAACCATAATTCCGATCAAAATCGCAAAAATACCCATCGAATGTGCATCCGGTATCAAGGATAAGTACATCTCCATCTTTAAGATGACGCCCGGCAGGAGGGGCAATTATATCGTCATAGCCGCCTTGACCCGCCGCACCTACCAAATAAGACACATCATCTACACCTGCTTTTAGACACTCGATTTTGAATTGCCTAAAAATTTCATCATCCCGCATTCCCAGGCATACAAATGCGTGCAGGTTTTCAAAAACGTCAGAAGCGCATTGTGCCACGTACCACAGCTTTTCAATTTCTGCTTCGGATTTCACCATTCTCAGACCACGAATAATATTTGTAGCATCTTTAAACCTGATAGGCCTGTGGCGTTGTGATAGATCGAACCTCAATTGTTCAAAGTCTTTAAGGGGCATTCGTAGATGTGTTTCACGCCCCTGATTGACACCAATATTTGCGTACTCACTGCCTTGCCTGCTGATCGAATGAGTGACAACTTCAAAAAGCGTATCATCTAATAACGAGACGCCGTCGTCGTTAGCATGAGGGGAGGCCCAGGTTCGGATATCTTCCATGTAATTATTGCGCATACAATTGGCGCCAATCTCCGGAATGACAGCAATCGGTTTGCCATGTGATGGAATAATGGCAAACCAGGGTCGGGTCGGGCTTTGCCAAAATTGGCTAAGGAAACCGGTAAAGTAATACATGTCGGCTTCGGTAGTAATCAGTATTGCGCCGAGTTTCTCTCCCACCATTTGCGTTTGTGCTTGCTCTACGCGGCGTTGGTATTCATCTGGATGAAAACCTCGTTTTGGCGCAGAACGCGCCTTAGTCATTAGGCTTTGCATTCGAACAATCGTCCTTTATTGTTTATTTGATTGTTTAGTCCGGCAAGCTTGGTCATGTGCCAGGCGAGAGCTTGATTGCTTGACGTGGCGACTATGCCGGTTTGGCGCTCAATTTCCGGGATGATGTGTGCGCACTTCATATTTGTACAGGCAACGAACACGGCATCCACTTTCTCCTTCGCGCACAGCTCAAGGCATGCTTGTTGAATTGAACTCGGTGCAATACGCCCAACGATCATGTCCTGTTTCTCGTCAAACGTGCATGCCACAGGTACTTCAATGCTATTTTCCTCGAACATATCAACCATGGTTTGTGATACTTCTTTACTGTAAGGGGCAAGATAAGCAATGCGCTTTGCGCCGATATGGCGCATGGCCTCGATTGCTGCTTGCATAGGGTTAGTTATGGATTTACAGGGGCGCGTGCTCGAGACGAGTTCGGCAATATGCTTGTCTCCAATGTGTAGCGCTCCTGAAGTGCAGCCATATCCCATGCTGTCAAACTCGGCATCGATCGGGAAGAGTGACATGCTCTTAGTTAGGTGACTCTGCATTTTCCTAAGCGTTTCAACGGTGACTTCATTCTCAAATGGTATCCGATTCACCAGTAGGTTTACTGGGAGACCCTCTAAAAAATAACGGAACTCATCTTCGATAGTGACATCAGACTGCAAGACAATTAACCCAAGTCTTGTTGTATGATCTGCGGCTAATGTCTCGAAATTTAATTTATCCATTCGGCGCCCATTGGTAGAAGTCTGGATTGGTGTTTGTAGGAAATTTTGCTTAAACTGATTGGACATTAGTATGCCTTAAGCGAAGCTGAGAATGAATGACATTGGCGATTAGCGAACACTATATGTCGCATTGACAAAATATAATAATAAAACAAGGGTGTACACTAATCCGATGAGTCATCTATCCCAACCAATCTCTTTAAAGAACATTGCTGATTTGATGCGCGCTTTTATTAGTCAGCGCTACAATTCACCTATTTCCTATTTTATACCATTCGTACAATGAAGCGCTGTACAACGCTCGATCTTTTAAGGTGTCATAAATTGTCTTTGATAGCGACAATAATCTTGTGACAAAAGCACTCCCTGAAATTGCACAAACCATTATTATCGGCGGCGGAATTGTCGGTTGTTCCGTAGCCTACCATTTGGCTAAATCAGGTCACGGTAATGTAGTATTGTTAGAGAGAAAACAACTTACTAGTGGTTCCACATGGCACGCAGCTGGATTGGTAAGTCAGTTTCATGGTTACCCCTGTGTTACAAAGTTGGCAAGCTATGGTATTGAATTAATGCAAGAGCTGGAAGCTGAAACAGGTCAAGCTACTGGGTTTGAAGCGGTTGGTGCAATAGGTGTCGCGCTTAATGCCGCAAGGCGTGAAGCCTTACTTCGGCGCAAGGATATAGCCATCGGGCAGGGCCTTGAAGTGCGTTCATTGTCCCTGGCAGAGCTGGAAGAAAAATGGCCCTTGTTGAATAGCGAAGGTATTCTTGAAGCAATCTATTTCCCTAATGATGGTCGAACTAATCCTATCGATACCACAATTGCCCTAGCCAAAGGAGCACGCGCCGCAGGAGCCACAATCATAGAAAACACAGAAGTGCTTAACTTGATTATAGAGAAAGGGCGAGTGCTAGGCGTAGAAACAGAGAAAGGCACGATTCATGCGGATAATGTCGTCAATTGCACTGGTATCTGGGGACATAGCTTTGCACAAAACAACGGAACACAGTTACCCATTCAACACAATCAGCACTTTTATGTCGTTACTGATTCGATTGCTGATCTCCATAAAGCAACGCCAGTATTGCGTGTTTATGATGAGCAATCGTATTACAAAGAGGATGCCGGAAAGTTGCTCATTGGCTTTGCTGAATTGAACGGTATGCCGTGGGAGCCCATTGGCGGTATTCCCAAAAATTTTGAATTTGATGAGATACTTTGCCCAGAAGAACATTTAATGCCGATTTTGGAAAAATGTTTGGCGCGTATTCCTGCATTAGAAAATTCCGGTATTCGCACATTCTTCAACGGCCCTGAAGGTTATACACCTGACGGGCGCTATTACTTGGGAGAAGATAAAAACATCGCCGGTTTATTCGTCGCTGCAGGCTTTAACTCCAGTGGTATCCAAAACGGTCCAGGTGCAGGAATGGCGCTAGCACAGTGGATTATTAAAGGGCATGCACCATCAGATTTAATTGACGTTGACGTGAGGCGTGTTCAACCATATCAAACAAGCAAGGAATATTTACGCAAGCGTGGACCGGAGACGCTTAGTGAAACTTATGCGATGCCTTGGCCTTATAAACAGCGCAGTACAATGCGTGGCTTACGCCGTTCACCGGTTCACGAACCAATGAAGCAAGCGGGCGCTGTGTTCGGTGAAGCAGCGGGTTGGGAGCGCCCGATGTGGTTTGATTCGTCTTCAGATACCAAGGAAAACCACTACTCATATAACAAGCCCAGTTGGTTTGAGAACTGGCAGGCAGAACACAATGCTGTCCGTAATGATCTTGGTCTATTGGATCTCAGCCCATTTGCAAAAATATTAGTAGAGGGGAGTGATGCTGAGTCTGTCTTACAAAATATATCAAGCAACAATCTAGCGATCGCCCCTGGGAGAGTTGTATACACTCAATGGCTGAATGAGCGTGCTGGAATCGAAGCTGATCTCACTATTGCGCGATTGAGTGAGACTCGCTATTTAATTATGACGGGTGCCGCCAATGCGGCCTCTGATGTAGCATGGTTGCAAAAGCATACGCCTTTTGAGGCTCGCGTCACGATGACAGATATTAGCGATGCACAAGCCGCGTTTGGCCTTTCCGGACCTCGTGCGCGAGATTTCCTCTCAGCTTACACCGAGGCTGATCTATCAAACGAAGCTTTTCGATTTGCCGACAGTCAATCAATCGACATCGGTGCAGCAAATGTCCGGGCACAGCGAATTAGTTATACAGGGGAGTTAGGATGGGAGTTATATGTTGACTCGTCGATGGCCGGTTATTTACTTGAATTATTGATGTCAGGAAGTAAAGCAAAGGCGCCTAAACTCGTTGGTTTTCGCGCGGCTGAATCATTACGATGCGAAAAGGCATTCCGCCATTGGGGACATGATATTGGGTATTGCGATACGCCCTTAGATGCTGGTCTATTATTCGCTTCGAAATTAAAAAGGGATATCAACTTTATTGGGCGTCAAGCCTTGGAAAAATCTGTGCTCAAGGGTAGTCAACGCGCCTTATTTCAGTTCTTACTTGATGACCCGGATCTCTACATTTATCACAACGAACCGATATATTACGACAATGAAATCATTGGCAGTATCACAACCGGAACGTACAGCCACACATTCGACAGGCCGATGGGGCTAGGTTGGGTGACTATTCCTGCTGGAATGAATGCCCAAGCGTTTGCAGAACAAAAATTTCAAGTGTTGGTATGCGGTAAAAAAATACACGCTAAAGCCAGCGCTAGCCCAATGTACGATCCAAGTAGTGGGAGAATTCGGTCCTAGTCTTTCACTTACTAACGGTCAGACCTGACACCGCATTTGTTCATTCGAGTGCGATAGTGAGCAATCATCAATAAGTAATTTTTAATTACGGGTAATCGACATGAGTTCAACATCCCCATCGACACAACTCAATATTAGTACCGAAACTAGCGGCTTCTATTCTGGTTTCAATAAAACAGTCGCGATTGGCTCCAAGTTAGTTATTGGCGCGCTGGTTATTTGGGCTGCTATTTTTCCGTCACAGGCAAGTGAAGTGCTTAATAGCATGATGAACGCAATGCTGAGCAGCTTTGGAATTTGGTACCTGTATGTTATGGCATTTTATGCAGTGGTATGTGTTGCACTTGCGAGTACGCCATCGATCGGATCTATTGTGTTAGGGGTGTCTGGTGAGAAACCGGAGTTTTCTCGATTTTCCTGGTACGCCATGATGTTTGGTGCGGGTATTGGCATTGGTATGCTTACCTTCGCGACAGCAGAGCCAGTTAATCACTTTATAACCAACCCTGATACCTTATTGGGAAACGTTCAGAGTGGTTCTGGAGAAAATTTGCCTCATGCCTTAAAATGGACAATATTGCACTGGGGCATGAGTGCTTGGGGTTGTTACGCGCTCGGTGCCTTAGCCCTCGCTTATTCTAGTTTCAATCGCGGTTTACCCTTAACGATTCGCTCCGCTTTAGTACCATTGTTTGGTCGTAAGCTAGAAGGAGGTCTGGGCCATATAGTCGACATCACTGCCATCATCGCAACCCTCGTTGGGATCGCCGTGACCATTGGGTTTGGTGTTAGCCAATTTGTTTCAGGTGTCTTTGAAGTGAGTGGGGCTGCCTGGTTAGTCGACGCTGAAGGGCTGGCTACAACTGGCGCTAAAATAGCAGCGCTAGTCATCATTATTTTTGCATCAACCTTGTCGGCGATGTCTGGAGTAGGAAAGGGTATTAAGTGGCTGTCTAATTTGAATTTGACATTATCACTCGTGCTCTTAGCCTTTTATGTACTGTTCGGACCTACAACGCTGGCTGTTCAATCATTTTTTGCTGCCATGCAGGAATACCTCTTTCACTTACCCACCTTAGCGACCACCTACTTCGGCGCGTCTAGTGACCCCCAGGGAGCCGCTCTATATCGATGGCAATCTGATTGGACCTTGTTTACTTTTGCTTGGTGGATCGGTTTCGCACCATTTGTTGCTTTGTTTGTAGCCCGTATATCTCGCGGACGCAGCATACGCGAATTTGTGTTTGGCACGATGATGGTGCCTCCCATGATGTGCTGCATCTGGATTACACTAGCAGGAACAGCGGCCATCGATTTAGAATTGAATGGCGGGGCAGCCGGATCAATTATTAATGCGGGAAGTGAATCACAACTATTTGCCACACTAAAACTCCTTGTCTCTGAAGGCGTTGCGAGTGTGATTATTGCGGTCATCATTGTCCCTTTACTGTTAACTTTTCTCGTTACATCTGCTGACTCCGCGGTTTTAGTGATCAATACCATTAGTTCAGCAGGCTCATCCGATCAAAAAGGGGTTGTTCATATTGTAATCTGGGGAGCAATTCTGGGTTTGATTATTGCCATCTTATTACTGGCAGGGGGGATGGGCGCCATTAGAGCCGCACTGCTCATCGGCGCCTTACCATTTTCACTTATCTTGGCGCTGAGTGGCGTCTCGTTAATAATTGCTCTGATAAGTGATGTGAGAAGCAACAAAGCATCATGAATGAGGCAAACCGCTCGGTTTTATTATCGTATTGCTGATGATCTACATTTTGGTGGTATTGCAACCACCGAAGAAGAACTAAATGTAATGCCCGACAAACTAGCTGAACAACTCAAAGCTATGTTGGACAAAACAGAGCCCAGCTATCGGGATTAACGATTTTGAGGGATGACTTCGTAGCCAGGTTCCTCTGGTTCATCATCAAACAATTCAGCGGGAAAACCATCAGCAAGAATGGACAGGCCTGTCGCATCTTCTAAGCGACGAATGATGTTCGGAGATAGCTCTCTCTCGCCATAACGTGCAATACCATCGTTAATAATATCAACCATGACGGGACTGATTTCTAAAGGGATATTGTTGTCTTCTGCGATTTTGTGGAAAAGGCCAATGTCTTTTTTAACAAGGTCCATTGTGAAAGAAATGTCTCTGCTGCCGTTCAATATGATTTGACCCTCGGTTTCCGCCACAAATGAGGTGCCAGAAGAGATGGCGATAGCCTGATATGTTGTCGCAAGATCCATGCCTGCCGCCTTCATTGTTACCAGTGCCTCGCTAATGGTTAATAGATTGGCGGTGGCCAGATAATTAGTCATTACTTTTAGAACCGAGGCGGTTCCGATCGGTCCAGTATGTAGAACGCGACGACCTAGAGTAGTTAACATGGGAAGCATGCGTTCAAAGGTATCTCTGTCACAACCTGCAAATATCGAAATATTACCGGTAGCCGCTCGGTGACAACCTCCTGAAACTGGACATTCGATGGGTGAGGCACCTTTAGATCGTACTAAATCGGCGAGACGTTTAACTTCTCCTTCATCCGTTGTCGACATTTCTGCCCAGATTTTACCTTCGCTGAGGCCTGCCAGAATACCATCATCAGCTTCCATGACATGTGAGCAGATAGCAGGCGACGGTAAACAGGTAATAACGACATCGCAAGTCTCCGCAAGCTCTTTGGGGCTACTTGCTTGACCTGCACCCTGATCCACAAATTTTTGAACGAGGCTCTCATCCAGATCGCGAACAGTGAGATCATATCCATTGCGTAGAATAGAACCCGCTAGTTTACTACCAACATTTCCAAGACCAATAAAACCTATTTTCATCATAATCTCACAGCTTATTGTTATTTCTGACCTTATTTCTGAGAAAGTCTCGCCATGTCAGTGTAGTTAAGGAGGTGAGTGATCATCTTCTTCTGCATAGTGCTTACCAGCGTGGAGGAAGGATCGGTGACTGCGAGATTGTTGAGTTCGTCTGGGTCTGCCATTCGATCATAAACTTCGGTCTCGCCCGTAGAATAGGAAGACATTCTTGCTTCTTTAGTAACAAGGGTTCTGGCTTTATGGGGGATTCGCGCTCTCTCAAAGGGGGGCATATCCTCTTCAATGTAAACATGGTCGCGAACCACAGCGTTAACATCCTCTAAGAGAGGTGTAAGGCTAACGCCTTGCATATGATCAAGCTCTTCTGTGTGTGTAAGATCTAAGATAGTTTGAGCAATATCGAGGCTGGATGCTAAAGAATTTGTTACGCCGGGAGTAATGCCAGCACCAGAGACAACAAAGGGCACACGCGTACAGCCTTCGTAATGTAATAAACCCTTCAGCATAAGGCCGTGATCACCAAACATATCACCATGATCACTCGTAAAGATCACAATGGTATTGTCCTTGTGACCCGAAGCTTCGACGCAGTCGAGGACCTTGCCGATACTTTCATCAATGTATTCAATCATGCCGAATTCAGCGGCCATGGCGTCCTTCAATTGATCTTCGGTAGGTCCAAACATTTGTACTATATTGGTGTCGCTCGGTGATAAACCGTGCAGTACCTTTACATGAGAAGGTGCATTGGTCAGGGGATCGTAAAGCGTATTGGAAACTGGCATATCGCAAGGTTTATGCCGCGTCCCCCAATCACCGGGAGGTGTGAAGGGGTGGTGTGGGTCAGGGAAGGAACATTGAAAAAACCAGGGTTTGTCTTGTGTTTGTTTTGAAATCCAATCGCAACTACGTTCAGTGACAAAGGTGGTTGAGTAATATTCCTCATCACAGCTGGCTTGATAGACTTGCCACCAATGTTTGGACTGATTGCTTACGGGTCGATCTGCAGTTGGCCATTCTAGTAAAGCTGTTTCAGGATCAAGTCCCTTATCAATTGCCCAACGATAGTGGTGACCCGTAATTAAATCGCCGTGTCCTAAGGTAAACTCTGCGTGTTGAAAGCCGTAGAAATCTTTCACTGGCTCTGCCGAGTTCAAATATTGCTCATAGTTTTCCAAGGTGTCCCAACCAGCTGGGTAAGGATCATCAGCAACGGGCAGTTGTGAAAAGGGAATAATAGATTCCCGTGATGTGCCATGCTGTATATGGGCTTTGCCAACCAAACCTGTACAGTAACCATTATTCGCAAGCTGCGTGACAAAGGTATTGGTCGACCAGGCTAATGAGCGATCGTTAAAGATAACGCCGTGGGCGGTGGGGACTCGGCCGGTCAACATAGAACAACGATTTGGCATGCAGATAGGGTTGGCGACAAATGCCTGATTGAATACTCTACCGTCTGCTGCCAATTTGTCGAGGTTCGGTGTCCTGACGATTGCATTACCGCCAAATCCGGTGTGATCAGCTCGATGTTGATCCGTGATAATCAGGAGAATGTTGGGTCGATCGTCTATTTTACGCATACCCGTGTTCTACCGCCTTTCATTATAATGAAGTTTTCGTTACCACTGATATCAGTGGAGAATAGAATTATAAAGCGTATTTTTCTACTATTGCAAAGGTATCCCATCTGACATTTACCGAATAGAAAAATGAGGAGGAAGCTAAGCGGACTAAGCGAAGCTAGTAATCTGTATAATCGGGACTAGAATCGTCTTCTTTGCTTTTTTGGAAGAACCTAGAGATCCTAGTAACTAAGAAATTTGTACGCTTTTTGATCTGTCCAGATTCTTGCTGGCGCCTCATGGCTAAAGCGCTGATCGCGTCGTCTTCTTCGACTTGCCATTGAATAATGCTTTCAGCAATATTTTTCATGACATCGGGTTTACGTTCGAATAGTTGATGTAAAGATTCGCTGCTAATTTCCCAGACTGCGGATTCTTCACGGGCGCGTATAGTGGTGCGTTGCGGATCACCCGTGAGTACAGACATTAGGCCCAGTGTTTCTGATGGGCCTGCACTGCCCATCAATGTTTCACGGCCTATTTCATCAACTTCATATACGTCTGCCGAGCCGGTGGCAATCATGAACATTGAGGTGTGCTTGGAGCCGGCACGTATGATACGTTCTGGTGGACCCACTATGTGCAAGGTAGCGCATTTAGCGATTTCTTCCATATCTGTGCGCGTGACGCCCTCGAACATAGGCACTTGTTTAAATCGCTCAGTTAAATCGCGCCAATTTTCCTCATTGTAGGCGGAGCCCGGCAGTGCCCTTTTTTCATCTATTTCTGACGTGAAATTAAGGTGACGCTGATGTGCAAAACGAATGCCCTTGCGAGAAAACCTGTACCACATGGAATTGACGACTTCGTCAATACCGGTATACCAGAGATCGTAATGCTCGATATGGAAATGCGATTTATAGCGCATGCCTTTTTCGTCGAAGCCCAAAAACCCGACGAAATTCCACGGGTGATCCATAACATGCGGACATTCTTTCATTGCCGCCTCTGCTTCTTCGATAACGATGTTTGGCGGTATGTTGTACTCGATGCGAAACTCAAACGTTCTTCGGCACATTTTTGAAGGGCGGTCGAGATTCAAAATTTTGCTATTAGCCACAATCGTATTAGGTACCACGACAATATTTTGATTCATATCGAGATAGCTGATGCTGCGCCAAGTGATATCGCGGATATAACCCCACTCGTCATTGATTTGCACAAGCTCGTCTTTCTCAAAGGGTAGGCTGAGATTGAGTGCTAAACCTGCAAAAAACTCATCTAGTAGTGACCTGGCGGAATAACCCAGTGCTAAGGCGACGGCGCCGGATGTCGCTGCGACGGTGGTTATCGGTTGGTGGTATACATAGCGCATAACTACCATGGCGATGGATAGGTAGATAACAACAGAAATAATGTGCTGCAGTAACAGCGGTACTTTTATGTCCCCTTCAGTGGTTAAACGTTTGGGGTAGACAAAGACTTTAATCCATGCATCTAACAAGTAGGCGCTTGCTACCCATAGCAGGGCGATGACGAATTGCATTAATCGTTCTTGATCAAAGTCGCTGATATCACCGAAGACTAAGATTGCACGATCGAAGAAAAGTATGGCGCTCGCGAAAAAATTAACAGCAGCAATACCGGCGTAAAAATGGAATCTACCACCTTGGCGTAAATGTAAGTATATGTAAGAGAACAGGGCAACGCCGCTCATTGCAAGCCACAGTGTTTTTACTAGCATCATGATGTCATCAACACTCTTACCAAAGGCCGAAATACTGTCATAGCAAAGTCGCTAGCTTTGCCTATCAATTGGAGGAGATTGTAATCCCCAATATCACTAATCACCTAACACATTTAGAAAAGAAAACGATCTGTATTTCCCTGTGCGGCCAATAAGGCTGTATCCATTTGAACAAATATAACACGATTGCCCTTTCGACCTTTTTCGGGCAACCTTATTGCGTCAAATTTGCAAATAATGGTCGTACTAAATGATGTCTCAAAGAGCAACTACGATGGGAGAGTTCCGAGCATTGCAGGGAAAAATGTTCGAAGAATCAGATTTTGAACATTTACCAGGGTTAGTGTTGCGCCCTAACGATATTGTTATATCGCCTTTCGGGAAGTGCGGTACCACATGGTTACAACAAATTGTTCATTGTTTAAGAACGTCTGGAGACATGGATTTTGATGATATTTCTCGTGTTATACCTTGGATTGAAACGAGTCCAAGTTTAGGCTTGGATCTAAATGCGGAACAAAAAGCGAATCCTCGTGCTTTTAAGAGCCATCTTGAGTACGAAAAGCTACCCAGTGGGGCCCGTTATATAAATTCGGTGAGAAACCCAAATGATGCTGCTCTCTCAATGTTTAAGTTTATGGAGGGCTGGTTTATAGAACCTGGAACGGTCACTCTTGACGATTTCATCGAAGGATTCGTAAGTGAAGGCCGTTTTTGGCAACACCTCATTTCCTGGTGGAAGCAGCGCAATTCTGATCATGTGCTTTATCTTGCTTATGAACAAATGACCATCGACCTGGAAGGTAGTATATGCCGCATCGCTGAGTTTATTGATATTCCCTTAAGTGAGGATTTACTGGAGCTTACAATGGAGCATGCCTCAATGGCATTCATGCAGTCACATGGTGATCGTTTCGATGACAAGTTGATGCGAGCGCTGAGCGAAAAGAAATGTGGTCTGCCAACCGGTGGAGAAAGCGCTAAAGTAAGAAAAGGTGTTGTTGGTGACTCCAAAAATTATTTAAGTGACAAGTCGCGTGCAGCACTCGACAATAAATGGCACAAAGAGGTGACCGAAACTTTAGGCTTCAAGGACTATGATGCTCTGATTTCGGCACTCTAAATTTGGATGATCATTTTTGTATAATTTACCATTTTTTTCAAAAAGCTTGCTCGAGTTAATACAAAATCAATGACGAATTGAAGCACTTTTATCACGAATGGCCTTAAACTCAGAACCTTGCAGCCACTGAGGCCAGCGTCGAGAATTTGCTAAATCCTGTGTGATCATCTGAAATAACTCGATATCTTGTACGGCGCCACGAAGGTCCCATGCGGGAGAAAACGCGTCACAAGTTTGATGATAACAAGTACCAATATAGTCGGTAATCCATTGATCCCCAGCTTTCCTGCCACCATCGACTAAATCTGCGCCACCTGCGATTCCCATCAACAATAATACAGGCACTCCAGCTCTCGCCATTGAGAAGTGATCGGCGCGAAAAAACAACCCATTCTCTGGCAAGCTTTCTGGCGTAACAGTGCGGTTTTGTCTGGCGGCGGCAGCGGCTAAATCATTTTCAAGATCACTTTGGCCTTCTCCGACGAGTATGACATCTCTAGCGAGACCAGCAGTTTGCAATATATCAAGCGTGAAATTGGCTACTGTCTTTTCTACAGGATAAAGCGGTTTTTGCGCGTAGGCTGTCGAGCCTAGCAAACCACTTTCCTCTGCTGTCCAAACAGCAAATATAACGCTACGGGCAAGTGGTGGTCCATCCTTGAGCACCCGCGCTAATTCTAGTACGCCCGCTGTTCCTAAAGCATCATCGTTGGCGCCAGGGCGAACTGTACGTCCATTGGCATCTGGCTCACCAATGCCATAGGCGTCCCAGTGGGCGGAGATCATAATACTTTCATCGCTAAAGCTGCTGCCTGGCAATACGGCTAGAACATTTTGACTATTGATCCGTTCAACAGCGACAAGGAGATTGGCACTGAAAGTAACATCCTTTAGTTCAAAGGCTTTAAAGCTTATTTTTCTTGCAAGACGCCGTTGTTCTTTTAGATCAAGACCTGCACCTTCAAATAATCGTGTGGCAGCATCAAAGTGCAGCCAGCCCTGCAATTGAACAGCTTGAGGCGCTGATTCACTTGTGGCAATCGCGTAGTTTTCTCCTGGTGAAGAGGAGGCAACGTTCCAACCATATCCTGCGGCCTTGTCTTCATGAATAACCAAAGCAACAAGGGCGCCTCTGCGCGCAGCTTCCTCGAATTTGTAAGCCCAACGTCCATAGTAGGTCATTCGCTTATTACCAAAGCGACCACTGACTGCTTCGTTTTCTTCCGCCGAAAAATCCGGATCATTGACTAGAAATACAGCAACCTTATTACGCAGATCAATATCACCAAAATCATCCCAATCCCGTTCTGGTGCATCGGCACCAAAGCCTACAAATACAACAGGTGCGTCATGAATGTTGATGCTGGGTTTAGGCAACACTGTGCTGATTTCAATGTCAGTGGCCTGAAGCAATGTTTGTACTTTATCCTTTGCTGAAAAATTCAATTTGATTGGTGATCTTAACTGGGTATGAACAAGTGGCACATCTTGGGTCCATTTCCCATCTTCGCCGCCGGGGGTTAAGCCAAGATCAGAAAAACGCTGACTCAAATATTTCACAGTCTTGATTCCACCTTTTGTGCCCGGGGCGCGCCCTTCGAAGTCATCGGAGGCGAGAATTTTGACGGTATCAGCAAGAAGCTTTGCGTCGATTTTTGCGCCTGAAGCGAGGGGTATGAAGAATATTGTAATAAGAGCAACAACGACTGTCGACGATTGTCTTAGCATAGTGATATCTCAATAGTGTTACATTTAGGTTGGATAAAGAAAATAAACCACATTTTGGTAAATGGAGTATGGTAAATGGGGACAGAATTATTTTCCACTTATTAGTATTTAATAATGTGAGGTTTGTTCTATAGCACTTCCAAAAAATAAATTTGTTGCTTTTTATTACCTTATATATTGTTCTTTTTATTCGGTTTGTGTATTTCTAACAGTCGTTTAGAGACTTCGCCCGCGGGACGAGTTAACACTATCATTAACGCATTATGCTTAGTTATCGAATGGACCGATCGAACAGTATTCTTGTCACAACCTGGATAGGGGAAGTGAGGGATGAAGAGTTGATCTAGTTTTATAGCAAAATAAGGGTGGACCCTGATTGTAGACTTGATTTTCGTGAAATTATTGACCTGCGTTTGGCGGACCTTTCCGGGATAAGTCCAACTGGCCCGCAACGCTTGAATGAATTTCACGTGAAGCACGTTAAAGATAGCTCGATTTATCAAAAACCAATCAAGGCCGCGATAATAGCATCGGAACAGCTGAGCTAGGGAGTGAGCCGAATGTATTCATTAAAGTCCGATGACTTGATTGAAACCAAGGTGTTTCGAAATACCAGTGAACCTCTAATTTGGCTTGGGCTTCCACAAGATTATGGTATTGCGCCAAGTGTTGAGCGGAAATAGAACACTGACTCACTAATGGAATTATTAAATTCGTGCATACTGTGGTTATGTTGGAGCTTAAGCCAATCGCCTCCTTGCCATCATACGACATGTTTTATAAATAAATGCAGCCAATCAAGAGACGAAATACGGTTTGACAATCAATAGTGTAAAACTAAACAACGATAGTATTGACATTGAATGGCATAGTCACACAAAGGCCAACTTTCGCTTGTCTTGGTTACTTGACCATTGCCGATAAGCTTTAATCACACTACAAACCAACGCGAAGCGGACACCTTTGTCCTACCTAAAGTCCCTCACACGATTAACTTCGCCGGTCAAGATTTTGATCTTGCGGGCTCATTGGTCGTCAAAAATCTATTATCAATAGGGTATTGCAGTGTTCGAAGGTGTTGAATAGACGATGTGTTATACAACAAAGCTAGCAAGGCAGCAGCGCTATATTCGCGAGACAATTCTTGGTGGCCAGTGGGATTTTCCAAAACGACATGGCTTACGAAGATACTGCCTATACCAATTTCGGTATCGGACTTCATACCGACGGGACCTACAGTTTCGATCCACCGGGCTTACAACTACTTCATTGCATCGGATTTGATACCTTAACTTGCGTGAAGGTACTGGGTGTTTATATTGAGGAAAGGGTTTATTTACGCGCGGAACATCCTGTTGTGCGACTTCATGATAACGACATAATCAAACAAATTTGCTTTAGCAATTTTGATCGCGCTCCGTTTCAACTGTCAGTGAGGGATGAAACCGCGTTCTATCACGCTCATGGAATGTGCTATCAACTCGTCAACGATCCAGCTATGCAAATCACAATCCAAATGCGTCCTGGTAACGCTGTTTGGTTTGACAATTGGCGGATAAGGTATGACTTAAGTGGTAAGGGAACTACGCGAAGGCTATACGACATGCGGTCATTGTGGAAACAGCAGTAGCATTTGGAATACAGCCTAGGTCAAGGGCTGTAAGATGAGAGTAGTTTATTCACGTTTTTTTTGGGTGTTTTAGTTAGTTTTTTGATCAGATAAAATGAAACATCAAATATCTTGTAGCGCTCTCCCATACTTTCCAACATCGCCATCCATACTTTAGCCGTCATTTCAGAATCGTATAAGGCACGGTGAAAATCGCCGTCGCTTTCAATATTACAAAAGCGTACTAATTCGCCCAGTTTGTGATTATAAGCGCCTTGAAAAATACGCTTAGAGAGTAAAAGCGAACATGAAAACTCCCCGACATACTCACGACCAATACGGGCGAATTCTGAGTCTAGAAAGCGTTTGTCGAACGATGCGTTATGAGCAATTAAATTATCATCTGCAATAAAATCAGCAAAGCGATTCATCACTACCTCGCATGAATCCGCATCTTCCAGCATGGCGTTGCTGATGCCCGTATAGTCTTCAATAAAGCCGCTCACCCGCTGGCCTGGATTCATTAGCGCCTGAAAGCGTTCAGTTATCTCACCATTAACCAAACGCACCGCGCCTATTTCAATCGCACGATCGCCCATATCTGGAGATAATCCTGTGGTCTCGAAATCGAGAATAACCAAACTGTCTGCGCGCATATTTTAACCTTCGCCAATGTACTTTATATTATTAACTAAATAAATCCAAAAAGGGCGGGTTGGGTATTTTAATATACCCTATAAACGACTTTCTTGATTGATATTTACCTTCGCGAGCTAGACCCGTCAATTATCTAACAAATTTATTCCGTCTATTAATTTAGCCGTATATACCTGTTTCACTACCATTATGAATGTCAGTATTTAGCTGGACCGTGTTATGTGGCAAGCTAAGTTGAATTCACTTGTAAATTGACAAGCATATAACGCCCACTAGCTAATTCCCGTTCAGTAATAGAAAAATTTGGCTGAATGTTGCAAAACTATGAATATGTTAGGTAAAAAATTCAGGCGTTTACGAGGGAAGTCCTCGGGGACGCCCAGTTCGACTTCTGATCGTAGCATGCCTCTGGCTAATCGTTATATTTCGAAAGACGATTATCTATCAAATCCAGGGTGGGGTTCTTGTATTTATGTTTTTGTTAATGGGTCTAAGTGGGATATTCCAATTTGGTCTTGTTGCACCCAGTGTCGCCCTTCTTGTTGCTGCGGGTCCATTGGCTATTCTACTTTTTGGCGAAAAGCGGGTATTGCATCCTTGACCATTTGTTTTTGTGGTGCTGTACTTATCGGTGTGTTGGTCACTAGGGGTGTCCTTGTCTATCAATTTAATATTACCGACTATGTTGTCACGCCAGCATCCTGGTATATAGCAATATTCTCATGGGCATTTGTTCTTATTGCCATAGTATTCGGGATGATCGTGGCGCTTTGAGTCGACTCGAAACCTATTTATCTAGCCATTCAGAAGCAGAGTTTAGCCACGGTATCTGTCCCGATTGTCACCTCAAAGTTATGGAGGAGTTAAACGCTGATGGTTATTGAGCAAGCATGGAGAGAACTCGGAATCTGCCGCAATCTATTCTATAACAATGATGATTGCTACACCGCGGAACGCTTCAACATTACACCTGCTCTATAGTAGTGGAAAGTGCCCCATACAATGACGACTAAACTGGTCATCAAGCCGTAGCGCAGACCATCAATACCATATTCCGGTGTGAATACATCACTGAAGACGCCGACGGAAAATGGTCCAAGCCCTAAGCCGACAATATTTAAGATAAACAGATTAATCGCCGCGGCAACGGAACGCATTTCCGTTGGTGTTTGGTTTTGGATCAAGGCAAAGCCAGGTGCAACGTAGACGGTGCCAAGTGCGGCGGGTAGTGCATAAGCCCATAAAGCGCCTGTTTGCGTCGCTGCGGTAAAACTAAGATATAAAAAAGGAATGCCAATCAGGCTCACTATTGCGACTAACCAGGGTAGCCATTGTTCACCCCGTCGTGCAGAGAGGAAATCAGCTAAGCGACCACCGAGATAAATGCCCGCAGCACCGCCAACCCCTATAAAGAGCGCAAGATAGGTACCCACTTCCCCTGTCCCCATGCCGTGGATGCGTATAAGGTATATGGGGACCCAAATCACGGATGCGTAACCTGCGAAAGCGATAAGTGAGCCAGCGGCAACAATATTACGAAGCACCGGGTTTGTTGCCATAAACTTTACGACCGTCCAAAAGGGTGGGGGTATCACCTGAGGTGGTTTTTCCCCTGCGGCATCCGCGTAACCACGGGGTGGTTCCCTGAGGGTAAAACGAACAAGCAGGGCTAATAAAATTCCAGGTAGCCCGACAACAACAAAGGCTGTTCTCCAACCGTAAAACTCGTTGATCCAGCCACCGACCAAGAAACCAATGAGTATGCCCCAATTGATTCCAGTACCGAAAATCGCCATGGCGGTTGCGCGTTGCTCTTTTGGGTAGAGATCGGCGATTATCGAATGTGAGGGTGGGTTTGATCCCGCTTCGCCGACACCCACGCCAATGCGAAGTAGTAACAGTTGTGTAAAGGTGTTTGCCGCGCCGCATAGGGCCGTCATACCACTCCACAAAAAGACAGAAAATGAAATAAGATTTCTACGATTGCGACGATCTGCCCACATAGCCATGGGCATACCCAGGGTCGCGTAGAACACGGCAAACATAATGCCCGTTAACAAACCTAGTTGTGTATCACTGATCTGTAGTGACTCTTTGATAGATTGTCCGAGGATACCCATTATCTGTCTATCGACATGACTAGATGTGAATACAAGAACGAGTACAAATAGGGTGTAGTTTTTTTGTCGTGTCGTGATGACTTCGGTCTTATCGATTATATCGGTCATAGGTAGAGCGGTTGTTATTCATCAGGTTGTGATCCTACCTTTGTGGACCACACGATTGCCAGTGTCTGAGGATACAATTTGTACGCTTTTGTTTATTAATTAAGAGCGACATACTTATGTCTAATTTATCGACTAATTAAAAAAGGGAAGCGACTGGGTTGCTTGACCAGCGGTAACGTACCAGCAAATAAAAATTCCGTTGACGAAAGCGCCAGGATAAACAGTCCCAGTTCGATAAAAACACCAAGTTGATACCATGCCAACAAGTATCATCAGAGGCACAAATTGAAGTGCAACAATCGTCAACAGTGGTTGCGAGGCAATAAGTAAGGAGCCGCCCGCAAAGAGAGGTGTATATTGGGCAACCAGCATGACAATAAATCCGATACTCAATACAATGCTGTTCGTCACCATCATAGAGCTTGTTGATGCATGCGGTTTGCCTAACTGGCTGTGCAGCGTTGTGCTCAGTAAAACAAAGAACAGCAGAAAAAATGGCAGATAGGCCAAGAACTGGAAGAATTGCATCTTCGACATGGATTTAAGTGCGACGACCCAAAATCGAAAATCTACTTTAAAAAAGAAATCCATAGAGGCGACAATAAGATAGACAATGAAGACAACTGACGCTGCAAATACTAGCGCTTTGCCTAGCTCTTCAATATCTCCCAAACCGCATTGACGCGCGAAACGAATGTTATGTTGCGCGAATTTGAGCCAAAGCCCGAACAATACCAGGCTAATGAAACCCGTGACCATCATCCAGCCGACAATGCCGGTGGTCATCGACTGACTCCAGACGAGATTGGGCGGCAGTAACACCGGCATGATGGTTTGTATAGGGAAGAAGGTCAAAATTGGTATTGCGGCGGTGATGAATGCGATCACGAACCAACGGGTGCGTGGGACTTCATGAATAGTGGGTGCTTTAACAACGATGGTAGAGAAGGGCCCTTTCAAGAGTAATTCGCAAAGGGGCAAGATGATAAAAAAGATGCCGATGAGGGCGATGCTGGTCCCGAGTTCTTTCCAATACCAGACTTGATTGGTACTTGCGTAGTTCGGATCTGGATTCAGGGTGTCATTAAACCAATCAACTGCTTCACCAATAGCTTCTGTGGAGAGATGATCGCCTGGGTGTGTTACGGGGGGCATGCTAAGTACACGCGCTGTACCTGTGTCGATTGAACCGTAGAGCTGGCCAATCTCAATTGACGAGTCGCTGCCAAACAATTTTTTTAATTTCTCTGTTGCCACGATATCTGAGGCAACGGCGCTTCCCCACATGAATGCTGAAAACTCATCATACTGGCTAAACACGAGTTTCAGGTTTCGCGGGAAAGTGGCTGTGCCTTCTTTGGTACCAAAGGTGCCTGTTGATGAGCCTTCCAAGACCATACTCTCGTACCCATCAGGGTGGGCTGCGGCCGCCATGAGTACCGTCCAGCCGCCCATGGAATGACCTTCAAGCCCTATTCGTGTCGAATCTACAAAAGCCAAACTGCGTAAGTAAGCGAGTCCATCAGGTCCACCAAAACCGTGGGCAAAAGCCGGTGGATCAGAGTAGCCATGTCCGGTCTGATCCAGTGCGAGTACAACCATGCCGCGACGCGCTAATTCGATCGCGAAACCAGCTTGGGTTTCACGCGTATTGATATAACCATGAACGGCAAGGATTCCAGGTTGTGGATTGTCAGCACTTGCCTGTCGGGGCCGATAAAGTAGGGCACTCATCGTCTGACCTGCTGTGCCAACAAATCGAATATCAGTGATCTCGACGGCGCCATTGTCGGTTTGGATAATGCTCGCAAGCCACGACCCTAAAATGATCATCGTGAACGCTGTTATCAATTTTTTGCTCTTCAACTTTTTGCTTTTCAACATGGTGTCCTTTGCTTGCATCAGCATTATTCTTCGGTTGAACTTAATTCACTATACCATTACGGGAGGTCTCAACAATCTCTTTAGTTAAGCTTGTATACTGATATTGAATGTTGATACTGAACTAACGCAAGATTTGATCGGACTTGATGATGAATGACAAAGGCAGTGACATAAACAAACAATGGACTTTAGCAAGAACGCCAATGAGTGGATGGCCAACTGACGGAGACTTTACGCTTGATAAGATGAAGATACTTGAGCCTGTGCAAGACCAATTTACCAGTCGGACAATTTATCTTTCGATGGACCCCTATCAGTGGGGGCGACGACGCACAGGTGTTGAGGCTGTTGGAGAGGTGTGTCACGGCAGAACGGTTTCTCAAGTGGTCAAGAGCCGTCATGCTGATTACCTTGAAGGAGATCTCGTTTTCAATACGAACGGTTGGCAAGAATATGGTTTAACCGGTAGAGATATATCAATTTTCAATTACATGGTGCCTAGAAAGCTCGACGCATCAATAGCACCTATATCAACAGCGATTGGCGTGCTCGGTATGCTTGGACTAACAGCCTATTCAGGGCTGTATCTGCAGTGCCAACCGAGGTCAGGCGAGACAGTTGTTGTTTCAGCAGCCTCCGGTGGAGTGGGTCAGAACGCAGGGCAAATCGCGAGAATTAAAGGCTGCCGTGTGGTTGGTATTGCGGGCTCTGAGGAAAAGTGTCGTTTCGTCGAGGACGTGCTTGGATTCTCTGCCTGCCTTAATCGACGGGATGAAGACTTTAAAGAACAATTAGCGAAAGCCTGCCCAGATGGCATCGATATTTATTTTGAGAATGTTGGTGGTGAAGTTTATGAAGCTGTACTTCCGCTGCTTAATACCCAATCCAGAATTAGTCTGTGTGGCATGATTTCTCAATATGGGAACGAAGATGGGCGCTCGCCGCAGGAAGTTTGGCAGCAACAAGGAGCACCCTTCTTCGAGGCAAAGCAAGTGATCGTGCATGGTTTGTTCGTAGGCAACTTTGTTGAAGCGCATCAAGCGCAATTTTTGTCTGAGATGGGTCAATGGGTAAAAGACGGGTTAATCAAGTACAAGGAAGATCTTTGGCAAGGAATTGAAAGTGCGCCTGCGGCGTTTACTGCGATGCTGTCTGGGGCTAACTTTGGCAAGACGATTGTACAGGTGGGTGATGACCTTACTGCGAGCGAGCGTATTCGTCTGAATCGCCAAGGACTTGATGTGCTGGCGAACTGATGTTTTTAAGCTAATCAATGTGAGGCTATTGTTTGAGCTGCTATATCCCTGTATATTTTTTCATGCGGGCAGTTACTTTTTTCACATAATTTCTTGATTCCGATCGGATATGTCGATGGGTTAAAAACCAGTAAAAATCCTTAACACTCATGGCATTAATGCGTTTAATGGCCGCCTTTCTGTTGCCGGACCGCACCAGGCTCTTAAAAAGAGCGCCGGATCCTCCGTTATAACTGGAGATGATCGCGTACTCCAGCTTCTGCGGATGGTAGATGCCAGCAAGGTAACGGTCAGCCAGAATACTAAGATAACCAGTGCCCACTTCGACATTGTTTTTAGGGTTATAAAGATACGCAGCAGACGGTGTGTGGCTATTACCGTTGATGATCGAGAAATAATCTCGACCTGCAGTATCCGCTTTGATTTGCATCAGTCCGAGGGCGTTGGAGCGAGAACGCGCCAGAGGATTAAAGGCGCTCTCGGTTTCGATAATAGCCATAATAAGCGGGACTGGAATCATATGCCTGGCGCTTGCCATTTTAGCAAACGACAGGTATCTACTTCCTGCAATCGCTTTGTGCTGGCTGATCATTGGAATCACCAGGCGATTAATGCTGATCTCTTTCCTGCGATTTTTTTGACGAGCCATCAAGTGATCGATGAATCTGTTCGCTCGCCAGACAGAGGCAATGGGCAGGCCATCTTGATCCAGGATCTGTTCATAAAAGAAGGTTTTTTTTGTTTTCGAATTAATGAGTCCTAAATCGCTCGCTGTACTTGCATCGATAATGGCTGGGTCAATTTGGGTTAAGAGAATTTCAAGCGCTGCTTTTCTGATCCCGAAAGCGTCGCCTGCACTGATGGTGATGAGACCGCGTTCAAAATCAATGAGTGTTTCCGCTGCACTTTTGCCTTGCCAGGAGAGGATGGAAGGTAGCATGCTGCCATGATCATCTGATTCGGCGTGAAACTCTTCGAGAAGTGTAGCTACATCTGGACTATAACTATTAAAGTTGGGGGCATCCGCTGCGAATAACACCGTAGAGTATGATAACGAGTAAGCCAGTAGCAAGCGGTATGCCTGTCTACTAAAAAAACGTAGTAAGGTAGCAGACGCCATGTAGCTTGGTCGTATTATCATCTATGTATACTAACCGTTGCGGGTCTCTAAAAAAAGATTAAGGTCTGTGTTACGTCTATTCCATTCCAGAAAAGTCTGCTTCTCGTTTCTCAAGAAATGCAGTTATCGCTTCTCGATTGGCAGGGCTACCACTTAGTTCTGCCAGGCCTTCGTTTTCCTTAATAATATGTGCCTTAAGACTGTCTCTGTGCGGCGCCATCATTAGGGCTTTTGTTTTCATTACGGAAGAGGAAGGTAGTGCAGCGAGTTTCGCAGCCTGCTCGTTAACTCTGTCAAGCAATTTGTCTTCCGGCAGCATTTCAAGTGCCAGTCCACTCTCTACGCACTCAGCAGCAGACATCCACTCCGCAGCCAACAAGAACCAATTGGCTTTTTGTCGACCCATGAGTTGAGGAAAACTGTGGGTGCTGCCTGCTTCAGCAGTTAAACCCAAAGCCGAGAAGGGACATCTAAGACGTGCTTTCTCAGAGATATAGGTAAAGTCCGCAAGGCCACAAATCGTCGCGCCAATACCAACACCTATGCCATTAACGGCCAGTAAAAATGGCTTGGGGAAGTCAACAATGGCATCTAAAAGACCTGCGAGACCATGCTTGGGTGGATTCGATGGACGTCCCATGGCAGATAAATCTGCTCCTGCCGAAAATGCACGACCTTCTCCAGTGAGTATTAACACCTTCACCTTGCTGTCACTTGCCGCATCCAAAAAGGCATCGGCGAGATCATCCATTAGTTGTGTGTTGAAGGCATTGAGCGACGCAGGTCGATTCAATGTTACTGTGAGGATCGCGGCTTCAAGGTTTGTTTTAACTGTCATGTCAATTCTTTATAAGCACATAGTGACTAACGAGAATAGCACACCAATAATGAGATATGATGGCTGCTGAACGCGCTATAGGTGAAAGAAATGACAACTAAATTGAATAGCTTATTAACCCGTCAACAGGTGATGGTGCTATACACTGCAAGCTCAGCATTGGACACGGGTGTGATTGCGTGGTCTTTTTATGATGGTACTGGTAAAACAGTTCATATGGCGGGTGATCAGAATGATCCGCCTTACAATACTGGACTTGATGCCTTAATTGATGGTTGGCGTTTGATTCAAGCGAGTCAACTCGTTAGTCATGTATCAGGTGATGAATTTAAAACCGATTACCTTAAGTATGAGTTCTTTTTCGAGAAGATGATTGAAATGGAGGAGGTGTAAGATGGCCAAGCCTGTGTTGCTCAATTCACAACAAATGTCACAGTTCGCCTCCCGTGGGTTTTTGATGATGGAAGGTGTTGTGCCTAAACGGAT
>JBLHIH010000052.1:0-24403 GCA_047616645.1 Flavobacterium sp. | reverse complement strand
TTTCCGTTTATCGAACAAGAAGTACCTTTAGCCTTGAATCAATGCAGTGAAGGGCTTACACATATCTCCAGAATTGTTCAGGCAATGAAAAATTTCTCTCACCCAGGAGAGAGCGATAAAGCGCCATCTAATATCAATCAGCTTATTGATAATGTCATTGTGATTGCAACTTCTGAATGGAAGTATGTTGCCGAAATACAAAGAGATTACGAGCCCGAACTAGAAATTATTTCATGTGAAAGCTCTTCCTCAAACCAAGTATTTCTAAACCTCATAGTAAACGCCGCCCACGCTATCGATGAAAAATTTGGAGAAACGCAGGTCCAAGGACTAATAAGAATAACCACTAAAAACAGTGACGATGGAACAGAGATTTTAATTCAAGATAATGGAATAGGTATGAGTGCGGATGTTAAGCAGAAGATCTATAATCCTTTTTTTACAACAAAGGAAGTTGGCAAAGGCAGTGGTCAAGGTCTGGCGATTAGTTACGCGACCATTGTTGAAAATCACGGTGGCTCGATTGACGTCGAATCAACAATTGGAGAGGTTAGTGTTTTTATCATTCGCTTGCCAAGGCAAATAGAAAATGAGCCCGCTGCCAGCTTAGGTTCTCACTAGTACATATTGCACTACCTGCCCTGCGGCTTTATCACCATATCGCAAATGAACCAACACAGAATCTGTTATTTGTTTCAATGTTCAAAAAACCATCACTTAGTCTTTGACTGCCCCCTCAAACTCCCCGAATAATTGGGCGACATCATTGCATGAGAAGTCCACTTAGGCCTCGACCATATTGCCCTAGTGAAATGTGATATGGTTCATCAAAATTTAGGACAGGAGGCTTCTGTGGATGCATTTCACTCAATGATCCAACTCGTCAATGCCGTAATTTGGCATGAATATGTTTTATATTCCCTACTCGCAAGCGGTTTACTTTTTACGATATGGAGTGTTTTTGCACAGTATCGTTCTTTAGTTCACGGCACCAGCGTAACGCTTGGTCATTATGACGACCCCTACGATCCCGGCGCTATTAGCCATTTTCAGGCATTATCAACTGCGCTTTCTGCAACCGTCGGTCTCGGAAATATAGGCGGCGTTGCCATAGCAATTGGGCTGGGCGGCCCAGGTGCTGTCTTTTGGATGTGGGTTGTTGGATTACTGGGCATGGCAATTAAAGTAGTCGAAGTCACATTATCTCTGATGTATAGAAACCTAGATGATCCCGACAATCCTCACGGAGGCCCTATGTGGGTCGCAAAAAAAGCCTTTGCGGAGATGGGCCCGAGTTGGGCAAAATTGGGCGCATTCCTAGGCGGGACTTATTGCGTCGGACTACTTATCGGGGTTTTCGTTGGGGGCAACATGTTCCAAGCATGGAATGTTGCCGAAGTCACTGCCTCGTATTTTGGATGGTCAAGACCGCTGGTTGGGGTAATACTCGCCCTTGTTGTAGGCGCTGTTCTGATTGGCGGAATAAAGAGAATAGGGCAGGTGACGAGTCTACTTGTTCCCTTTATGTGTCTTGTCTACATTCTTGCGGGCCTCTATGTTATTTTCCTGAATATCACTTTAGTACCAGAAACCATCGCTCTGATTTTTCGAAGCGCATTTAATCCAACAGAGGCTCAAGGCGCATTTATTGGCGGCAGTGTTGCCACAGCCATGTTATGGGGGATGAAGCGCGCACTCTATTCATCGGAAGTTGGTCAAGGCTCATCTGCTATTGCCCATAGTGCTGCAAAAACAAATGAACCCGTTCGTGAAGGGCTCGTTGCAGGATTAGAACCCTTTATAGACACCTTGGTAGTCTGCACCATTACCGCAATGGTTATATTGCTCTCTGGTGTGTGGAACCGATCCGCAGACACCCACCTAGATTCAATCCCTCAGATTGTAAAATCGATTGATGCAAGCGAAGGTATGACATGGGAAGTTGAACAACAACTATTACCAAAAGATGAAAGTTGGCAAAACGATAGCAGTGCTTTTATGATACGCCAGCTTAAAAATGGCGGTGTTGAACGTTGGTATGGTTTCGTAACAACGCAAAATGACAATGCCTACTTTGTTCTTAATCCCTTGCTAGCAGAAACCAAGCCCGTATTGTTAGATGCTGGCATTTTCCAAGGATATGCAGGCGCTAGCTTAACTGCTGTCGCATTTGATCAAACCCACATGGGTCTAGGAAAATGGTTAGTCACAATCGCAGCTTGGATGTTCGCGATCTCGACGATGATTTCTTGGGGATATTATGGCGAACAAGGTATTAATTATTTATTTGGTCCGCGCGTTGTTTTACCCTATAAAATGGTATTCTGCTTAATGGCATTTGTTGCTACTTCCGGGATAATGAGAACAACTAGAGAACTAGATGCCATCACAACACTTGGATCTGGAATATTGTTGGTTGTTTGTTTGCCCATCACCTTGATGTTTAGTCATAAGGCAATCGCTGCCTATAAGCAATATATCTCAAAGTTAAAAGCGGGTGAATTTGATACGGCTTTTCACCAATCAAAAAAATAAGTGGCTGTTTAGAAGACTACTTATAAGGGAAGGAAATACATTATATGTGGTGTATTGACTGAAAATTACCCCGAGACAATCCTCGGGGCTTTTTTACTCAGGTATCTTTTAATGGAGCACTTTAAATACGTTCAATAATTATCGCTGGCGCCATACCTCCTGCAGCACACATTGTCACTAAACCAAATTGTTGGTCACGTCTTTCAAGCTCATCTAATACAGTGCCAATTAACATAGAGCCTGTTGCTCCAATGGGATGACCAAGCGCCATTGCACCGCCGTTAACGTTGACTATATCTCGGTCTAAATTGAGATCGCGTATAAATTTTTCAGCCACTACAGAAAAAGCTTCGTTGATTTCGAACAAATCGATATCCGAAATTGAAAGCCCTGCTTTAGCCAATACTTTTTTCGCAGCCGGTACCGGCGCATTAAGCATCAATGTTGGTGAATCACCCATATTACACATTGCGACAATTCTTGCTCGAGGTTTTAGGCCGTTGGCTTTGGCGTAATCAGCTGAAGCCAACAAAACGGCACCAGCTCCGTCAACAACACCTGAGGAATTACCAGCGTGATGAAAATGCTCAATTTTTAGATCGGGATATTTTTGAGCAACAAGAGACCTAAAAGTAGTCCCCGATTTATCGAGTGGAATGTCAGCCAATTTCGCAAATGAAGGCTCAAGTCCTGACAAGGTCTCAATGGTAGTTTGTGGCCTAGGAAACTCTTCATGATCGAGTGCAATTGATCCATCAAGTTTGCGGACAGTGACGAGAGATTTGTCAAAGTAGCCATTCTTTATCGCATTTGCAGCTCTTTGTTGGGACACGACCGCCAATTCATCTAATGATTTTCTATCGATTCCTTCCAGAGTGGCAATTGCATCAGCACAAACGCCCTGATGTGGTTGAGGATGAACTTCTCTTAATCGAAAGTTATCGTTATCTAAGAAAGGGGAGCTGTTGCCGCTACCTTGGCCAAATGTTGACATCATTTCGGCACCGCCGCCGATGCAAAGATCTTCCATTCCAGACATGATATTGGCAGCAGCAATGTTTACTGAGGTGATACCAGAACCACAAAACCGATCCAGAGTGACACCACTGGCTTTAATATCATAACCCGCATCAAGTGCAGCCATCCTTGCGAGATCACCACTTTGCTGGCCCCGTTGCGAACTGGTACCAAAAATGATGTCGTCTACTTCAGCAGTATTAAATCCGACTCTTTCGTGTAGCGCTTTTAATACGGCAGCGCCTAAGTGTTGAGGGTGTTCATCCGCTAAGGCACCCTTGCCTTTTTTGCCAATCCCACGGGGTGTACGGCAGGTATCAATAATCCAAGCTTCGGCCATTTTTGTTCTCCATTCTCGCGCTAGTAAGTAAAAGTCTGGCCCCATACTAAAGACATCGGAATGATGCGGCAAGGTAGTATCATAAAATGTGGGGCTGATAAGGCAGAGCGATAATCGACAGTAATTGTTGTCTATAAATGTCACTATAAACCCATAGAAATTAAAACAGGAAGGGCGAAATGACTTATTTTAACTATGAAAACTCCCCTTATGATATTCGTAACGATATAAAGGAGGCCCATAAGCATTTCTGGATAAAGCTCAGCCAAGCGGGTAATTGGTGGACAGGTAAGGAGCGCGTTGCCATCGCCCAAGAAGTAAGAAACGCGAGTAGCTGTGAATTTTGTAGTGCCAGAAAGAACGCGTTATCACCTTATACATTTAAGGGTGAGCACAGCCACAGTAAAATCCTCCCCACCGTGGCTGTTGATGCGATTCACCGAATCGTTACAGATCAACATAGAATCACTCAACAATATGTTAACCGTAATGTCGATGCGGGCTTACCCTATAGCCACTATGTTGAGCTAACCGGTATCGTTGTCGCCGTTTTTAGCATAGATGAATTTAATCGAGGTCTTGGAATAAGCTTAGAAACCCTACCCAGTCCTTGCCAGGGTGATCCAGATAATCATCAACCAAAACAAGTGGTCAAGGACATCGCCTTTGTCCCGATGCTACCAGCAACCGGCGCTACAGGGGCGGAATCAGATCTTTGGCATAGTGATCAAACCGCAAATGTATTAAGAGCCTTAACACTTGTGCCGAATGCCCTCCGAGATTGGAAAGCACTATCTACAGCACAGTATTTGTCAACTGAAGGTATGGGGAACTTTATTGGTCAAAAAGACAGGGCGATCAATCGTATGCAAATGGAGCTCGTTGCGGGCAGAGTTTCCTCTTACAACGAATGTTTTTACTGAACCAGCGCCCATGCAACGATGCTCCGTGTGAGTGCAAATAAAACAGAAAGTGATATCGATATTAATATGATTATGGGAAGTGAAGCAGCATCACATTCTGATATTCAATATGCCCGTGAGTTAGTGCAATTTGCTGGTAGTTTGGCGTCAAGAGATGAAAGCGCACTAAAGGAGGCGCGTGACGCACTCTTTAGCCAGGCGGGCCCAAGTGTACTCGTCGATGTTGCGGGTGTCGCAGCCAACTTCCAAAGAATGGTTCGAATCGCTGATGCTGTAGGCATACCTGTAGATTCAAATGATAACGAGATGAGCAACCAAGTCAGGTCTGATCTCGATCTTTATAAATTCGACCAAAGCGCTTAGGCCTACTTATTCAGAGAGCCAATTCACCATGCCTGTAGGTTTTTCCAAGTGAGTTCACACTCACCTTTTTCAGTTGCAATATAGGCACTGTCACCAGAAATGGTCACTGAAAAGTCCATTGTTCGTTCTAAATATTGTGCCAACAATTGAATTTGAGTCCAGTCAAATCTATTCACTGAAATACCTAACCTTCCAAAAGCCATCGCATTTTTTTGCCACCAAACATCTGATTTCGTATTGAAGCTGTAGACCATGACTTTTTTTGCTAATGAATTCGCCTTTTTCATTCTCTCAAAACTGGGCTCACCAACATCGATCCACAGGGAAATTTGACCATCTAAAGTATGTGCCCACACATCAGGTTCTTCTACAGCACTCAGTCCCTTTGAAAACGCCATACTCTCCTCGACATTAAGACAATATGCTACGACCCGCGCCATCATTCTTTCGGGAGTTTCTGACGGATGTAAGGCAAGGGTTAAATTTAAACCACCATAAAAGTTTCGGTCCATATCAGAGACTGAAATATTCATCTTGTAAATTGTGGGTTTTATTGCCATCAGATGCTCTTCTCTTACACCAACTTTCCTAAGGTGCGACACGTAGAGTCAAACTTCGACAGCTTGTCAAAATCTGGTACAGGTCGCTTTAGAGCGGGACTTTGATTGAAGTAGCCCTCCAAACCCGAGGCGATACTGAGAAGCCGGTGATCAGAATACATCTTGCCCACAACCTGTATTCCAAAAGGTGTTCCTTGATCATCAAGGCCGCATGGCAAGGCAACAACTGGGTGGCCGACCACTGTCAAGGAAGATGTTAGCGCTAACCAGGCCATATAGTTTTCTACAGGTTTTCCATCTATCGCCAGAGGATTACGAAGTTTCCACGGAAAGGGTGGAATACTCACTCCCGGACAAATTACAATATCATAATCTTCAAACACGGAGGAAAATGACTGATAAAGCTGCATTTGTCTTGCACGTGCTTCCGCGATCGACGCCATTGTTGTCATCAGCGCTGAATCATAACTAGACTTTATATTAGGATTAAAATCTTCAGACCAAGTCTTAGCTTGTTCATAATATTGAGTGACAAAGAGATCTTGTCGTAAATGCCAATCTACATCAGGTGCACTACTTAAATCCAAATCATGCCAATCGCAAACTGCAACTTTGTCGCTCAATGCTTCCATGCGACACTTAAAAATTTCACGTATGCTTTTCGACACCAATACGCCACCCAAATCGGCACTCAAGGCAATACGCAAGCGACTGATATCGACATTATCTAAAGTAGCAAACATCGAAGCATTCAGAGGGAATGCCATCGGATCTTTCACAGAATTCTCATCTCTTTCTGCAATGACAGATAGCATTAACGCCGCATCGGCGACAGTTCTTGCCATTGGACCTTGCACACTATAATTGGTTTGGAGCGTTGTCCTGCCTTCATTGGGGACAACGCCAGGCGTCGCTCTAAACCCCACAACTCCGCTGTAACACGCAGGAATACGAAGACTGCCGCCATGATCAGATCCCGTAGCGAGAG
The DNA here is from genome assembly GCA_047616645.1 of Flavobacterium sp. Classification (GTDB taxonomy): domain Bacteria; phylum Pseudomonadota; class Gammaproteobacteria; order Pseudomonadales; family Azotimanducaceae; genus JAHRVQ01. Next base: position 17,677 of record JBLHIH010000052.1, on the reverse strand, counting down.
GTGCCATATGACTTGCTATGGCAACCGCAGAACCACCGGACGAACCGCCACAAGTCAAATCGGGATTGAATACATTTCCTGTCGCTCCAAATAGAGGATTAACTGTATTAGCGCCAATGCTACCTTCCGGCACATTGGTTTTACCTATAATGATGCCACCGGCTTTTCTTATTCGATTAACAATACCCGAATCCGATGAGGGTACATTATTTGCCAAATCCTTTTTACCAAAGGTCGTCACAATACCTTTGGTTTGGTGGATATCTTTAATAGCGATGGGCAAACCGTGCAATAAACCGAGATCCTTTCCAAGATTAATCGCTGCATCAGCGGACAAAGCTTCCTCTCGAGCTCGATCAAAGGATCTAGTAACCATCGCATTTACAACAGGATCAATTTTCTCTATTTGTTCAATGCAACTTTCTAACAGGTCTACAGAAGATAGCGCTCGCTTGCGAATTTTATCTCGCGCATCAAGCGCAGTTAAATGAGAGGCTTTCACGATCATGAGTACAGTCATCAGAGGTTCAAGTTCCGAGACTAGCAGACTCTTAAAGATTTGACATCTTCCAGCCTCGGCCCTAGTCTCTAATGATGACAAAATTGATTGTACTTACGGGTGGCGCAACCGGAATTGGCGCAGCAACTGCACGACGCCTCCTTTCAAAAAAATGTGAAGTCATTATCTTGGATCTTGCTCAACCAGATAATAATGCTAACCAATTTATTCACTGCGACTTGGCTTCTCCTGAATCGATTAGTGCCGCTATCGAACAATTACCCCAGAAAATTGATGGGCTCGTTAATGTTGCGGGTGTCTCGAATGCATGGCCGGGTGAAATAATCATGGCCGTTAACTTCCTCGGTTTACGACACTTGTCCGAATCATTATTACCGCGCATTGAACCCGGAGGCAGCATCGTAAATGTTGCTTCTACTGCCGCATTTGATTGGAGATCCCGCGAAAAGATCATCAAGGCGTTCTTAGATACAAAAGATTTTAACAGCGGCACAGTGTGGTTAAAGGAAAACCAAAAGGTCTGGGAAGGTAATCCTTATAAATTCTCAAAACAGTGCGCGGCTGCATATACCTATCGTGCCGTGGGCATCGCGATCAAAAATAAGGTAAGAGTTAACTGCGTACATCCCGGATCAACAGGTACACAATTGACCACTGATTTCAGAAAGCTCGTCGGAGAAGCTCTATATGACTGGGGTGTAGAGCAAGTCGGCAGAGAAGGCGAACCAGAAGACATTGCAGAGATCATCGAATTTCTCAGTATCGGTGAGTGTCGCTGGATAAATGGTGTTGAAATCACAGCAGACGGGGGTTTTCTTGCTGGCATGGTAGGAGGCTGGTTAGATATAAAATCTAAACCCAATTCGACTTCTTAAGCTTATATAAGCCAAGTTTATTTTGCTTCTTAGCGCAGTTTATAGCACGAATGTGGAGGAAATCACTGAAACACTGTGTTAAGCTCCGCCTCGATTTATAAGCCCTTTGAATTCTGAGTAATTTGAATTCAACCTTAGGGACCTTTATAATCCAGAGCGCTATAACTGAGGGCTTTAGAATCGAGAACACTATAACTAAGAGCGTTATAATTAAGAGCATTAGAATCGAAAGAAAATCGAAAGATTCAAGATCGAAACAATCTAATGTGAATAAATCAAAATTTAACAGAAAACGAATAGATACCTCAATCAAGTTGACAAAAAGCCAAATTGACAAAACCGAATTTCTGAATAGATATCAGTACTCATCCTCTCGGGATCAAAGTACGTGTTATCTATATATGAATGACCCTATTTGTATTCAAGATGTGGAGAATGACTAGGTGCAAAGTGCCATAGATTTAAAAGTTTGGAAAGAACTAGCAATCAGTAAACAACTATTGATCAAAACTGCTACTGATGCTTTGGGTTTAGACCCAGAATGCAAGGAAGAAGAGCTAAAACTAGCGCTCGTAGACGGCGTACAAAAGATTGTAAAGGCAGAGTCTCTAGTACAGACCTCTAACGAGGCCAACAAAGTAGCCATGCTCGAAATTCAAATGCAATTAGAGCAAAGCGAAAAAGGCCGAAAAATAGAAGAAGGCAAATATTCTGATATGGCGGCAAGGAAGGATTCCTTAGAGAAACTACTGGAAGAAACCCGCAAGCTCGGCGTAGAAGAATTAAAGTCCATTACTGAGCAGCTCGAAAAAAGGAACAAAGAACTAAAATCAATCAAGGTTGCGTTAGCTGACACTCCAGAAAACGTAGTCAAAAAGATGAAAGCCTTAAACAAAAAGAAACACGACGAAACGACTGCCAGAAAACGCTCTGAAGACGAAACGCGTGTATTGAGAAAAGAGAAACAAGAGTTAAAAGACAAAGTCGAGAAGCTTGACAAAACAATTGAAGAAGCAGCCAAGCTTGCAGCGAGCCATCGCGAGTTACAGGCTTTCAGTGAAGATCAATTTACCTTGTTGAAAGACTTTTCAAAGGACTTGCCAGAGGACAGCGATGAGTTAAAAACCGTCCCTAAGCTTGATGAAGAATTACTAAAGCAATTCGAAAGCTCCGATGATAACGCCGACGATGAAACTGAAAAGAAAGGTAAAAAGAAAAAATCGAAGAAGTAACCTAAGAAGTAATCTAAGAAGTAATTACAGCGAAATATCCGGGCCTTAAGGACTCGGATACTTTTTTAGCAAATCCTACCCAATATAAGCTCATTCACCCCATCTCTTTATCCTCTTGCGCATCCCCTCGATATTGACAGAAAACCCTAAGCTAATCGCGCTTGGGAAAAAGTGTTAATATACTCTGCATAACAATGTATTAGTATTAATAAGCATCAATAAGAGAAAAATATGGAAAAGCGCTGGTTAAAAAACATGGACTCAAACATCCCCACAGAAATAGATGCAGACTCACATCCAAGTGTCTGGAAAATGGTGAAAGAGGCGATTGTAAGATTTGGTGACAAAACTGCATTTAGTAATTTTGGTTCAGAATTAAGCTACCAAGACATCGACAGGCTTTCCGCTCAACTAGCTGCTTATCTCCAGTCAGAGCTAAACCTTAAAAAAGGTGATCGAATCGCTATTATGTGTCCAAACATCATGGCTTTTCCCATCACCTTATTGGCAAATTTGCGGGCAGGTTTGGTACAGGTAAACGTCAACCCTCAATACACCGCCAGAGAATTAGTCCATCAACTTAATGATGCCGATACAGATACAATCGTGATCTTTTCAGGCGCAACGACTACTTTGAGTGAAATTGTTGAACAAACCAGAATAAAAAACATTATCGTGGTCAACATGGGAGACTGTGGAAATGAAACCATTGCATCCCCCGAGATTGATGCCGGAATCGGTCAATATATTTCATTCAAGGATGCCATTTCAAAAGGTGCTGAACTAGCAGTACAAGAGGTCGACATCAAGGGCGAAGACTTGTTATTTCTACAATATACCGGAGGCACAACCGGCCTATCCAAAGGAGCAGCGCTCAGCCACCGTAACCTGGTTGCCAATATCAACCAGTTTTCGGCCGTTATGCAGACACAATTAGTTGATGGCGAAGAAGTCGTGATCACCGCACTACCGCTTTATCACATTTTTGCTTTGATGGTGAATTGCCTTTCCTTCTTTGTTAAGGGTGGCGCAAATGTCTTGATTACCAACCCAGGTGATATGCCCGGGTTTGTTGCGGAACTCTCACGGTGGCCATTTACAGCAATTACTGGCGTCAATACTTTGTTTAATGGCTTATTGCATACGCCTGGATTTAGTGACCTTGATTTCACCACGCTCAAGATAGCCGCCGGTGGCGGTACTGCAATCCAAGAAGCGATTTCTAATAAGTGGAGAGATGCAACGGGCAGCCATATCACAGAAGGATATGGCTTATCAGAAACATCACCGGTTTTGACTTTTAATCAAGTTGATCCCGATACTTTTTCTTCATCTATCGGTATCCCAATGCCGTCTACTGATATTTCCTTGAGAGACGAAGAAGGTAATGAAGTTAACATTGGTGAACCGGGAGAACTATGCGCCAAGGGTCCTCAAGTGATGAATGGCTACTGGAGAAATGAAGATGAAACAAAGAAAGTAACCACTAAGGATGGCTACTTTATGACGGGAGACGTTGCTATCTTAACCGAAGGCGGTCTATTCAAAATTGTCGATCGCATGAAGGACATGATTATCGTCTCAGGCTTCAATGTTTATCCCAACGAAATCGAGGCTGTCATCGCCAATATGGAAGGCGTTTTGGAGTCGGCCTGCATTGGGGTCCCTAGCGAAAAGACTGATGAAGCGGTTAAGTTGTTTGTCGTAAAAAATGAGGGCGCTGAGTTAACTGAAGAAAATATCATCGAATTTTGCCGGAAACATCTTGTCCGTTATAAAGTGCCTAAACAGGTGGAATTTATCGACTCGGTACCAAAATCAGCGGTAGGCAAAATTTTAAGGCGAGAGCTTAGACCTAAACTCAAGTCTTAAACTTTAGCATTAGACAATAGACCTAAACCTCGGAAGAACTCTCCGCGACGGTCTGTAAATTTTCTGTATGTATTGCCCTAGTAATTTTATATCGCGACAGGGTAAAAACGGCTGCGCAATAAAATATCACAACAAGTGGTATAAATAGGTACCCAAGATTGTTTAACACTTCTTGGGGAACTTCCCCAGGTGCTACATCTTTCGGAAAGTTAATAATAGACAATATTATACCTGTGGCAAATATACCAAAGCCATGGACTACTTTCTGAGCAAATGACTGACCTGCAAAAAACAATCCCTCTGATCGTCTGCCGGTTGTTTTCTGACTATCTTCAACAATATCCGCTATCATCGAGGCGACCAAAATCGAGGCCATTATCATGATGGTGACATCGATATAGCCATGCAGCATAAGCACAGGCAGAAGCCACTCGCTATCATTTGAGAAAAATACCCCGATTAAACGCAGGAAAATCGGCAGGGGTAATAACAAAGCACCAACCAAATAAACGACAACTGCGACCTGTTGCTTTTCCCTCTTTTTTGTCAATCTCGGCGCGAGAAATAATGCAGTGACAGCTGAAAAATAGTAAGCGAAATTTAAGGTTCCAATTTCACTAGAGGTAAGCTCCCAAAAGAAGGTGTTAAAGTACAGAACCAAAGCAGAATTTACACCTCCAGCCATTGCCCCCAATACTGCTGCGACAAATATGACAAGGAAGTTTCTGTTAGACAAGGACTCAAACATATCCTTAAAAGTATTTTCCAACTTAAACTTCTGCTTTTCAGTTGCTTTGGTTAAAAAAGGTATCTCTTTGTGAGTACCGATACTCGAGATCATAATAGAGAAAAACATTATTGATGCCCCAAAGAGGCCATAATCCACCCAACTCTCCGGATTAAGCCTTCCATCCTGAAATTGATCCGTCGACGCAAAGAATATCTTATAAGCCAGTACGGCAATTGTGAGTCCGCCCCACCAGCCGAAGAAATATCTGAATGACAAAATCGATGTTCGTTCATCGTAATCATCAGTGAATTCCGGCACCAGAGAACTACTTGGGATTTCAAACATAGTCACAAAGGTGCGGGTTGCTATAGCTACGACAAGAAAGTAGGCCAGTGTCACTTCTTGACCGTATTGTGTAGGCGGCACAAACAATAGGAAAAAACAAATAGATACAGGTATAGCCGAGAAATACATAAAGGGATGACGGCGGCCCAATTTTGATTTCCAATTGTCAGATACATGGCCAATAATTGGATCAGAGAAAGCATCAGCCAACATCATAAATAACATTGCAATGCCAACAAGGTAACCCTCAACGCCTACAACTTGTGAGTAGAAAAAGAGCATGAAATAGCTAAAAGCATTACTATTGACGCCGTTAGCAATAGAGCCAACGCCATAGAAAAGTTTTGTACTAAAGGGTATTTTTCTAGAAGCCGCCATATTCAAGACAACTCAACGACATAAGATTGATACATCAATATCCAGCTAGGAAAACTAAGGTCGATCTAAGATAGGGAGGTTTGAGACAGAGTGCAATGATGCGAGGTATCATTCAGCTAGTTGATTACACTTTATGGGAATCGATTGAGCCCTATTCAATGAATTGCTTTTCGTGCAGCCAAGCAGCATGCGTCGGCGCCTTTTTTGTTCGACTCCACTCTTCTAACATCAAGGGGGCAACCTCATGCAGTTGCTTCATCTCTTCATCACTTTGCGTATTGACTGCAAGTTCTAATCTGTGGCCATTTGGATCAAAGAAATAGATAGATTGGAAAATGCCATGATTAACGGGGCCAACAACATCTAAACCCTCTGTTATCAACTTTTCCCGGGCTTCTCTGAGAGCATCCATATCCGACAATTCAAAGGCGATGTGTTGAACCCACTCTGGCGTGTGCGGATCTCTCCCCATAGTATCGGAGTTAGGCAACTCGAAAAAAGCGAGCACATTACCCATCCCTGCATCCAAAAATACGTGCATATAGGGATCTGGCGCTTTGGTAGAGGGCACTTGATCCTCTGCGATGGCGAGAACAAAATCCATATCTAAGACACGCTGATAGAACTCAACGGTTTCCTTAGCGTCTTTGCAACGATATGCCACATGGTGAATGCGTTTTAATTCCATGATCTTGCCCTCGATTTTGATCTATCCCTTAGGTCTATTCATTAGATCTATCAAATAGACTATGAAGCGTCTAACACGCCGCGTTTAATTTGATCTCTCTCCATCGATTCAAAAAGTGCTTTGAAATTTCCTTCCCCAAAGCCTTCATCTTCTTTTCTTTGAATAAATTCAAAAAAGATAGGGCCAACCATATTCTCCGAAAATATCTGCAATAATAATTTTGGTTTATCACCAGTTGTTGTTCCGTCCAACAAAATACCGCGGCTTTGTATTTCACTTACGGGTTCACCGTGACCGGGTAAACGCTCTTCCAACATTTCATAATACGTATCAGGAGGCGGCGTTAGAAACTTCATTCCATTTTTCTGTAAGCGATCCCAACAAGCTAACAAGTCATCACAAATAAAGGCAATATGCTGAATACCTTCACCGTTGTATTCCATCAAGAACTCTTCAATTTGGCCACTTTTGCCACCAGCCTCTTCGTTAAGCGGTATTCTAATTTTGCCATCTGGCGCGGTCATCGCTTTTGATTGTAGACCCGTATGCTCACCTTTTATGTCGAAAAATCGAATTTCGCGAAAATTGAAGATGGATTCATAAAAACCCGCCCAATAGTCCATCCGACCCCGGTAAACATTATGTGTCAGGTGATCTATCAAGTTAAAGCCAAGTCCTACCGGCTTGCGATCTACGCCTTCGAAGTACTCAAAGTCGATGTCATAAATCGCCCCGCCGTCTTCAAAGCGATCGATCAGGTATAATACCGTTCCGCCTATTCCTTTTATCGCCGGCAGTTTTAATTCCATCGGACTCACCGGTACATCGACAGGCTGAGCACCTAGCGCTAGTGCCCTGTAATAGGCCGTTGCTGCATTTTCCACTCTAAAAGCCATCGCGCAAGCCGATGGGCCATGCTCCTCTGCGTAGAAGGCCGCCGGGGTTTTTGCTTCGTAATTGGTAATGAAATTAATTTCACCTTGGCGCCACAAAAAACAATTTTTTGAACGGTGCTTTGCAATGCAGGAAAAACCCATTATTTCGAATACAGGTTCCAATATACCGGGTTCAGCAGCTGCGAATTCAACAAATTCAAAACCACACAAACCCATCGGGTTTTCAAACAGATCCGCCATTTTCGTTTTCCTTCCTGTTTAATAGAGCCTCAGCTAATTAATAGAGCCTCAGCTGATCAATAAATAGCCTCAGCTGATTAAAAGAGCCTCAGCTGATCAATAAATAGCCTCAGCAAAGCGTTTTATCAAGAGACCCAATGCAGGGTCCTTCTAAAACTGAAGTCAGTATCCTACGCTTCTTAGCGCGCAAGATTTCTCCTAATTCTTTATACAAATCGGCCAATTTCCGGGTATTCCCCCGTATTTACTGTTCTTTTTGCAGCTTTCCACCTAAAGTACTGACCTAGTGAACGGAATAACACATGACGAGATTAAAACTAGATAAAGCAGAGAAAGAAATTCTCCGCCTCTTACAAGAAAATGCGCGTATATCCAATGTTGAACTCGCTGATAAAGTTGGGCTTTCCGAATCCCCATGCTTCAGAAGAACCAAACACTTGGAAGATAGCGGAATTATAAAGACATACACGGCTGTTCTAGATCAGAGACAATTGGGCTTACAGGTAACCGCCTTTGTACAGGTTTCACTCAATAAGCAAAACGAGGCAGAAACGACCGGCTTTCTTGAAAAGGTTGCTAGTGAAGATCACATTACAGAATGTCATGCGATGAGCGGGTCATACGATTATTTGTTAAAGGTTGTCACTCAGTCCATGGATCATTTTTCCGACTTAAGCATGCAGAAAATTCTAAAATATCCTGGGGTTCAGGACATCGAATCCCACTTTAGTTTGAAGGAAAACAAACTAAGCCGCGTTTTGCCTATTTCATGAAACTAATACTGACAATTTTGGAGATGCAATCTATTGCATTGTTTCTACATTTGTTGTGCCTACAACAAGAACAACTAACCTTGTTGAAAAATCAAACTAGAATTGTTTGCAGGCATATCGACCTTAGATAAAAGTCTCAAGCTGTGTTTAGCAGCTTCAGCTATTACCTCAATAATTTCCCGCAGGCCCCAATCCTCATTGGATTTCATCAATGATAGATGGAAAGCTTTATTCCCTTCTGAATTAAAAACGCCTTCATGGATAAATGGTCCATAGAGAAAAAAGTGACCTCCTGTTTCTAAACTTTGTGAAACACATCTAAAAAGCCCAGGCATGGCAAGCGGCGGCGATACATGGAGCATATTGATGTTCAGGATTAATTTGGTCTCTGGCAGTACATCTAGATTAGATAGCACATTCACAGATAAAGGTTGAGATATATTAGAAAGACCACTCAATAAGATCTCTTTTTCAATTGATCTTCTTAAATCTGAATCGGGTTCCGTAGGTTGCCACTGAAGTTGCGGGCTTAACTGAGCGAACTGAGCAATATGCTGCCCAGTTCCACTGGCGATCTCAGCGACCAACCCATTTTCAGGTAAGTAGGGTTGTACCGTCTCCCAGATCACCTGGCCATTTCTTTCTGCCGCACGGCTTCTCCAGCGACCATCACTTATCTTTTCTCCGCTTTCTTTTAACACTTCTGCTCTTCTAGCATTTTGCTTTCCTTTTGCTTGCTACTTATTGCTTACTATTTGTGGCTTCTGACGTTTTTTACAAACAAGTATTTAATGTTAGCATGTCCCATCACTCTCACACCAAGCAAGCACAAACTTATGAACCAAGGCTTCCTTTTCCTAGTATTAACTTTAATGTCCATTTCAGTTAACGGAACAACTTTGGAGGACGCATTAAACCACTTTAACGCAGCTCAATACGAAAGAGCACTTAGCGAATTCGAAGCCTTAGCAAAAAAAAATGACGACCCTCATATCAATTATTATCTAGCTCGCAGTTATTTTCATGAAGGTAGACTAGAACTCGCAAGAAAGGTATTTGCAGAAAATGTGACGAAATACCCGACACACGCTAACAGCCACTTTCTACTAGGTTCCGTTACGCTTACTCTGGTTTCAGATGCCAATATATTCAGAAAATTTGGTCTGGCAAAACAAGCCCTCGCATCCTGGCACCAAGCGGCTGAACTAGATGGGAACAATATTGAGTTCCTCTATGGTCTTGCGAGCTTTTACTTAAACGCACCTTCTATCGCGGGCGGCGATCCAGAAAAAGCACAGAAATACATAGACAAAATTTCAAACTTGAGCGAGCCATATGCCAAACTCATCATGGCATCCAAAATAAGAAAAAAAGAAGAAAAAGGCAGCGCTAGAAAAGAAAATCCTGAAAAAGAAAGCCCTGAACAACTAATAAAAGGCGCTATACAAGAGATTCCCGAGCGCGCATTTCCAATCTTAATACTCGCGGATTACTACTATAAAGAAAAACGATTCGAAGAGGCCCTAACAGAAACAAACAATTATAGAAAAAGAAGAAGAACATGGAACGACCCAGGCATAGCACAAACAGCAATCCTGGCAGGAAGAATTTACCGAGAACTCGGAAACCCAAGCCAAGCAAAAATTGAGTTCAACAGAGCCCTTAATTCAAAAACCCACCATAACTTCAAAAAACTCGCAAAAAAAGAATTAAAAACACTCTAGCGTTTTTTCTTCAACACCCCAAACCCATCCCGTTGCGTCCCACCCTTAGCACCAACCTTCCCCTTCTTAAGGCCCTTACTCTTATCAACCTTCTTTTTCTTCCCAGCAGCTTTCCCAGACTTCTTAACTTTTTTCGGCCCCTTAAATAAAGCCTTCAAACCCTGTATATAACGATGCTCAAAAGAAATCTTCAAATATCGCTCAATACTGGACATCAAATTGTATTCTTGCTGGTTTACAAGTGTTATGGCCATTCCATCTTCCCCAGCCCTTCCCGTACGACCCACTCGATGGACATGGTCATCACCAGATTGAGCCACGGAATAATTGATAACTAAATCAACATTCAATATGTCTAATCCTCGTGCAGCAAGGTCTGTAGCAACCAATACATTGAGCTTTCCATCCCTAAAACGACTCATCACTTGCTTGCGCTCGCTTTGTGGGATTTCTCCATGCAAATAAGCCGCTTTCAATTTTTTGTACTTAAGCACATTACCCAACTCTTGGCACTGCTCCCTTGTTTTACAAAAGACGATAACTCTTTCTGCTTTTTCCTCAGCAATCAGCCCTATAATTAACATCGTTTTATGTTTTTCATCGTCAGCAAGAACCAATTGCTGCTTAATATTGCTATGCGCTTGGCGGTGCGAATCTACTTCTATCGATATTGGATTACGCAAAATCGCCTGAATGTTAGGAATCTTGCTATGTGTCAAGGTTGCAGAAAACAGCAGATTTTGCCTATTCGGATTACAAGCATCTGCGATTAGGGTCATATCTTCATCGAAGCCCATATCTAACATTCGATCAGCTTCATCGAGTATTAATACTTCTAAATCTTCAAAATTAATCGAGCCCTTTTCAATATGCTCTACAAGACGTCCAGGGGTGGCTACAATTATTTCAGGATTCTTACGGATACTAGCAATCTGATGCTTAAAGGCCTCTCCGCCAATAATGACCCCACATTTGATTTGAGTAAATCCAGAAAACATTTCAAAGGCCTTCTTTGTTTGAAGCGCTAATTCCCTTGTTGGAACCAGAATCAAAGCCCGCGTGCCGGAATTCGGAGAGTCTTTGGATAACATAAAATGAAGCGTAGGCAAAAAGAAGGCTGCGGTTTTACCACTGCCCGTTTTTGCAGAAACCATCAAGTCTTTACCCTCTAAGGCTAAAGGAATGGCCTTCGCCTGAACTTCCGTTAAGGCCTTGAAACCAGCTCGATCAACTGCCTTCAACAACTGCTGATGAAGACCTAAATCTTGAAAATTGTTCAATCGATATCCTGCTTGTTATTTAGATTAATAATTCTAACGTACCAAGGCACATATAGCAGGGAAAATGTTAAGATTGTCGGCGCTATCATCTTGATGTGTATGTCAAAAAAATGTGCGCGTTTTTCGCCATGTCCCGAGCACGAAGATGGGTGGGGAATTGCCTTATATCGAAGTAAGGACGTACAAATAATGACAGAAGTCTCTCTTAACACAAATTCATATCAACCAATAAGAGAGACCGCCTAGTTTATATTTCACTAGACGTTCGCGGAAATCCAGCTCAGAATCAATTCAAGTAAAAGGCCTATCCATCGTAAGCCTTGAAAACAACCTAATTCACTAAAAGCTTATAATAATGACTAATTTCTCATCTCTCGATCTCAACCAACAACTCTTAGAGAACATTAGTTCTCTTGGTTACACATCAATGACAGAAATTCAGGCGCAAAGTTTGCCGCCAATTCTCTCGGGAAAGGATGTCATTGGCCAAGCGAAAACAGGATCAGGTAAAACCGCGGCATTTGGACTTGGGATTTTGAACAAGTTAAAAGTAAAAGAATTTAGAATTCAGTCGCTTATTCTCTGTCCAACTCGGGAACTGGCCGATCAGGTCGCCAAGGAAATTCGCAAGCTCGCCCGGGCAATCCACAATATTAAGGTACTCACGCTTTGTGGAGGCAGTCCATTAGGACCACAATTAGGATCACTAGAACACGGCGCTCATATAATCGTCGGCACCCCAGGGCGAATTGAGGAGCATCTTAGAAAAGGGACTTTAGAACTAAAATATCTTGAAAGCCTCGTTTTGGATGAAGCGGATAGAATGTTGGACATGGGATTTCAGTCTAGCCTCGAGGCCATTTTGAAACATGTCCCTTCAAAACGTCAGAGTCTATTATTTAGCGCAACCTTTCCAGAACAAATCAAGTCACTAGCAAAGACCTTAATGAACAACCCTGTATTAGTGCAAGTCCAGCAAAATCAAAGCGACAGCACTATTGAACAGAGCCTATTTGAAATTGGAGAAGGGGACAGCCGAAGTGAGGCTATTCGCCAGCTACTGCTTCATTTTAAGCCAAAATCTACCTTGATTTTCTGTAACACAAAGATTGAAACCTTGGCGTTGGCGAAAGAACTCACTAACATGGGATTTAGTTGTCTTCCACTCAACGGCGACCTTGAACAAAAAGTCAGAGATCAAACACTGGTTCGATTTGCCAACAACAGTATCTCGATATTGGTCGCCACCGATGTGGCAGCAAGAGGCCTGGACATCGATTCATTAGACGCTGTTATTAATTACCATATCGCAAGGGAACTAGAAGTTCATATACATCGAATCGGTCGAACTGGACGAGCGGGCAACAGCGGAATAGCGTGCACACTATTCAGTCAGAAAGAGATCTACAAAGTTAAAAAGCTAGAGGAGTTCCTCCAAACAGAAATTGATAGATTACATTTACCTGATATATCCCCATTAGACTCAAAAATAATTTATCCGGAGATGGCAACCCTCCAAATAGATGGAGGAAGAAAACAGAAAGTAAGACCGGGCGACATATTAGGCGCTCTCACTGCAGGTGGCACGCTTTCAGGTAATGACATTGGAAAAATAACCATCGCTGACAAGTGGTCATTCATTGCAGTCAAAACTGAATTTGCGAGAGAGGCATTACACAAAATTGAGAATGGAAAGATTAAAGGACGCTCGTTTCGCGTCAGACGACTGCGTGGATAGTCGCTTAAGGCAGAATTCCTAGGCTAATTGAATACTGAGAAAGTCGTCAAAGTAAACTACCGCCTTGATGGGGACTCTATGATCTCGAAAAGTCTTAGGCAGTAGATTTCTTTTCTATAGTGATGTGTTTTGAACCAGACAAGGAAGTCTGACCACTTACACCATTTGGAATCTCTTGGATTTTGCCACCAGACTTAAGAAAAGCCGCAGTCAAATTTTCTATTGACTGAGCACGCGCCTCGGCCTCGGTGGTAACTTTTGCAGCTTTTTTAGCCATGTAATTCTCATTATGTTTGTGGGACGAAGCATCGTACAGTATTTGGCGCCATATTTCTTGTTTCTCTTGATGTACAGTCCAACACAGCCAATTGAAATCTCTTTTATGTCTCTTTTTTTGTATCACGCAACATGTTTGAATAAAGCAAAATCAAACGAGAATGACTATGCCCCACGCAATCATAAATGGCGCGAAATTGTGGTACACAAGCATGGGAGAAGATACGGCTAAGGCCGGACCTATACTCCTCCACCACGGGTATACAGCGTGCCGCGCCAATTGGATGCCTGTCGCCGAACGGCTTCAGTCACGTTTCAAGATTATACTCATGGAATGCCGAGGTAGCGGGGAAAGTGAGGATACGCTTGGAGGTTATGATCTGCCGCAGCTTTCGGACGATGTGGTAGGTTTAGTCGACCATCTCGGAATAGAAAAATTCACCTATGCCGGCCATAGTATGGGAGGAGGAATGGGATATTTACTGGGCCTTAATCATCCAGAAAGACTACACAAACTCATTTTGATGGCACCCATTCCCAGTGGTGGAATAAGCGCCATTCCGAACCAAGCCTATGTCGAGAGAAGGTTAAAAGCTAAACGAGAGAAAAACCGCGCTTTTTTTAAAGATGAAATGATCGCAACAAGGTTCCGGCAAGACGTACAAACTGACGCTTGGTTTGAGTCCAGGGTTGACAATCTACTTCGCGTATCCGAATCACATGTCTTAGATGGCATGCAATCTATGTTTGACCTTAACGTACAGTCAGAGTTAGGCAATATTAACATGCCAACACTTATGCTGGCGGGTGCTGTTGATGGTCTAATCAAGGCAAATTTAGAAGATTACTTAAGGCTACCAGACGCGACTCTCCACGTGTTTTCCCGCGCCGGTCATGATGTCGCCATCCATGAACCTGATGGTGTAAGCAAAGCGATTGATGACTTTATGATTTTTGGTGCTTTAAGCGAAAGCAAACTACAAAATAGATAGTGTCACTTAGCTTTTAGCGCGCTTTTTGTAACTTTCGGTGGCTACCTTTTCTGTAGAGATACCATGTTTCTTGGCTATTTTTGAATATGCCGCTTTTCGTCGAGCGTTAATGTCACCTACCAAAGCATGAACAACGGCATCGGCTGTTGCCAGCGCCTCTACGTAACCATTAACCATTTCTGCAACGTGACCAGAATTTTTAGCATCATCTAGGGGCGACGCCGCCAAGGGTAAGGCCAAGCACGACCAAACAATAAGTAGTAAAATTTTTTGCACAGTAGGTCTCCTAAAAAATATCAGACTCAGATTGAAATAAATCTTCAAGGTCCTTATCAACCCTGATCCGAATTTCATGTTCTATTTTTACATTTAGGTTGATTTCAATGGGCTGGGAGGGCACCTCAATTTTTATTGTTGGCGTACAAGCGGCAACGCCTAGAAGAAGCATAGCCATTACACACGTGAGCTTTGTGCTATTCATTACTTGACCTCATTACCAACCCTCTCTTTTACTTTCTTATCTAGATTGTCTGCTAATTCCTGAGTCAAACGCAAGCTCTTCATTAGCGTACTCACATTTTCCTCTAAGTTCAGATTGAAATGAATCTCTCTGCCATTTTCGTAATCAGGATTACTTCCCTTTAGGCTTGTTTTCGCAAAGAGAATGCCTTCAGGGGTGTATTTTAAGCCTATGTTTAAACTCTCGTAGTGAAAATTTGACATCGCACTCGCTACCAAAGCAAGAGATTGATTCTTCTTTAGACTTTCGGCAACACCATCCCTAGGCTGATACTGAATAATCCCACCTGGACTTAAAGCTGCCATAGCACCACCTTCAAAAGCCAATCTACCATGCCTGATCTGAATGGGAACTGAACCACTTAAATATCCCGAGCTCTCAAACTCCTTCCCCTCTAAGGCTAAAAGTTTATTTAAATCAAATCGATCAATCATAAGCGCTATTTGACCATTCAAAACGGCGTCCGTGTAGGAAAGATCAAAATCATGACTGAGTACAGAACCACCCAGCATTTTTCCAGCTAGCGTGTGACCCTCAACTTTAAGACGCGTTTCTGCTAACGACGCGACGGCATCAAATGATACTTCTGGGTTTAATATAGCGGTGCCTATATTAAGCCTATCTGCCTTGACTAAAATGGGTTTAGATGATCGAAGCTCTGGCCACCCTGATAGTGCAAGATCCATCTGACCACCTTCCAATTTGTACCCTTGATAGATCAAGCCTAAGTCTGTCACTGCAAGCTCGATTGAAAATCGATTAATCTCGTTTTCAATCCAAGCAAGATCTGACGCTAAAAAAATTTGACCGCTCGATAGTTTAATATCTGCACTAACTTGCCCTAGCTTCAATAATTTTGATACTTGAATTCTCGCAGCTGGTATTTGTAAAGAGGTGATCAGACTTCCCCGCCCATCGTCGACGGAATGCTGCAAACTCGTAATTACCGGCCCCATGCCCAGCATATCTGCTTCGCCTTTCGGAATTGATAAATTCTTTCCATCAAAAAACAGATGATGTGAACTGTACTCAAGAAGGGGGGACAAGGGCTTATCCCTTCCAAAGACTTGAAGGTCTAGTTCACTACTGATGTCCAATTCATCACCGAGTAAGTGAAAATCCACACTGCGCATTGCTGCCTTAACTTCATGTTCGGCAATCTCAGATCTGAAGTTTACAAGATCTATCTGACAAGCAAGGTCCTCACTACGGTAAACACACAAGTCACCAGGCTCGATGTGAACGTCAATTGGATCAAGGCCTTCGACGTCGACTACAACATTAAGCTGACTTTTTAATGCAACGCTCAATTCACTATTTGATAGCACTAATTCAATTTCACTTCCTCCTCCACCATTTTTGCTTAGTGTTATATTTTCGCCTGATATGTGCCACTCACTATTGGTCATTATGTTTAACTTAAATTCCGCATCAGCAATTATGCTTTCCAAGGCAGTTGTACCATGAGCCGGCAAGCTACCATTGGCATTCAAGCTCAGATGATTTGTTTGCGCTGTATAGCCCTGAAAACCCTCGCTCCCTAACGGATATTGTTCGCTGCCTAAATTTGCCTTGAGCGCCAAGTCTATCTTGCCCGCTTTGGTCAGGTTAATTTTGGAAGAGGCATAGGCCAAATACTCACGCCGACCCACAATATCCAGCTCGAGATTTCTGGGAGCAAGGCTGCCAGTAAGCAGAAAATCTTGATGAGAAATTTGTAAACGAAACGTGTCGCTTTTGTGCCCTCTATACCAATCTAAAGAAAAAGTTGAGCATGCTATTTCACAAAAAGTGAATCGTTCAATATGTCCTTGATCTGGTAGTTGAGCGTATGCAGCAAAAAAGGTCTGAATAATTTCCTCGCGCCGAAGTGGCGGTGTCTCACTGGGTGGCGAGCGAGGAGCAGAACGAGAAGTAGAGCTTGCAGTCGAAGAAAGCGTCAATTTTACTTCCTTAATATCCACACTCAAATTTCTTGTCACATCAAACTGCATACCAACAAGGTGAAGCATAAATAACGGCGACACCACATCAAGAGATTCCACTCTCAAAAACCACAACTGGGGCCGCCTCATTTCAAAAGCATCTAGCTCAATTTCTTGGCTAGCCAATGCACTGCGCAATTGCCATTGTGCCAGTGAAGGCAGGTAGATCCACACCAAGCCCAGAGTAAGAACAAGAAATATCAGAATAAATTTTATGATAAAACGAAATTTCAAAGTAGCGATCTACTGACCAATAGTGTTGGAAGACGCGCTAGAATACTTGCTTTGTACTATGCTAGTAAATTTATTTTCGGCGCATATAGGCTTACGTTATTAGCCCTACCCATCATACTTCTACTTTCACCTTGCGGGAGTGGACAAGAAGAACCAGTACTACCGGTAATACTGGAAGTGCCGGAAGCTCACCACCAGTTTTGTTAGCTTTGCCGTCGATCTCACTGCGAAGGATGAAAATACAATAGAACCGCTAATAGAACGCATTAACACTGTCTCATTGGATACTTGGATACTTGGATACTTGGATACTTGGATACTTGGATACTTGGATACTTGGATACTTGGATACTTGGATACTTGGATACTTGGATACTTG
>JBLHIH010000051.1:0-24558 GCA_047616645.1 Flavobacterium sp. | reverse complement strand
GTTTGAATCAAAGACTTGCAACAAAGCTCGCCACTTACACTATTCTCCTAGGAATACTGATTGGCTCCATCGTGTCCGCTACACAAATTCGGGATTTATATTTAACAACCACACAAGAAATTGACGCTAGAGCCATTCAATTAATAGAGCTAACTTTAGACGCAGCAGCTGAGGCGGTTTATCAACTTGATGCCAAAATCGCAAATGACCTGTTAAATGGCCTGATGCAATATGATCTCATTCTTGAATCAGTTATTTACGACGAACTAGGACAAGAGCTCGCACGGGTATCTCGCCCTAGGATTGAGTTTACCGGTCTCGCCAGACTGATAGAAATAAAACCAGTAGAATATAGTTACAGCCTGCCCGTTCGTAATGGAACAGAAGTTGCGGGCGTCTTTACGGCTGTGCTAGATATACAAGCGGGACTACAGGTCTTTTATGACTTGGCGGTGTCTGCAGCAGTCGCTCAGATTCTGCAGGCAATTGGATTATCCATGCTGGTATTCCTCATCGTCGTATATTTAATTACTATCCCCGTAGGAAAGCTTGCTAAAACCCTATCGGAAATTGACCCGGAATCGGCTGACCTTCTACCGGTCGAGAATGCCCACAGGAATGATGAGATTGGTAATCTAATTAATTCAGCTAATCGATACCTAAAAGCGGTATCCCATTATCAAGGCGAACTCTCAGACAGTAAGGAAGAACTACAAGACATACTCGACAACTTAAAAGAGGGTGTCATCACCGTCGATCTGGATGGAAATATTCTGAGTGCAAACAAAGCTTCTGAACAAATGTTTCGCTATCTAGAAGATAGTCTGTTGGGCAATGTCTTTCTAACGCTATTTACTGGCAACGAATATTCTTCGATAAATGCATTAGTCGAAGCAGTCCGTAATAATGCCCGCATCACGCCTTTTAAGTTGGAGGGACACTGTAGAGACGACCATATATTTCCGATTGATGTGAGTGTCAGCTTGAGTAATGCAAATCGCAGTGTATGGACTATCAAGGACCTATCAGAAGAGGTAAAGGCAGATAAAGATAGACGCACCTTGGAAGGTCAATTGCGGCAATCACAAAAGATGGAAGCCATTGGCACGCTAGCCGGAGGTATTGCCCACGATTTTAATAATTTGTTAAGCGGCTTAGCTGGTTTTGCTGAACTCGCTCAAGAAGAAGCGATAGATGGAAGTGACCAACAAGACAACATTAACCATATTATCTCTATCTCCAATCAAGCAACCCAACTTGTGAGGCAAATACTGACTTTTTCTCGCAAAAAAGATGAGAAAAAAGACGTACTTAATCTAATAGAAGTCATTGAGGGATGCCAATCACTTATAAGGCAAACTATTCCTTCCTCGATAGAACTAAATATGAACTACACACCGGCTGATTATATGGTCTTTGCCGATGAAACCATGATACAACAAGTCATGATGAATCTCTATTCAAACGCTGCAGCTGCCATAGGCAACCACGCAGGCAAAATCACTGTGAGTATCAGTTTAATTGAGGCAATTCCCCCAACTTCAAAAATAGAAGGAGACTACACTCGAACTACGCGGGAATACACCCAGATTAAAGTAAAAGATAGCGGCAGCGGTATTCCAAAGGCTGCACTTCATAGAATATTTGAACCCTACTACACTACCAAAGCCATCGATGCAGGAACAGGAATGGGGCTTGCCGTAGTCCATTCTATAATCGATAATCACCACGGGTGGATAGAAGTAGGTAGTTCTCAAGAGGGAACAGAGTTTAGTATTTGTTTACCAGCAGCAGACAAGGTTCAAAAGACTACTCAGCTAATCCCTCAAGTTAAGCAAAGCAATATAAACGGAAGCGAATGCATACTGGTTGTTGATGACAACGCAGAGATAACCAAAATGCTAACAAGAATGCTCTCGAAGCGTGGTTACGAAATCATTACTTCTCCAAATGGCATTGATGCCCTTAGATTATTCGAAGCAGATCCTCAGAAAATTGACCTGGTGATCACAGATCAAACTATGCCAGGAAAGAATGGTGATGAACTTGCCTCGGAGATGCTCAACATTCGCTCTGACATCCCTATTATTCTATGTACAGGTTACAGTGATTATTTCACAAAGGAGTCTGCTCTCTCTTTAGGTATCAGAAAATTCATGCCAAAACCCGTATCAAATACTCATCTAGCTGAAGCGATTAGAACCGTACTCGATGAACCAAAGCAAACAATGACCCCCCAGTCTGCCAGTTAGAAAAAACTTCTACTTTCCACCTGTAAACAACTGGGGTGCCTTCCTATGTAAGGTACCTTGTTCATAGGCATAGACCAAGGGCAGTAGACTGGGCTCGGCATATAAGCGACCCAAAAACTGCAATCCTGCCGGTAAACCTTCGACATATCCCATAGGCACCGTTATCGCGGGTAAGCCTGTATGTGGCGCAATAATCTGAGAATTATCACCTCTATACTCTTCAGGGTGTCCAAGTCTAGCGGGTGAATAACGCCAACTTGGATATACGATTGCCGCTACTTGAAATTTATCCATTGCTTCAACAATAGCATTTCGAAATGTGACTCTGCGCTTATCCTTGTAAATATCATCACATGACCTGCCTTCGCTTCTAGGGTTTTCAATCGCTAACATTGCCTTAATATCATCCGCAATGTATTCGGAATAATTACCCCTGCTGACGATTTCACTTAGATTTTTGACTGGCGCATTTTTACCATATTTGATCAAAAAATTATTTAGATCATGTCGAAACATTCTACACCAATGCCCTTGACTGATTTCCGAGAAGTTTTCTATCTGAATATCTTTTACGATAGTGGCACCAAATCGCTCAAGATCCACTAGTGCCGCATCAAATACTTTAAGGATTTCAGGATCACTTTCTAATTCATTTAAATCTCTCAAAACACCAATTCGAACGTCTTTCAATGCATCCTCTCGAAGCAGTGAAACGAGTTCTTCGTTTTTCCTACCCTTGGCATTTTTGGTAATTTTATCTTCCGGATCAAATCCCGATATCACTTGTAGGATCCGAGTCGCATCTTTCACGGTACGTGCAATAGGCCCTCCTACATCATGTCGACTATACAAGGGGGCTATCCCTGTGCGGCTTGTTAGACCCATTGTTGAACGAATTCCGACAAGCCCATTATGGGATGATGGTCCTCTAATGGAATTCCCAGTATCAGTTCCAAGCCCAATTAGACCAAAGTTGGCGGCTACGGCCGCCGCTGTGCCGCCACTTGAACCCGCAGGCGAATAATTAAGGTTATAGGGGTTTTTTGTTTCTCCGGCAATACTACTAATAGTCACTCTCGGGCTAAAAGCCCACTCAGCCATATTCGATTTAGCAAGTACCAATGCGCCTGCTTGCTTGAGCTTTTTAACCTGCCACGCGTCCTCATCAGGAATAAACCCCTGCATTGCCTTTGAACCCACACTTGTCTGAAGACCTTTGGTGAGGTAATTATCTTTGACAATTATCGGAGCACAATGTAGATCCTTAAGAATCTCTGATCTAGCATATTCATTATCTAGCTCTCGTGCCCTTAACATCGCTTTTGGATTGACAAGAATGATGCTATTTAGCCCACTGCTTTGATCAAGTAATTGAATTCTTTGGATGTATTCTCGCGTGAGCTGCTCACAGCTAAGCTCTCCAGATTGAATGGCCTTATGCACCGATCCGAGTGTCGCCTCAATGATATTGAACGATGGGCTCTTAGCTATCGCGCTCTCAGCTGCAACAGATTGGCTTGCCAAAGCGAATAGAACCCCAGTAATGATCTTGTACATAGTTAAAATCCTTGGGAAGATGGTAGAACCTCATCTTATTCTTAAAGACAAATAGTGTCCTAAGAATAAAACAATCTAGGCCCATATTGGAACATAGGGATATGAGATATCTAATCATCTTCAGCTTATGTCTACTTGAATCAGCATGTACCACCTTGGTTGAAGAGCCCGATCCCATTTTAATTACCGAAATATTGAACCAAGTAGCCCTGAGAAATAAAGACGGTGAATTGGAAACAGTCAACATATTAGCACTCTCCAATGATTTAAAAAATTTCGTAGATCAACATGTTGACCGAAGCTGGCCAACCAGTAAAAGGTTAGTAGCCCTTCGAGACATCCTGTTCTCGGAGGAACATTTTGACCTACAATATGAATCTGGAAAAACAAAAACGGCGATAGAAACTTACCAATCTCGGACTGGAAATTGCTTGTCTATGACCAATCTGTACATCGCCATGGCGCGATATAGCGGTCTCAATGCCAACTATCATGTTGTAGATGCTGTGCCACAATGGCATCACAGCGTCGATACACTCATCCTCACGCGGCATATAAATTCAACAGGTAAGCTTAAGAATGGCGATAACTATGTTTTGGACTTTCTCCCTAACGTACGCACCAATCGAGACACAGCGGAGACAGTCAGTGATCGCTATGCGCTTGCCATTTACTACAATAATCTTGGCGCTGAAGCAATTATTACGAAGGAACACGATCTTGCTATGCAATATCTCAACACCGCATTAAAACTTGAACCCAAAATGTCTGATATCTGGAATAATATGGGCATTAATCAACGTAGACTTTCTCGCTTAGATCTTGCTGAGGCAAGTTTCAAACAAGCAATCAAGTTGAACTACTTCAGCAGTCCCGCTATGAGTAATCTGTCTAATCTATTTTATCATAATGCCCAAAATACTGAGGCCAAAGCGCTTGAGAAACGTGTTGCAAGATATCGAAAGAGAAATCCATATTATCGATACGCCAATGCGAGAATCGCCTTTGACAAACAAAATTACCACACTGCGCAGTACGAAGTAGAGGAAGCCATTCGGCTCAAGGATGACGAAATAGTGTTCTTCGAGTTATTGTCGAGAATTTATTATGCGCTTAATGACAAACAAAACGCTGCCGTCAGCCAAAATATTATCCATATCCTCAATTCTAGAAAAGGTAGTACGAGAAGCAATCTTGAAATCCGCCCTACAGGCAACACAATACCTAACTAATTTTTCAGAGTGCTATTTCAGAGTGCTATTTCAGAGTGCCGGCTTCACGACACATTGTGTCGCGACCAAGATCTATGATGTAATCACATTCATAGCAAGGCAATCAGACAATGGAAGCGAGTAATGATGCTTGGTACCCCAGTGAAATTTCAGAGTTTATGCTCCTCAAGGACAATATGGATAACCATACTTATGAGATGGAAGCTGACCTTAAAGCGCAACTGTTAAGGCAAGCCGTTTCATCCGAGGATGGGCATCTTATAAAGTTAACTCAAATAACTTCTTTTGAAATCGACAAGGAAGAATATACACCCGCGCTGAGCTCTGATTGCGCACTAAACGCAAGGATGTTCGTTAATGTTGATGGAGAATGCATGAAGGATGGGATCAAATCACACATCAGCAAGTTACCCGTCTGCTTCGACTTTGACTACATTTCTCATCATACAGGCTACACAATTTCCGCAATGAGCATTAATGCTTAGGTTAAGCACATGGGAGACATAAGCCCTTTTTTAAGAAGGGTTCAAATATTGCGTTGGTTGCACAATAGCAATGGTATGCCGTCGACGGTAAAGGAAATAATTCAACACTTAAAAAGAGAACGATTTCTTGAAGATCAGTCGGTCTCTGCTCAACTTAAAACCGTCCAAAGAGACTTGGTTGAACTCTCAGATCAAAAAACTATCGACAATCAATTAGGACTTAGCTGGCAAAAAGGGGAAGCGAACGAATTAAAATGGTGGATAGAAGAGCCCGGACATCTTGATTTTGAGGTGACAAAAATAGCACCAGACGATTTATTAACAACATTGCAACTTGCAAAGAAACATCTAGTCAACGTTATGCCTCCCTATGCTTATCTTGCTTTAGGTCGCTACTTTGATAGCGCCGAGAGGCAAATAAACGAACGACTTACTCATAAACGTCGAAATCTTAATCGATTAATTGACCGCATACATGTCGATCAAAGAGGTCAACGATTACTGGAACCACGCTCGATTCGAGAAGAAATACTCAACAGTATTTTTGATGCCTTAGAACAGAACAAACAAATACACATTACTTATAGGGGCAAGCAGCACAGATTGCATCCCGCTGGTCTTATCATGAAACCACCAAAAACGTATTTACTTGCCCTACATGATAATTATAAGGATCAAGATTTCCGCCCCTACCTCGTCCATAGAATAGAAAAAGTAGTACGACTTGGATTAGATGCAGAAATACCAGAAACTTTTGATTTAAGACATTATGTATTAAATGGGCATTCTGATACCCCGCTGTTTTTAGGCAGGTCTATGGGCGAGAATGGAACGGAGAACGGAACAGAGAGTATTGTTCTAAAAATCTACCTTAAAAACAGCGGCAATCTATTGACAGACCTCAAAGAAACCCCACCTTTTGTAAATCAATCTATCCATTCCATTGATACAGCATCTTGCCATTTACATTTTAGATCCAAACTAACGACCCAATTGGAGGAATGGATACTAGGCCGATCGACTTTCATTGAGGTACTTGAACCTCTTATCTTAAGAAAACACTTTACAGAAATCACTTCCAATATGGCTAAAAAATACGATTGAATAATTTACAAGCTTTCTATTTACAAGCTTTCTATTTACAATCTACGGCGCCAACCTATCAATATGCCACTCGTTGTTGCTCTTTAGGTCATACTGGAAGCGGTCATGTAATCGATGCTCTCCACCCTGCCAAAATTCCCAGCGATCAGGGACAACTTTAAACCCTCCCCAAAATCCCGGTAAAGGAACTTCACCTTCAGAGAACTTCGCTTTCATTTTATGATATTCGCTTTCCAACAAAGATCGCGCTTCAATAATTTTACTTTGCGGCGAAGCCCAGGCAGCAATTTGGCTTTCTTTTGGTCGAGTGAGGAAATACTTAAGCACTTCGGATTTACTTATTTGTTCTGCATGACCTTCGACCCGCACTTGCCGGTCCAAACTTAACCAAGAGAAATGTAAACTTACTGCATTATTTTCTTTGATATCCAGTGCTTTCTGACTGTCCATATTAGTAAAAAATACTAAACCTGATGAATCGAATTGCTTTAATAATACCGTTCTTTGAGAGGGCCTACCTTTAGCATTTACTGTCGCCACACTCATGGCTGTGGGATCGTGAATGCTGCTATCTACAGCTTGTTGCATCCATTTATGAAATTGAGAAAATGGAGAATCTTCCACACTCTTTCGATCGAGATGGCCATATTGATATTCCCTTCTATTAGATTCTAGATCCACCGCAATACCCCAGACTTGTTAAGCGAAAATTTTAACATAGCGCTTACTTACACTTCTGGAAAAATATTAATTGTATGAGTAATACATGTGGAAATTTATTCAATGCGTTTCGTTTTCCCATTCATAAAGCCCTATTCTTTTTCAATGAACCGGGCTTTCCTAAATCCCGCGACGGCCAAAATAATTACCGCAACAATCGCTAGAACCATCCCTGCACCGCCACTTAGAAAGGCAATAGCCCCCGCAATGTCTCCCTCCCCAAAGGGTGTAGACTCAACAGACAAACCCCGATTAGCAGCTAGATTTCCTACCCAATAAAAAACAGTATTTGCCCAACCCGTAATGATCATTCCCCAGCCAACCCAATAAGCATCCCGACCTACCAAGTCTAACTTGAGCATAATAAGCGCAATTCCGGACAGCATGACGCCATTTAGTATTCCCCCAACGTGGGCAGCTTGCCACCCCCTTGTTGAGCCGGGTATATCAACCTCCCAAGCAGGCAAGGGCCAGAGCGTCACAGCATCTAAAAGTGAAAACGTCAACATAATACCGGCGATCAATCCTATGAGCAGCACCAACATCCCATTAGCCATGAGTAAATAGGCTAGTCGTTCACTTTGTACTTTATGTAGAGTCACTTTTGTTTTCCTTAATGTGCGTGTATCGAAACACTAATTAGTTCACAACTGATTGATCGACTAACATCTGATCCATGTTGTCATCATCTAGATGTTGAACATCAAATCCTGCTGCCTCATAAGCTTGCCATGCTACTGTGAGAACATTTTTGTCAGTGTTGCAAGCAGGATGCTGCCTAGGATGATATTGTTTTGAAAACACAGGCAACGCAGAGATAAAAAGATCCAAACCAAAAGAAATGAAAAAACGCCAAGCTCTGAGGGCGCGTAAGGGATTTTTGTAAAACCCTTCTCTTTTGATCATTAAGGCATAAGCACTACCTGTTTCCCAAATAATATGAAGGAAGGCGAATATGATCATCCCCCGCCGATACCACTCATTTTTTGGGTAGAAGTACTTATAAAAATCGAAGGCTACCGAACCATGCTCGACTTCTTCGACTTGATGCCAAACCCAGAGGGCACGAAGCGTTGGATCTGCATCCTCCATCAATTCACTATATCGCTGCAGGATTATGAGACCACCGGTAAAAGTGAAGGTCTCATAGCCGGCTGTAAGGCCAATTTTGAATTTCTTTGATCCCGCCTTTGTCGCTCTCAAGAAATATGACTTCGCACGATCGTTGAGTTTCGACAAAGACGTATATCGCTTATTCATTTCGGCGGTCCACCGTTCAAAATTAAAAGCATGGTGTGACTCTTGACCAATAATGCCCTTAAGATCATTCGATAGATTTTCATCATTAATTTCTTCGCGGAACTCTCGCATTGTTCTAACAAGAAAACGCTCGAAATGGGGTACATGTACGCCAAGGGCATTGATAAAAATGGAAAAGTCGGGACTGCTCCTACTCCAGACAGGGTTGCAATCTTCAATTGCATCAAAATTGAAACGAAGCTTTCTAATGGGAATATTATCCATTGGATGAACTGTCACAAAAAATCTCCCGCATAGACTTGAATGGTCATCAAATAGGCATTCCGGTAATGGTTCCATGGAAATAAAAGAGTAGTCCATAAACGAGCAAACCTAGCGCAATCACAGCAACATCCCATATTGGACTCACTGCTTCCGGGCTTGAATATGGGCCCCTAGCATTAACCATGACAATATTAATAATAGAAAATATTGCAAAACTTGCGAATATTATCGTGCTGGCTAGATCACCATTGCCGATTAAATGAGCCGCTCCCCAAATAGTCATCGCGATGAGCATCGGGTGGCGAACAAACCTCTTAATATTGTTGGGCGCCTCTGCTGCAACCAACAAAACACAAACAATAGGCATCACAAGCATCAAAACAACTCTACCCCAGCTAGGAGGCGTCCACAAAGGTTGGAATGTCGATTGACTATAGCCGTATATCATTAAGCCCAAGCCCAGTAGAGAGATTAAACTGAAAGATATTTTATAGGGCGCGGGACCAAAATTTGTCGATAGCATTTTTTTTAGCGACGTGGAAGGCAGTACATGGATAAGAAAAAATATTGTAGTGCCAAGAATCAAGTAGTTCATATATCTCCTCTATTTGGCTTTTGGTTCAGGCCAGTGTCTGAATGCTTATGTGCTGGACCAAATCTTAACCCTTATAAAACTTTTATGAAATCTAGTTTTAACTAAGATACAAAGCAGTTCGTTTCTATTAATGAAACGTTGATTGGTATGAGCAGGCAGCGCTATTATCTACCCACTTAGCATACAAGACCGATTGAGGTAATTGATGTCGACGCTCATTGAAAAACTCGCAAATATACTCGGGGAAAAGGGTCTTATTCAAGGAGAGCGCTTGGCTGAAACTCACTTCCCAGGCAACAGCGTTACTGGATCGAACGATATTAGCCCAATGGTTCTATTGCGGCCATCCAGCACGCAGGCCTTGTCTGAGGTCATGAAACTATGTCACGCGGAAGGACAAACCATTGTGCCCCACGGTGGGTTGAGCGGCCTGGTAGAGGGCACCAATACCAACAAAAACGAAGTTGCCATCAGTCTTGAAAGAATGAATTTAATAGAAGCAGTCGACATAAAAAGCCGCACCATGACTGTCCAAGGAGGCGTGCAACTTCAAATCATTCAAGAAGAAGCTGAGAAGCACAATATGTTCTTTCCACTCGATCTTGGCGCGAGAGGTTCTGCAACAATCGGCGGAAATGCCTCAACAAACGCTGGGGGAAATCGTGTCATTCGCTATGGGATGATGCGCGATCAAATTCTCGGAATGGAAGTTGTTTTGGCCGATGGCACAATCGTCTCCACAATGAATAAGATTATTAAAAATAATACTGGATATGACATAAAACAGTTGTTTATCGGCGCCGAAGGTACATTGGGTATCATTACACGCTTAGTACTACGTGTAAGGCCTAAACCAATAAGCCAGGAAGTCGCTTTTATTGGCTTAGAAGAATTTTCGGACGTCACTAGCTTCTTAAATTACGCCGAAAGTGCTCTTGGAGGGACATTGAGCGCTTTTGAAGTCCTCTGGCAGGATTTCTATAAGCTTGTGACATCACCTCCTGCTATAGGCACTCCGCCAATAGCACAAACTTATCGCTACTACATTTTATTGGAAGCGATGGGTGGGAATATCGAACAGGACGCAAATCGATTTATTGAAGTATTGTCTCAGGCGATGGATGACAAATTGATTGTCGACGCCGTTGTTGCTCAAAGCGAAGCAGAGAAAGC
Organism: Flavobacterium sp.; assembly: GCA_047616645.1. Lineage (GTDB taxonomy): Bacteria > Pseudomonadota > Gammaproteobacteria > Pseudomonadales > Azotimanducaceae > JAHRVQ01. The sequence continues at coordinate 13,916 of JBLHIH010000051.1, read as the reverse complement.
GGCTATGTGGGCAATCAGAGATGATGTCGCTCAAGTGAGGCAACATAATCCCATCTTCACTTTTGACGTAAGCGTGTCCTTGGACGTCATGGAAGAATATTTGAACGAGCTAGAGTCAAAAATGAATGATAAGTGGCCTCGAAACACGTGTATGACCTTTGGTCATCTAGGTGATGGAAACCTTCATCTTATTGTTGGTATCGGAGATGATTCAATCGACGCGAAAAATGCGGTTGAAGAAACAATATATGAAGGTCTCAGAACGCGAGGAGGGTCTGTTTCCGCGGAGCACGGAATAGGAATACAGAAAAAGAAATATTTATCTTGGAGTCGAAGTGAAGCGGAAATCGCCATTATGCATAGTATAAAGGACGCTCTTGATCCAAAAGGTTTAATGAACCCGGGTAAAATAATGCGTTAAATAAAGCGGCTTTAGCAACTTGGCATCTTATCTATCCTTACCTTCCCAATAGACAACTTGGATGCGCTACCACTATCTGACAATGCATAAACAGTATAGTCACCTTCACACAAATTTGTATATTCGTTAAGTTCAAACTGGAAATTAAAACCAGACTTCAAATACCCGCTTTCTTTGAAGGCATCTACCACATCAGGTCTTTTCATTTTTGGCGAAGACGAGATAATAAACTTTCCGTCAATAAACAAGGCGACTTGGCTAGCGGGCTTACTTTCTTCCACGCTAATTGCCCACCCCCTAAAGGAGATGTTTCGATCATATAGTTCAATTTCATCAAGAAATCCTTGTAGTCGACCTGCTTCGACTTTATAGAACTCACCGGTTTCACTTTTAATCATTTGCATTTCTGACTCCCCATTAAGCATGGAATAAGCCAAGTGTTTTTCTCGTTGGAAAGGTCTTAAAAATTGTTTCTTTTCTTTGTTTGTTTCGAGTCCATAAATTGTTAATTCATTTCTATCCAATGAATACGCGCTTTCTGGCACAAGGAATAGAAAGTCTCGTGTTCTATCACTCGCTTTTAGATAAGTCTTTGTCTTAGCTGATATGACCCCATTTACTGCTAGCACCAAATCTAACCTAAGTTTATCGAGATTACCTTCTGAAACATTACCGCGTATAAAATTAGGCCCAAGCCACTTTCCATAAGATTGCTTATCAAGGCCTTTTTCTGTGAATACAGTAGCATTAGCGCTCTCTATATGATCAAAGGTATCTACTTTTCTACCCATCAAATTTTTGTCAGCAGCAAAGCTATAAAAATCCTCACTCCCCTCACCGAACATTTCTATGCGCTCGTTTACACTAGTATACTTTTGGTCAATCCGACCAGGAAACAGTACGCTAGAAGCACTTCCACTAAACAGTTTCTTTTCTTTCCTCTTTTTTATACTTTCCTGATCAAGTATTGAAAACCCCTCGGGGGATTGCGCTAACGCTATGCCCAATACTTCAGCAATTGTCGGTAGGATATCTACTGTTTCAATATTTAAGTCTGATACAGAGCCATTAAGCTGATTTGGTAGTTTTATAAACAGTGGTATTGGCAGTATGTCCATATAATTTGTTTGAGTCAGGGGGCGACGAAGATCCTGAGCTTTAAAGCTCAAACCATGATCAGCAGTAATGATAACCATCGAGTCCTCAAACATTGATTGCTGCTTTAACCTCGCCACTAAAACGCCTAACAATTTATCCACATAAGATAATTGAAGTAAATGTCTCTGCCAGGCTTGCTGAACAGCCCATGTATCATTGCTCCATCTCTCTCCATCGAGGCCTTCTATCGATTGCGGCAGATAACTCCGTCCGCTAGGCAAGTACTGAAACGGCGTATGAGGGAGTAGAATATGCATGGCATTGAGAGACGGTTTAGCGCTGTTATATATTCGCCCAAGAAATGTAAACCAAATATCTTTTCTATCTTCATTTTGCTCTGTAACGGACTGCTCGTTTGTCATAAAGTTAGTCCAGCCTTGATTGATATCCGGCAAATAACCCGAATAACTAGCTGGTGTAATGATATGTAAATACAAGACAATGGCGTCTTTCAGGCCTCCTAGCAAAGCGCCTGCATTTTTATTCTCTCCATCAAGGCATAATTCTCTTGGACACAAACTTGTCACTGACTCATGAACATTAAGGCGATGAGTATGTTGAAGTAGGGTAAATAAATTTTGCGGGTATGCATCAAAGGTCGGCAATATATCACTGCCATACTGTCCCGAAAGAATCGCAGGGACAGCGTGAGTGGTCCCATCGGCAACCGTCGTCGCATTTCGATACCAATTCGCATGATCAGCGAACGCTGCAAAATTGGGAAAAAGGCGGCCATCAATATTGTGATCTACATCCATAAGTGAATTTATGGTGAATTCATCAAAAATTATCAAGACCACAGAAATCGGTGAAGCGGAGTTACTCTTCATTGTTTCACTATTTTTCGGCGGAGAAACAATATCTTGAATGTCGGTCATAAACAGAAAAACGATAGGGATCAACAAATTGACCGGAGAGATAATTGTTAATATCGAGCGTAATTGCGTGCTTCGATTGAACCAGGCCCCGAAACATAAACCCGTGAGCGTACTTACCCCTAATACCGCAATCCCATCAAATATAGATGTTTGCACCATAAAAGCCATGACAATCAGTGTCATTAAAAGGATGACTAATAACGTGCGGAAAAAGAGGAAAAGCTTTTCACCCACCAGCCAGAAAAATCCAAGCATGACACCGAGCGCTACACTGGGCCCGAATAAAACGAATGCAGTAAACACATAAAGGTCTTTAGAAAGCATTTTATGCGCAATAAAAAACTCAGCATTTTCTGAAAGCAAGGAAAACAAGGGATAAGCAAATGCCAACGCTGCAAGACTGGCTACCTGTAAAACACCGACGGCCAATAGTGTATTCTTTCCATTACCACTATTTCTATTAATACTAGGTCCGTTCAGCATAAATTTGTTCGAAGTATAGCCGCTCCTACCCCCTCAGGATCCCCATATTTGAAATATATCATGCTTACCAAACTGCTGTTCTCTATGCTTATCGAGCAAGTGCCTAGGACTGTCATCAGCCAGTGTTTTAAATACTTTATTCATGGGCAATATCACGCAACCTTTTGCTTGCGTATTCAATAACGCAGATAAGTTTGAGGTTTGAGGTTCCAACGCGCAACCTACCTGCTTGCCTTTTTACATTGAGAAGAATTACAGTTAGGGAATGATAGAACAAACACATTATTCATCTTCACACTACTTTCAATATTTGGAAATACGCGATTAATAAACTTCTTACCGCATTCACTTGGATGCTAGGTACAATTCTTTCCTTTTGTTTTATGGCAGTAGCGGCCAGAGAGCTAAGTGGAAATATCGGCGTATTCGAAATTCTATTCTTTCGTAGTGCGCTCGGAATTATTGTTATATCAGGCATTATCTTTCTTACGGGCAATACAGCCCTCTTTTACACCAATCGAATCCAAATACACGGCCTACGCAATATTTTACATCTAGCAGGGCAATCTGGATGGGTACTGGGTATTGGACTCTTACCCTTAGCAGAAGTCTTTGCTCTAGAATTTACGGTTCCAATTTGGGTCGCCATTATTGCTAGCCTTTTTCTAAATGAATCGATAACCAGAGTGAAAGCAATCGCTATACTACTGGGTTTTTTTGGCGTCTTAGTCATCGTTAAACCAGGTTTCTCAAACTACGACACGACTTCATTAATTGTTCTCGGCGCTGCGGTTGCCTATGCTATCGCCCATGTAACAAACAAATCTCTTACAGAGACGGAGGCGCCAATCACCATCCTCTTTTTTATGTGCTTGATGCAGTTACCTATCGCGTCCCTTTTATCCCTAAACAATTGGATCTGGCCGATCGGTATCGAGTGGTTTTGGTTATCTGTAATCGGGCTAACAGCTTTAGTTGGTCATTATTGCCTGTCGCGAGCCATGTCACTAGCGGAGGTAGGCGTCATCATGACAATCGATTTTTTACGACTACCACTTATCGCGGTAATAGCGATGCTACTTTATTCAGAGAGTTTTGATCTAATAATGGTCCTCGGAAGTGTGATGATACTGGCGGGAAACCTACTTAATCTACATTCCCAACGCAGATAAAAGGGGGTATCACAATGATAAATTCCATCAAAATTTATTCCTATAGTATTGAATAAATCTTCATTCCTCATATCCCATTTCTTTACAGATAGAGGACGAATTATGATCGCGGTATTAAAGGTTAATTGTTGCAGCAGTGATTGGTTTGGGTCTCGACGTCATTCGCAGGGACTATGGATACAATATCGATTAGCCAAAAAAATACAGATTTCTCCAAGCCAATTCCGGAGGCAATTCAAGTCCTAGAAGCAACTTTGTGCTTGAATGATAATTGTAATTATTATTTTTTAGTCTCCTTCAAACCGTTCAAGCAAAACACTCTTAGTATTTGGCGACAAGTCACTTGTCCAATTAGCTTTCCATCTTTCACGACAGGTCTTCGACGATGCTTGTGATCTAGCATGGAAGTGGCAACATCGACGATATCATCATGGGGATGCTGAGCTTCTACCTCGGTTGTCATCACATCACCCACCATGACAGTCGCTGGCTTATCACCACCATTAAATCCTGCTATAACAACTCTTAAACAATCTAACTCAGACAATATCCCTATTACCTCTCGGTGATCATTTACCACTAAGATTCCAGATACCTTACTCTCTGTAATTAAATCTGCTGCATCTGAAATTGTCGTATCTGCAGTAATTGTAATCGGATGATTAAGCATGTAATCGCTTAATTCTACTGAATATATCACTCTATCCTCCTAGCTAGTTTCCGTCCAGAAATAGCCAAATTTGGTTGAATGTTGCAAAACCATAAATAGGTCAGGTAATCACCCAGGGCGCCTAGCCCTGCTGAAGTTAGTTTATGCCTCTAAGACATCGAGAGCGCCATTTTACTTAGCCAATCAATTAGCGAACTTGGGTAAATACCTAACACCAACAAAAATAGCGTCACTGTAGCCAATGCCCAACCCCCCGTTTGCGGCACTTTGATCAGTTCATCCGATAAGGGCTGCTTAGTCATGGTATATATAACTTTAAGATAGTAGAAAAGACCAATTCCGCTACCTATAACGACAAGTATTAACAAAGTCCACAATTCACTCTGTACACCTGCTGCAATAACATAAAATTTGCCCACAAAACCGGCAGTTAGCGGTATTCCAGCAAGAGATAACATCATGACACTCATAAATGCCGCTAAAATAGGCCTCCTCCAGAACAATCCTTCGTAGTCCTGCATCAAGTCTGTATCCTGATCGGCGTTATCCATTGACATAATAGTGACCACACCAAAGGCGCCTATTGTCGTAAAAAAATAGGCGATTAGAAAAAATGATGATGCTTCTATCGCAAGTGACTTCCCACCTAAGATGCTGGCAGCAATAAAGGCAACCATAAGATACCCAAGCTGAGCTATAGACGAATAAGCCAATAGCCGCTTAATGCTGGTTTGCATTAGCGCGAGAATATTGCCAATGAGAATTGAGAGGACAGCCAAGCAAAATAAACCAACCAAAATTGCATCGTACTGAAAAGCATCTAAAACAAGGAAAAGCCTGAGGAGAACGGCAAAAATACAGCCCTTCGACACCGTTGCAAGAAAGGCTGTCACCGGAGCAGGCGCACCTTCATATACATCTGGCGTCCACATGTGAAATGGGGCAAGGGACAATTTAAATGCTATTCCCGACAGCATCATTCCACTGCCAATCAGGATATACAGCCGATCATAACCCGCAGTTTGGAAGTATGCTTCTCCCATCCCAGAGAACGAGAGTGTGCCGAGAACGGCGTATAATAATGCAACGCCAAAAAGAATTAACGCAGAAGTAACGCCAGATAAAATTAAGTATTTTAGTGCCGCTTCTAAGCTTTTCAAACCCCTAGTAGGATAAGAAATCATCGCATAAATCGAAACACCCAATAGCTCTAAGCCCAGAATAAAGGATGCGAAATGAGAGCTTGATGCGAGAATCATTCCTCCCAAGGTTGAGAGTAATAACAAGAGATAAAACTCATCCTGATAATCGCCTCGACTAGCATGGTAGCTATACGCCAACAAGCTAACAAAAAAAGCAGCAAGAACAACAATTGCATAAAACATCAATGCAAAGTCATCAACAATAATTAGCGGGGTTACCTGACTCGTACCGAGGTTCATCTCTACCCAGATAACAGACATAAATGTGAGCGCTAAACCAAAGACTGAAGAGGCACAGGTATATGCCAGGTTTCTCGCAAAGGCGATGACCAACATCAGTATGAGAATGACGCCAGTCAATACCATCATGGGTAACAAGGGTAGCAGATCTATCATAAGCCACTCCCAATCCAACCACCTTTAACGGTGTGTTGGAATAAACTTGATAGTACCGGATCTACCCTATCAAAGACTGTCTGAGGATAAACACCGAGCCAAATGAGTCCTATTATTAAGGGGATCAAAGCCCAAAGCTCTCGCCCCCCAATATCCACCAAATTCCTTTTTTCTTCGCCTGGACCCTGAAAAACTTTCTGCATCGCAATAAGTGAGTAAATGGCGCCGGTAATGAGACCCAATGCCGCTATGCTGGTGACGATCATATCTGTCTGAAATGCGCCCATTAATACAAGAAACTCCCCAACAAAATTACCTAATCCAGGCATTCCTAAGGAGGCAACGATAAAAAATAAAGCGATGGCACCCATACGAGGCATATCATGCCAGAGACCACCCATCTTTCTCATGTCACGGGTATGCAATCGATGCTGAATGGCGCCGGCAATCATGAATAGTGCAGCCGTTGAAAAACCATGAGCAACCATTTGCATCACGGCCCCTTGTATCGCTATTTCATTAAAGGCATATAAGCCTAAGAGAACAAAACCCATGTGGCTAACACTGCTATAGGCAACTAAGCGTTTAAAATCTGTTTGTGCAAAAGCCAACACAGCACCATAAATAATGCTAATGGCACCAATGAACATCGCAATCTCTGCGATCTGCTGTGAAGCTGTTGGAAAGAGTGGAATCGTAAAACGAATCAATCCATAAGCGCCCGTTTTTAAAAGTATACCGGCTAAGAGAACACTAGCTGCTGTAGGTGCTTGGGTATGGGCATCGGGTAACCAAGGGTGAAAAGGAAATGCAGGTAATTTAACAACGAAGGCGATAAAGAAGCCGAGCATCACATAGTAGCCAATATCAGGCGGTAGTTGATGAGCCAGTAGATCAAAATAGTTAAATGTCAGCTCTCCAGTCTGATTAGCGCCGTACAGGGCGAGCGTCAATATGGAGATCAACATCAGTAGTCCGCTTACCTGGGTGAATAGGAAAAACTTCATCGCAGCGTAAGCCCTATTTTCATGCCCCCAAATGGCAATGAGAAAATACATAGGAATTAACATCACTTCCCAAAAGAAGAAGAATAGAAACAAGTCCAAACTGGTAAATACACCTATGACCCCAGCTAAAGTCCAAAGTAGGTTAAATTGAAAAAAACCACTCCGTTCTTTTATTTCAGACCAAGAAGATATAAGTGCGACAAAACCTAGGAATATCGTCAGCATGACCATTAGTAAACTTAAACCATCTACACCTATCGTTATGCCAATACCAAATCTTGGAATCCAATCTATATCAATTAATTCAATCCAATAAGATGGCGTGCCAAGCACTGAAACAATAATGCTAGGGGTTTTGAAAAATAAGGGGAATATTAGTGCAGCAACAATCACACAAGTAAAAAGGGAAACCCATTTAGGCCAGTCCTTATTCCAGGCCTGCGCCAACCATGCAATTACGCCACCAATAAACAGAACCACCATGCAAGCAATAACCGTCATGATAGTAATGCTCCTAGAAACACTGCGATTAACAAGACTACGCCCGCGACCATTACCAGCAGATAAGTTCGCAGCTGACCTGTCTGCAAGGTCGTTGCATAGTCGTGTAGAACCCAAATGGTATCGGCAAGTAAATTATATATCGAGTCGATAAAATCTCTCTTATTGTAATTAGCTAGACTAGAATAGGGTCGGACAAAGAGATGATCATATAACCAGTCCATTGCCCAATGGCTATACCAAAAGCGAATTAATTGTTTACCAATGGCCGACTCGCTAAAGAAAGAAAAGCTAAAAGCTTGCTTTAGAAAAATAAGGTAGGCAATCAGGACACCTAGTATAGGAATGGCTGCGATGACATAAGGTATAGGACCACCATGATCTACTTCAGCAACCTTAGGGAACACATCTTCGACGGGTACAATAATTAGCCCACCCAACAAGGCAAGGCCGCACAAAACGATTAAAGGCATTCCCATTAACCATCCGGCTGGTGCATCAGGCTCTGTTTTAAGCTCACCAAAAAACACGATAAATACCAATCGAAAACTGTACACAGCCGTTAGCAATGCACCAACTAGTCCCGCTGCGAGGAACCAGGTAGCAATTCCGCCATGATGAGCTGCTGCTAATAAGATTAAGTCTTTGGAATAGAAACCAGAGGTAAATGGCAAGGCCGCGAGTGCTGCGCTACCAATCATAAAGCTCCAAAAAGCCACTGGTAACTTTTTCCTCAGACCACCCATGCGAAAGATATTGTGTTCATGGTGCAAGCTATAAACTACCGCTCCCGCAGCCAAAAATAGCAGCGCCTTAAAGAAAGCATGCGTCATCAAGTGAAAAATGCTCGCTGACCAAGCACCAACACCAAGGGCCAAAAACATATATCCAATTTGGCTAATCGTTGAATAGGCAAGAATTCGCTTTATATCAGTTTGCGTAATCGCGGCAAATGCTGCAATCAGCAAGGTCAATGAACCGATGGCTCCAACCACAACTAATGCCGTCGGCGCGAGTAAAAACAACTCATGGTTTCTCGCTATTAGATAGACACCAGCTGTCACCATCGTCGCTGCATGAATAAGCGCACTCACTGGGGTTGGTCCTGCCATGGCATCTGGCAACCACGTCTGCAGAGGAAGTTGGGCTGATTTGCCTACCGCGCCGCCAACCAGTAACAAACAAGCTATGGTGAGTGTTATGTCACCTACTGACCAATATTGGCTTGCCAACTGCGCCATGGCTTGCATGTTTAGCGTGCCAAGGTGCATAAAGAGTAAGCACATACCCAAAGCCATTGCTGTATCACCAATTCTTGTGACAATAAATGCTTTTCTTGCAGCAGCGCCGTTAGCTTCATCTTTATGCCAAAAACCTACTAAGAGATAACTACAGAGTCCAACACCTTCCCAGCCAACGAACAATAGAAGTAAATTATCCGCTAAAACCAGTATTAACATCGCTGATACAAATAGATTCATATAGGAGAAGAAACGGCTGTAATCTTCATCCTCAGCCATAAAGAGTGCAGAGTAGATATGAATTAGTAATCCTACTCCGGTGATGACGGATAACATAGTCAAGGTCAATCCGTCTATGTAAAATCCTACGTCTGCATTTAGGCTACCAACCTGCATCCAAGTATAAATTGTCACAATATAAGGTTCTGGATTTATCTGGCTTAAAAATTCAATAGCCAACAAGGCCACAATAAATGCAGATACTGCAATGGATCCAACTCCCAATATCGCGACCATATACTTTGGCAGCTTTCCTAGACTGACGACCAGAATAAGGAAGCTAAGCAGTGGCATTAAGGGGATGAGGTAAACCAGTTCAGTCACGTCTATCCCCTCAGCTTGTTAGCGAGATCAATATCAATAGATGACATTCTACGATGTACTTGAAGCAATAGCCCGAGACCCACTGCAACCTCTGCTGCAGCAATACTTAAGATCAACATAAACATAATTTGACCATCTGCTTGGCCCCACCTTGCACCGGCTACAATAAAAGCCAGACCACAAGCGTTCAACATTATTTCCAAGGACATGAGTATCATAATGATATTTCGTCTTACCAATACGCCCATTAGCCCAATACAAAATAGAACAGCGGCGAGTAATAAACCATGTTCCATTGGCACGGCGACTGCAATATTCATGAGTCTTCTTCCCGCATATCTACCAAATATCGACGTCCCAGATGATAAGCACCTACCAAACCAGCAAGCAACAACATTGAAGCAATTTCAACAGCGAGCACATAAGGCCCGAAGAGCTGTATACCTACCGCTTTAGGGCTTATCGATTCGCCAGAAAGCGATCTGTCCCCTGTTTGCAATACAAAGATGATTTCAATTAGTAATATTAGACACAAAAGCGAGGGCACTATCCACATTGAAGGATGCAGCCATTCTTGTTCGCGGTTATCACCACGCTTGCCAAGGTTTAACATCATAATGACAAAAACAAACAAGACCATAATGGCGCCGGCGTATATCAGTACTTCGAGTACCGCGGCAAATGGTGCGCCCAAGACAAAAAATATAATCGCAGATGCGAGCAATGATATAATGAGATAGACCAAAGCATGAGCTGCATTATATCTCGTCACCGCAAGAATGGATGAGATCAAGGAAACGCCAGCAGCTATATAAAAGAGTCCTATTTCAATCATGAGTTTTCCTAGGGTAGCAGGCTCCTAATGTCGATGGGTGAGGCCTCATTAAGCGCCTCTCCCTTGTCTTTGCCCTCGATTGATTTCCCAGCAACGTTGTAAAAACTGTAACCAGGGTATTTCCCCTGACCATCAATCAAAAGGTGTTCTTTTTCATAAACCATATTCTGTCGATCGTATTCACACATTTCAAAGTCTGGCGTCAGTTGTATCGAATAGGTAGGACAAGCTTCTTCACACATCCCACACATAATGCAGCGAGAAAAATTAATCCGGAAAAATTCTGGATACCAACGCCCGTGTTCATCCTCTGTTTTTTGTAAAGCAATACAATCTACTGGGCAAGCAACCGCGCATAAATTACAGGCAACACAGCGCTCATTGCCGTCTGGATCTCGGGTAAGTACGATGCGACCACGATACCTCGGTGCAAGGTACGGCATTTCCTCAGGATATTGCACTGTATCGGCAGGCGTAAAGGTATGTCTTAGTACACGCCATAAGGTGACAATCTGGCTCCAAATAGCTTCTAGCATTTTGACACCAATGAATCATTAGTCATTTCGATCTGCTTTAGATCCATAAAAGTACAGCTCCTGTAACCAACAGATTTACAAGTGTTAATGGCAATAAGAACTTCCAGCCAAATGACATCAATTGATCATATCGAGGTCGTGGAATCGCCGCTCTTAATAAGATAAAGAAACATACCAATATAAAGGTTTTGAGAAAGAACCATATTATCGGCGGTAGGAAGTCCCATCCCAACCATCCTCCAAAGAAAATGGTCGCAATCATTGAGGAGATCAATATAACCCCTAGATATTCTCCGACCATGAACATGCCAAACTTCATACCGGAATACTCTGTGTGAAATCCTGCAACCAGTTCATGCTCAGCTTCAGGTAGGTCAAATGGTAAACGGTGGCTTTCTGCAATACCCGCAATCAGAAAAACGAGAAAACCTAAAAACTGAGAAACAACAAACCAACCTTTTTCAGCTTGGGTATTAACAATATCGACTAAACTAAAGGAGCCACTAATCATGACAACGCCCATGAGTGATAAGCCCATAAAGACTTCATAGCTCACCATTTGAGCAGCAGAGCGTAAACCCCCCAACAAGGCATATTTGTTATTAGAGGCTAATCCACCTAGCAAGACGCTATAAACTGCAAGGGATGTCATACCTAGAAAGAACAGTAGGGCGATATTCAGATCTGTTACATAGAGCGACTCTGTATAGGGGACAACCGCGAAGCCCAATAACATAGCCATGACAATAGCCGTTGGTGCAAAGATAAAGATGAAGCGATCAGCAAAAGGTGGCACCCAGTCTTCCTTCGCAAATAACTTAATGATGTCAGCCAAAGCAAGGCCGATTCCAAAAGGGCCCACTCTATTAGGTCCCAATCTATCTTGCCATATTCCCAATAGTCTTCTTTCAAACCAAACCAATACGGCAGCACCAGCGAACGAACCCAACAAGGTGCCGTAGATTACAAGGTAAATTACGAAACCTTCCATTAACTCACCCTATCCGTTGCGATGAGATTAGGACTGCGCGTCTTGGGCACAAATCCAACAATTGGGCTAAGCTCTATTTTGTCTACATTTATAAGGCAGCGAGTCTCTGGGATAATGGGGTAAACTAAACAACCATCAGGTATATCATCATCTACCAATACTGCAAACTGAATTTCCACATCACCTAACTGATACTGAAGTCCGTCGTTACTCTTCACCTGAAGTTGCTTAGCCGACGTATCATTCATCATTAAGTAAGGTAGGGGCATCAACGTTTCAATTTCTGGAGAATGGCTACTCAGTGCTTCGCTCCCAAAAATATGGTGTTTTGCAATTAGCTTTGATCGCACCTGAACAGTTTTTGAATAGGGTACTAAGGTATTCGCTTTTGCGAATACCAAAGAACCTGCATTTCCTTGTTTATCTTCTCCACCCACTTCAGCTTGAAACTTATGAATAGATTGGTTCGAATTCCAACCTGGGGACCAAGTGAATGCCCTAAGGCTTGATGGTGCTTCTTGCTGAACGCCTTCCATGGAAAACGACAGTGCTGAATCATTATCGATGGCTTGTTGTGGTTCATGTACAGACACATCTGCCAGCATGGCTGTTCGGCCACTGGAACGATGCGTCATTCTCGAAGATTTACTGCCTTGAATACGGAAGTTGGTATCTGGTGCTGCATCAACAACCTTGGATAGGTGAGGGTTAGCATCGACCATGTCACGAAGTATTTGGGATGCATCTCTACTTTGCCCCGCAATTGCATCAAGCAGATGAAAGCTCGCATGAATATTGGACTTATTACCTTTATTGAAATCGCTATTAGGACTAAAGACAGCCATGGATCTTTGAGCACGCCCCTCAGTATTAATATAGGTTCCATCCGCTTCCGCAAATGTCGCTGCCGCTAACACAATATCCGAGAGTGAAACTGTTTGGTTATCTAGGTGGTCGACTACGACTAGTTTCTTAATGGCTTGAAGCTTTTCTTTAAATTCCTGCCCTAGGGTTTGAGACAAATCATTTTCGAGCACGATTAAACAATCAGGTTGTTCGTCGACCAAGGACTCCATGGAGTTTTTATTATCCAATGCAGCGACGCCAACGCTATTACACTCACTAGCGCATAGAAACAATCCGGAACTGGCGTTTTTGTTTTGCAAAGCTAATGCAATATTGACACTGGCTTTTAGGACGTCGGGGTTTTGCAAACTCGTGCCACTGATTACCAAAGGTTTTTTCGCTTTGATAAGCAAAGCGCAAACCTCCTCTACTTTCTGTTTCTGCACTTCCTGTTCGAGAGCAGCGCTATTCTCTGCCCTTTTATTTTCTGAATGCGAAGAATCTACAGTATCTAAGCAACTGGCTATTTCAAAACCAAATTCTGCGATTTCTTCGGAATTTATTCTCATCACTTGGGATGCTACGGAATCAAGCCTATCTTTCATTGGAGTAACTAATGCCAGAGGACTAAGACTGTCTTGAGCCAGCTCTCGTACAGCAGCATCTTGCCAAGGACTCAGATTAATCGCACTCGCTAATTCTGTTGACTTATTCCTGACAGCTTGACGAATGGAAAGCGCTAATCGTGGAGCATGATTAGTGACATCTTCACCTAGGACCAAGACGGCATCATATTCTTCAACTTCTGCAATTGACGGCATAGAGAGATTACTATTGAGTGCACTCAATATCACTTCATGCATTTCCCTTTCTACGTTGGACATTCCATTACAGTAATTCTCTTCACCGACCAAAGCACGTAAGGCAAAATTAGACTCAACACTTGCTCTTGGAGAACCAATACCGATTGTTCTTT
>JBLHIH010000050.1:0-25717 GCA_047616645.1 Flavobacterium sp. | reverse complement strand
GATATGAAGCCTGTCTAATATCTTTGCCAGGCGATAATTCAATCGTCTTAATACGGTATTCATGCGAAAGCTAAGCCATTCACTCAACAATTCCGTTAGCGCTTTCACTCTCGGACGACCATCTGTGCCAATCATATTAAAATTGACGCGGTGACTTCTCTCTAAATCTGTCGAGGCAAAAAGGTGCCCCATGAGTGATTCGATGTCGATTCTATTTGACCGAGGTACAATCGCTATTCGAGTGGGGTTTTCATAGTCTGACTCATCCCTCAAGTCTACTACCATCGGCAGCTTCTTCGATTGCATTTGAGCGGCTAACTGTTCAAGAATTTTTGTACCAGAAACTTGAAAAGGTAATGCAGTAATAACGATATCGCCGTTTTCAACTGAGTAAACAGCCCGGGTTTTAATCGAACCTTTTCCAGTTTCGTAAATTTGACGGATATCCTCATGAGTCGAGATAATTTCTGCATGGGTCGGAAAGTCTGGACCCTTAATATGCTCAAGTAGTTCATCCAAAGTCGATTTTGGTTTTTCCAATAATCTAATACATGCACTAGCAACTTCATTTAAGTTATGTGGAGGGATATCTGTCGCCATGCCAACAGCAATACCCATACCGCCGTTCAAAAGGATATTCGGTAATCTAGCAGGTAAATTGATCGGCTCTTCCCTCGTTCCGTCAAAATTCGGCACCCAGTCCACCGTGCCTTGGGCCAACTCACCTAAAAGCACCTCTGCATATTTGGTTAACTTTGATTCTGTGTATCGCATAGCAGCAAATGACTTGGGATCATCTGGCGCACCCCAGTTACCTTGCCCGTCGACTAAAGGGTATCTATAAGTAAATGGCTGGGCCATCAAGACCATTGCTTCATAGCTGGCAGCGTCTCCATGAGGATGATACTTACCAATAACATCCCCAACTGTACGTGCGGACTTTGCATATTTAGCATCAGCATTAAGTCGTAATTCTGACATCGCATAGACAATTCGACGTTGAACAGGTTTTAGACCGTCACCAATAAATGGCAATGCACGATCATTAATCACATACATTGCGTAATTTAGATACGCGCTCTCTGTAAATTGTTTTAAAGAGACTTTTTCGACGTCATTCGAATCTACAGATCCACTCATGGGTTTAGCACTATCCTTTTCAATATTATCGCTTTTTCTTTATGTTCATTTTTATGCTCTAGACAATTTCAGCTAAGTCGCCATTCTTTTCTAACCAAATTTTTCTGTCACCGCTACGTTTTTTAGCTAACAACATATCTAGAATTTCATTTGTCTCAGAGTGGGAATCAATGTTGAGCTGAACTAGACGCCTTGTATCAACTGCCATTGCCGTTTCTCTCAATTGCAGCGGGTTCATTTCCCCCAGCCCCTTAAAACGTTGAACGACAACTTTTGACTTTTTCTTTTCGGATTCAATGCGATCCAAGATATGCACTCTTTCGGCTTCATCTAAAGCATAGAAAACTTCTTTACCCACATCAATTCTATACAAAGGAGGCATCGCTACATGGACGTGTCCATTGCTTACCAAGGCTGGAAAGTGGCGAACAAACAAGGCAATAATAAGAGACGCAATGTGCAAACCATCACTATCAGCATCCGCCAAAATGCAAACCTTTCCATATCTCAAATTACTTAAATCTGGATTGCCTGGATCTATGCCAAGCGCCACAGAAATATCATGGACTTCCTGAGACGCCAAAATTTGATTTGAATCTATTTCCCAAGTATTAAGAATTTTACCTCTAAGAGGCATAATAGCTTGAGTTTCTCTATCTCTCGCTTGTTTGGCAGAACCGCCAGCTGAATCACCCTCTACCAAAAATAGCTCGCCCTGCATCGCGTCTTGACAAGAACAATCAGCTAACTTACCTGGCAAAGCCGGTCCCGCTGTCACTTTTTTACGAATCACTTTTTTACCCGCACGCAATCGCGCTTGGGCATTATTGATAGCAAGCTCTGCTAAAAGCTCCGCATCTGCGACATGGTGATTTAGCCATAAGCTGAAACTATCTTTTACTGCACCAGAAATAAAAGTCACGGCCTGTCGAGAACTGAGTCGTTCTTTGGTTTGGCCGGAGAACTGCGGGTCTAATAACTTTGCAGAAAGCACAAAGCTGCATCGCTCCCAAATATCATCAGCAGATATCTTGAGTCCTCTGGGGACTAGGTTTCTAAATTCACAGAATTCTCTAAGCGCTTCCAACAAACCACTTCTCAATCCGTTTACATGGGTTCCACCTTGAGTAGTCGGAATAAGATTAACGTAACTTTCTGTAACCAGTTCCCCTCCTTCAGGTAGCCATTGCACTGCCCACTCAACGGCTTCTTCATGACCCTCTGAAGACCCTGTAAAAGGAGTGGCGGGTAACACTTCAAAGCCTTTATTTTCAGCGGCCAGATAATCTTCTACGCCGCCTTCAAATATCCATTCGTAATTTTGCTCTTCATTCTTAGACGCAGTCTCATCTGTAAAAAAAACTCTCAAGCCTGGACACAGTACGGCTTTCGCTTTTAGCAGGTGCTTCAATCTGGATACAGAGAATTTAGGAGAGTCAAAATACTTAGGGTCAGGTTTAAAATTAATCAAGGTACCTGTATTTCTCTTACCAACAGTATCCTTCACTTTTAAGTTTTGGGACTTATATCCATCTTCGAAGGACATGTGATGTAAGTTACCGTCTCTTTTGATATAAATTTCGAACTGTGAGGAGAGCGCATTGACGACGGAAACGCCAACCCCATGCAGACCCCCTGAAAATTTATAATTATCAGAGTTGAATTTGGCACCTGAATGAAGCTTTGTAAGGATGAGCTCAACCCCTGGTAACTTCTCTTTTTTATGCAAGTCAACCGGCATACCGCGGCCATTATCACCAACAGACATCGAACCATCTTTTCGCAGGGTGACACGAATTTCAGTGGCATGACCTTCAAGTGCTTCATCGACACTATTATCGACGACTTCCTGGGCCAAATGATTTGGACGGGTTGTATCGGTATACATTCCGGGGCGTTTTCTGACGGGATCTAATCCTTCTAATACTTCGATAGAATCCGCTTCGTAACTCTTACTCGCCATGGAAATCCGCCATTAAAGAAATATTTAACCTAGTGTATTTTGAAAGGTAAGGAGTCACCACCAAAAGGCGGCTGAATTTTTGAGCCTAGATGGTCCATCTGAACAAGCGAAAGTATACCCATACTCATTCAAAATTTGTCAAAAATTTTCGATAGAAAACATCTACTTCCTGTCCAACTCTGAAACAGAAACACAATCCACTAATACACCTTATGAAGAAGTCATTTTTGAGCGTGTTAACACGCTCGTCTTTCTCATTACCACCTCACAAATTTAACTGCTAAGCCAATATATAAGCACTAGAAAACCGAGTATTAAGCGCGTCTGTGGGACTTTGGCTGTGGAATTAATAACAAGGGTAAACCTGTTGAATTCAATTTCTGAGGAGGAGGAGCGTCAAGCCGTAAAAATCATGCAACACCATACAATACAGATCTCCACAAACTACACTTTCTGAAACGATAGAATATCCAGACAATATCCATTTTCTATACAGTAAGTCAGCAGCTCACCTAGGTATTTATTAATTTGCGATTTTTCGTCAGGTTGATACATTTTCTCATTGGGTTGAGTATATCTAAACTTAAGATTTCTATGTTGCTCAAAACTCGTCACCTCTGCAGATTTCGCATCATGATAAATGCGCACATCCATCGTCGGCCACTTAATCCACGGTGCATCTTCAACATTTGTCACCGTCACCTTTAACATCGTTGTATAGGGGCATCGTTGATAAATTTTCATCTCAACTTTCGCTTCTTTTTTGGCTTCTTTTTTGGCTTCTTCGTTTAAGCCTCCATCACCAATATATGAATCACTTGCGAGGGAAAAGGCGGCCGCATTCCTGTCAGATGCGTCAATGCCGAATTCCACACTGTCTTCTTCGTTCATCTGAGGAAAAAGTTGATAAAGTCGTAGATAATTGGCATCACACTCTGCCATATCACTTATCAAGTTGGGCACATAACGCTTGCGCTTAATCATAAATAGTATCGTTTCTTCTACCTGTTATTTATATATCATAGTTGTAAATTCGCATTTTTGTAAGGCAAATACTTTGTGCAAATAAGACATTAGTGGTCTGTTTATTGCAGTCCTATTCCCAGAACATAAGCTTGAATTTAATCTCGAATGCTCAGAAAGCCCTCTAGCACCTCGTCGTCACAACCCGTATCTGCGCCGGCTCCTGAAGTGGACAATATTCCCTTGCAAAATCTTCGGCCATTTGCGAGAGACAAGCATTAACTGTGCAAAGACATAGAATTTCACACTATATCTTTCAGTATCTCTGACTCAATAATATCGAGAGCACCTTTGTTCTTTTCTATCACTTGCCGCGTTGCATTCGACATTTTCTTCCTAAGCGCGTCGTCCTTACAGACCAAGGAAACCGCATTATTCAAACTTACTTGATCCCTTATTCTCATCATGGCATCCGCATCAATAAATTGCTCGGCGATATCATCTATATTTCGTGTATACATTCCCATCAGCATGGGAACCCCTAAACTTGCGGGCTCTATAGGGTTGTGTCCACCAACATCAACCAAACTACCGCCAACAAATGCTGCGCTTGCAAGCCCATAGAAATATATTAATTCACCCATTGTATCCAACAAATACACCGCACTTTTACAAGGTAAGCCCTCACTATGTTTTTGTATTGTGAATCCCGCTTTCTTACACAAACCATACACTTCATCTGTGCGATGTGTGTGCCTGGGCGCGATAATCAATGTAGATTTAGTGTTAAGTTGTTGAAACGCTTCCAGAAGCTGAACTTCTTCTCCGCGGTGAGTACTGGCAGCGAGAAAACAAAGTTGATCATTAAAAATTTTCTTTAACGATGTGAGGCGCATCACAAAGTCTTCAGGTAAGCGCGCATCAAACTTTATACTGCCGGGAATGGAAAGCTGCCCTTGATCCAGTCCAAGATCCAAAAACCGCTTTCCTTGTTTCTCAGATTGAGCATATACACGACTTATTTTATTCATCATGAGCCGACTCAAGTTTCCGAGCTTAAGATAGCCGGCGGCAGATTTATCTGACAAACGCGCATTAACCAAATAAACCGGTATGCCATTTTGGTGGGAATAATGGAGCATGTTCGGCCATAGCTCGGTATCGATAATAATTAGCGCCTTGGGTTGCACCGCCTTTAGGAATCTTTTGATAGATCCAGATAGATCATAAGGCGCGTAACAATGCTGAACCTGATCACCCAGCAAAGCGCCCGCTCGTTCTCGGCCTGTCGGCGTCATATTGCTAATAATAACCGGGTGGCCCTGTGCTAATATTCTTTTAACCAGCGGTACTGCGGCGATGGTCTCTCCAGCAGAAACTGCATGTACCCATATCGGTTTTTCAACATTTTCTCTAACAAATCCAAATCGCTGCCCTAGATCAGCTTTATAATCTGGCTCCTTTAAAGATCGCCATGCTACACGCAACAAAATGAAAGGCGTGATAAAGTAGAAGAGTAAATTGTAAATCCAACGTGCATGCATAGGCAGAGCATATAAGGATTTATTCAATCAAACCAGTAGACATAATTGACATGGGTAAATACAAAACACAAATTGCCATCATTGGCGGTGGGATTACAGGTCTCTGGTTGGTTAATCTTTTAAGATCCCGGGGCTACGAGGCCTTGTTATTTGAGAAGGCGGGGCTGGGAGGAGAACAAACATTCGCATCTCAAGGCATGATCCATGGTGGACTCAAGTATGCACTGGGCGGCATGACAACACCCGCTTCTGAGTCTATAGCTGATATGCCCGAAGTTTGGCGAAGGTGTTTAGCCGGAGATGGAGACGTAGATCTTTCTGGATTAAGTATCCTCTCGGAAGATTATTTTCTATTTTCTGATGCGGCACTAAGTTCAAAGGTGACCGCTTTTTTTGCGAGTAAATCTTTAGAAGCGCGCATTAGCGCTATAAAAAGAAAAGATTTTACCGGCATCTTCAGATCACCAAAGTTCAAAGGACGCTTGTATCGCTTACAAGATATCGTACTGGACACGCCAGCCTTAGTGACCAAACTCATGAGTAACTATCAAGACTTCATATTCCAATGTGGTCCAAAGGTCTTATTGAAGTCTAAGAAAATAGTCGGTCTCCAACTTAGTGAAGGCGATGTATTAGAAGCTGATTGTTATATATTTGCTGCGGGCGCTGGTAATGAAGATCTACTCAAGGAGACCAGCTTGGAAAACATTTCCATGCAGAGAAGACCGGTGCAGCAAGTCATGGTCAAGGGTAAATTGCCCAAAATCTATGCTCATGCAGTGAGCCTACAATCGACCAACAAGCCACGGGTCACTTTCACATCTCACCCAAGCGATGATGGCGAAACCGTTTGGTACTTAGGAGGTAACCTTGCAGAAAAGGGCGTGGGCAAAACAGCGGAAGAAGTCATTCGTAAAGCTAAAAGTGAACTAGGATCTTTATTACCATGGGTAGATCTAACAAATACTGCTTGGGCAACCCTCAATATTGATCGAGCTGAACCATCCCAACGACTAAAAACACGACCAGAATTTCCTTTTGTTGAAGCAAAAGACAATGCACTAGTATGTTGGCCCACAAAGTTAACACTCTGTCCTATGTTGGGGCAGGATGTATTGCAAATCATTGAAAACAAAAACCTTCCCAAATCGCGAAAAGAAAAAGAAGCCCTACCTAATCTTCCCCTCGCCCCTGTCGCGCAAACACCTTGGGAGATCGCATTTGGCTAATATGAACATCATAGCTAATGAGACTTACAAGCCCTTGGGTGTCAATGGGTTTCCAGTCTCTACCATTGGTTTAGGCACGGTGAAATTCGGTAGAAATACAGATGTAAAATATCCAAAAGAATTTTTAATCCCTGATGACAATGAGATTTCAACTTTACTCAAGCTATGTATTGATCTCGGCATAAACCTTATCGATACCGCACCTGCCTATGGCAACAGCGAATCTCGTATAGGAAAGTTGTTACCGGGTAACAGGGACGAATGGTACATCGCCACAAAGGTCGGAGAGTATTACGAAGCGGGTCAATCCCATTTTGACTTTTCCGCCAAAACAACCCAAAAAAGTATAGAGAACAGTCTGAAGAATTTAAACACCGACTATGTAGACCTGGTTTCAATTCACTCTAATGGTGAAGATGAAAGTATCATCAATGAAACCGATATATTCGATATTCTAGATCAGTTAAAAATAAAGGGTATGGTAAATAATATTGGCATGTCGACAAAAACAGTGAGCGGAGGATTGAAGGCGCTCGAGTTTGTCGATGTTGTCATGGTTGAGTTAAATTATGAAGACCAAGGCCAAAGCGAAGTCATTAAAAAAGCACAAAGCTTAGGTAAAGGCGTCTTAATTAAAAAGGCACTGACAAGTGGGCGCGTAGCGGATCCTTCGACGGCCCTACATTTCGCTGCCAATTTTCCCGGGGTGACGAGTGTCATTCTTGGCACGATCAATCCTCAGCATTTAAGGCAAAACGTTTCGGCACTTACCTCAATTTAGGATACAAGCCATAAACACAGTGTGAGCGTTATGACTATCACAAGGCCTATCTACAAGAGGGAGTTAACAAAGATAACCCCGATTATTAGAGGACAGACGATACGTACATACCACGGCCAAATTTTCCAAAAAAGACTAGATTCAACTGCCGCATTGCCTTTCTGTAATTCCTCAAGCAAGTCTTTCCTATTCCAAACCCACGCGACAAACACACAGAGCATCAATGCCAAAAGAGGTTGGCTATAGCGTGTTGTCACTTCAATCACCAAGCCAAATAACCAAGTAAAATTAATTAGGATTGTCGTACTGATACCCGATACCGCCAAGCCGATTATCCAAACTGCTTTTTGTCTCTTCGCGCCATGATTTTCAATCGCGTAGGCAACGGGTACTTCTAACATCGATATGGAAGATGTCAGTGCTGCTATTGTCATTAAAAAGAAAAATACAAATGACACACCAATACCAACAAGACCCATCGTCTTAAACAAGGCGGGTAATACGGTAAAAATCAAGGTATCCTCTGAAATGAGCATACCTTCAGAATTAAAGATCTCGACACCATTATGCTGGGCAACATACATCGCAGGAATGATGAGAAATCCGGCTAAAACAGCGATACCTATATCAACCAAAGTGACATAACCACCAACTAGCGGCAGATTCTCATCATCCCGAAGGTAGGAGCCATAAATCAACATGGTACCCACGCCTAAGGAAAGGGAGAAGAATGCAGAACCTAGGGCAGCGATAATAAGCGCCGGAGACATCACGCGGTCGAAATCAGGCACGAGATAGACTCTTAGACCTTCCATTGCCCCATCCAAAGTAAGCACATAGAAAACTAATAAAAACAAAGTAACGATCATGATAGGCATCAGCCTGCTTGACCAACGTTCAATCCCGCCTTGAACTCCTCGGGAAATAATTCCTACGGTCAGCAGCATAAAGATCATCATGAATATTAGATTTCGTGATAAACCAAACGAGACTAACCATTCTGCGGCCTCGTCCATTCCCATAAGCGTGAGTACCGCATTAAGGCAAAACGCCATCATCCAACCAGAAACGATGGCATAGAAGCTCAAGATTAGGCTGGCAACTATTAGGCCAATAATCCCCGTCATCCCTCCCACAAATCCTGATATAGGTCCCCTCGATATGAGCTTCAATGCCTGCACCGCGTTGCTATGGGCGTGTCGACCAATGATAAGTTCAGCCATAAGAGCGGGATAGGCCAAACAAAAAGCCAGTATCAAATAAACTAACAAAAACGCCCCGCCGCCATTGCTCGCCGCTTGCGTAGGAAATCCCCAAATGTTACCGAGACCTACAGCGGAACCCGCTGCGGCCATAATGAAACCAAAACGGGTGCTAAATTCGCCTCGCTTGTTTGTCATATACTTTCCTATTTTTATTATTTACCAGATCTACCTAAGGCTACCCGTCTAGATCACTTACTTTATTCTAAGCATAAAGTGATATATACAATTTCACAGGTCAAACTTTGCACTGATCTATGAATACAGTCAAACTAATGTCTACAAGCCAATTTATTGTCTAGACATGCTCCCAACTAAAAGGTATGTACAATGACAAAGCAAAAAGCGCTAAGCCAGAAAGAAAAGTGTGCGTCATTTGAAACCCTCCACAGAGGAGAAACATTTATCATCCCTAATCCTTGGGATGCAGGGTCTGCCAAAATACTAAAAGGCCTTGGCTACAAAGCACTCGCCACAACGAGTGCAGGGCTCGCCTAAACCTTGGGTCGCGCTGATGGCAACGTCAGTCTTGCTGAAAAAGAGGCCCATTGTAAATTGCTGGTAACAGTGACCTCTATACCTATCAATGCCGACTTTGAAAATGGATTCGCAGATGACCCAGAAACAGTTGCCATCAATGTGTTAAAGATTGCTGAAACAGGAATCGCCGGTTGTTCCATCGAAGATTTTAGTCGTGATAGTAAAAAGATCTACGACTTTAATGCAGCGGTAGATCGTATCCAAGCTGCAGCGGAGGCCGTTGCTAGCCTTGATATGCCATTTCAGTTAACAGCCCGGGCTGAAAACCTACTAAGAGGTGTCGACAATATGGATGACACTATTAAGAGATTGCAGGCATTTGAATCCGCTGGCGCAAATGTATTATATGCGCCAGGATTACACCAACTATCTCAACTACGGGAGGTAACTTCCGCCGTGAACAAGCCTTTCAATGTATTAGCGCCTTTTTTTAACAAGGCGAGTATCGAAGATTTTTCTCATGCTGGCACTAAACGAATCAGCGTGGGCGGCGCACTACATTACGCAGCAATTAGTCCTTTATTATCCGCAGCAAAGGAGATGATGGAACATGGGACTTTTGCTTGGCTCGGAAATATGGCACCAGGCAAGGAAGTGGCTTCACTACTTTCTGCTTAGGGCTTTCTTCTAAGCTCTTTCTTCTAAGCTCTTTCTTCTAAGCTCTTTCTTCTAAGAAAGCCCTGCGACGACTAAGCACCAACAAGGCTCTGGAGCAGAATTTCAGCTGAGGCTGCACCCAACCATGCTACGGATAGAACAATGATATTAAATGAAAATCAACGTAAAGCTGAAATACCTATTGGCCAAGTTTCTCTACTGACATGACGCTGTCACCATTACTCGGATAGAATTAAGACAAAAACAAAGTCAACGTTTTGATCTTGTAATTGAATATATCAGTAGGCGCGTATGGCAAAATTATTAAAGAATAATTACAACGCAAAGTTCATCAAAAACCTGAGCAAAGCTTTTAGAGATGAATGCCCTGTTTTCGATGAAAAACTATTTTCCACACGGGTTTTTGCTTCCGGTTGGAAAGAGAAAGCGCTTAAGGCGAGGATGCGCCGGATTACAGAATCACTACACACCGTATTGCCCGCAGATTACAACAAGAGCATAAAAATCGTCCTTGCTGTGTCTAAGGCCCTAAAGCAAGAAGACATTCACGGCTTCGAGTACATGTTGTTTCCAGACTTTGTTGAATGCTACGGACTGAATAATTAGTCCGTATCCCTACCCGCGCTTGAACAATTAACAACACTCGCGAGTGCAGAGTTCGCAGTGCGACCTTTCATCTTGAAGGACAGTGGGAGAATGATGAAACAGATGTTTGCCTGGAGTAAGAGCAACAATGTTGACGTCCGAAGGCTCTCTAGTGAAGGTTGTCGGCCTCGCCTACCTTGGGCAATGGCACTGCCTAAGTTTAAGGAAGATCCAAAGCTTGTTCTTAATTTACTCCAAACCCTAAGCAATGATAGCCTATTGTATGTAAGAAGAAGTGTCGCCAACAATCTGAATGATATATCTAAAGATCATTCAGACATCGTCATGAAATTGGTAAAATCCTGGCATGGTAAGCATGAAAACACTGATTGGATCATCCGCCACGCCTGTCGAGGTCTATTGAAGATTGCCCATCCAGATGCCTTGAAATTATTTGGATTCGACGATATTAAACACTTGAGTATAGAAAACTTTACCATCAATACTCAGGTTCAATTCAGTCAATATCTTCCATTTAGCTTCGAGGTCTCAAGCGCCAAAAGTGGAACCGGGAAGTTACGCATCGAATACGCTATCGACTTTATGAAGGCGAATGGCAAACAGAAGAGGAAATTTTTTCACATTAGTGAATCTGATATAGTTGGAAGCAACAAAGTTATTAGCGGAAAACATGGATTTAAAGCAATTTCCACTCAAAAACACTACAGAGGAATGCACAGCTTTGCACTCATCCTGAATGGGCAGGAAGTAGATCAGATAGATTTTGAATTGTTAGGTCCCGTCTAGCTTGCCAAAAAACAGCCAGTCTCAACCCCATCAAGCGAGCCCATCGATAATGATGCGAAAGAGAAGTATCATTGCTAAAAGACAATATAGAGAGGTAATGATGAGTGGTATCACTAAGACTATACCGGCTAGTGCAGGCGTCGAGCGACTCGACTCTCTATTCGATGGCTCAATCTCAGAATATGAATTTCACATGGCGGGTACACCCTCAAAACTAAAAGCTGGAGATTATGTTTACGCCATATTTGGTGACTTGCTACATGGTCGCATGCGAATAGATCGTATTGTAGGCGGGGCAGCTCATCCTAAATCGGGTAGACCCAGAAGCTTAATTTATGTGGAGACGCCTGGCGAACGCTTAAAGAAGCCAATGCCACGAAAAGGGCACAGAGGAACGAGATATTATGATGGTAGCGATTGGGAGGCATAATCAATTTTATTAGTGAGCTAGGCTTCTCTATACTGTCTAGAATTTCTACCTAAACGCGCTACTACCTAGACAAATAAATTCATACACTCGACTTGTGACTACCATAATGCCAAATGAAATCGAAGAACGATTAAGCACCATTCGCAACGATCTAAATCGTAAAAACACCAATTGTCTAAAAACAGACGTCGATGCATTTCTCGTACCGAGGGCAGATGAATATTTAGGCGAATATGTCCCCGCTCAAAATGAGAGATTGCAATGGATTAGCAATTTCACAGGCTCTGCTGGCGCAGTGATTGTATTACGTGACACGTCATTATGGGGAAAGGCGCTAATTTTTGTTGATGGACGTTATACCATCCAAGTACGTCAGCAAGTCCCAGATTCGCTCTTCGAATATCACCATCTTCATGACGACCCGCCCATTGAATGGCTCTGCAAAAACTTAGGCGAGGGTACTAGTGTTGGCATGGACACACGCCTGCATAGTTACGCTTTCTATCTCAAAGCAAAGATCGCACTAGCAAAGTCTGGAATTACTTTGAAGGAGATGATCAACAATCCAATTGATAGTCATTGGGCTAATCGACCAAGTCCTGAACCTTTGCCTGCAATGCTTCTTGAGGAACAATATACCGGTGAACACAGTGAGAAGAAACGCATTCGGATTGGCAAGTTAATCGAAGAAGCAGGCGCTGATCTTGCTTTGATATCTCAACTTGATTCCATTGCGTGGCTACTCAATATTCGTGGTCAGGATATATCTCGTTTACCGGTAATTCTTGGTTTTGGTATTCTACAAAAAAATGGTGACTTTTCTTTTTTTACGGACCCAAGGAAAATTCCTAATGATCTTCATCTACATGTAGGTGATGGTGTAACCATTAAGGATGAAGGTTTACTGGGAGACGCGCTAGCAGGGATTGCGGCGACGGGCTCAACCATCATGTTGGATGACAACACCTGTAACGCCTGGGCTCAAATTCGCTGTGATGAAATTGAAGGCAGTGACATTATCTATCAAAATGACCCAGTGATCCTGCCCAAAGCACAGAAGAATTCAATTGAGCTATCTGGCGTGCGTAATTGCCATGTCCGAGATGGTTCTGCACTAAGCCGATTCCTTGCATGGATTGAGTCAGAGGTTGCGAGGGGCAATCTTCATGATGAAGGGGGTTTGGCTGACAAGCTTGAGTCATTTCGGCGTGAACTCCATGATATTCATGATCTCTCTTTTGATACTATTTCTGCTGCTGGCTCAAATGGTGCCATGTGTCATTATTCTCATTTAAATGGCACGCCAGCACAGCTGGAAATGAATTCTCTCTATCTTGTAGATTCTGGCGGTCAATTCTCTGACGGTACAACCGACGTAACCCGTACTGTATCTATAGGCATACCAACAGAAGAGCACAGGCGCATGTTCACTTTAGTACTAAAGGGGCATATAGCCTTAAATAATGCCGTTTTCCCAGTCGGTACGACAGGCGTTCAACTCGACGTCCTTGCTCGACAATTCCTTTGGCAAGAAGGACTTGACTACGATCATGGCACGGGCCACGGTGTCGGCGCTTTCTTAAGCGTACATGAGGGCCCCCAAAGGATTGCCAAACAACCAAGCCCGCTAGGTGAACTTCTTCCAGGCATGGTACTTTCGAACGAACCCGGTTATTACAAGGAAAATTGTTACGGTATTCGCTGTGAAAACTTGATGATCATCAACGAGCGGGATGATGGAATGATGACTTTTGAAACCGTGACCTTCGCGCCATTTGACCGTCGCCTAGTTGACAAGGACCTAATGTCTACTCAAGACCTTGCATGGTTAAATGCTTACCATAAAAAAGTGAATGAAAAATTATCACCGCTATTAGAAGATGAAGACTTGAGTTGGTTAAAAGCGGCGACCGCTACTATCTAAAGGCTGGCTGTGAAAGACCGCAGTAGATAGTTCAATTTGGGATATACCCTATGTAGGGCTTGTAAGAACTACTTACAGGATCTAGTGGAGAGGAGGTTGTGACAACAAGTGTCGAGCTAGGATTCGCACTAGGAGGTGGGCTTGAAGGTGAAGACGCGCTACTTCCCCCTCCCTCGCTGCATGCACTTATCAGGAGCACGAATAGAACCGTCGTGCAGAACTTCGACACTATTTGTCTAAAAGATAACATCCGATCACCCGGCCCACCATCTCGGTACTAACCCTAGCTCTAACACTAGTACCGGTAAATCATTGAATAGTTCATCTATTCAGTGATTCGGCCTTAAACCAACAATATTAACCTCGTGCATCAGCCGCAATTTGAATGGCTGAAGCTCTAGTCGCTATTTTAGCTGCAAGTTGAGCTGCTTCAGGAAAATCCGCCAACAAATCAACATCAAGTACACGTTTCGCGCAACGACTGGCAAGATCAACTGAATAAACAAACATGATGTCTGCATAAGTAAAGGTATCTCCAGCAACATAGGGAGAAAATTTTCCGTTACGTTTTAAGCATGCTAGCCCCTTTTCTAGGTTTGCTTTCGCTTTTTGCTTGACCTCATCACTAACCGAACCACCAAAGAACGCTTCTGCAAAGCAGGTTCTAGCGGGTAATTCGATGTATAACTCAATTTCTTTAATAAGTTCACGGACCTTGGCTCGCTCAAAGGCAGAATCAGGCATGAGGGTGGGACCATCACAGGCCTCTTCAAGATAGTCAAATATCACGTCAGTTTCACTGATCAAACCCTCTTTAGTCTCTAAAGCCGGGACTTTCCCCATAGGGCTAATAGCGAGAAAACCTTCATCTTGACTTGGCTTTACATCGACAAACTCAAATTCGATGTTCTTTTCCAATAAAGCCATTTTCACCATATTGAAATAGTTACTGACCGTAAATCCATAAAGCTTAATCATATTTTATCCAGTATTAACAAAATTGTGTAAGGCATGATACCCATGCTTTTCTGATTCTGTAAGCAATCATTAGAAACGCTAGCGGATTCGGAGTCCCCTTTTACCAATGTGCTGTTTCAATGGTGATTGGCGCTCTCATCGCGACGCTTGTTATTTGTGCTTTCAGGGCATCTAGCGCTCGAAGATTTGAAGTCGAAATTCGATAATTTATTTTCATCACTGATGGATATAAAGAGGAAAGGTGGCGATCGGCTATTGCTTTACATTAGGTCTCACAATTATAGCGCCTTAATTTTTTGCGCTAAGCCTGTAGTTGAAAGTTCATCAACAAGTTTTAATACTTTCACAGTACCTCCAGACTGGCTGACGATATCAGCACCGACGACTTGATCGATACTATAGTCACCGCCTTTGACCAGTACATCGGGTTTTAGTATTTCCAGCAGCGCCTCTGGCGTGTCTCCACTAAAGGGAACAACCCAATCTACCGCAGACAAGCCTGCAAGCATACTCATTCTACGCTCAACATTATTTATTGGGCGGCCCTCTCCTTTTAGGCGATGGACACTATCATCATCGTTGATAGCGACGACTAAATGATCCCCTTCCAACCTTGCCTCTGATAGATACTCAACATGGCCAGCATGAAGAATATCGAAGCAACCATTAGTGAATACTACTTTTTCTCCTTTTGCTTGGGCTTCCTTAACAATAATGCTTAGCTGTTCTTCACTCATTACACCATTATTAAACCCGAGATCTTTAACCAGAGACAATCTTAGTTCTGGGCCACTAATGCTTGCCGTCCCCAATCTACCGACGACAATACCTGCTGCGATATTGGCTAAATTAATCGCGTCTACCAAGGTGTGGCCAGATGCGAGCGCCGCTGCTGTTACAGCAATTACTGTGTCTCCGGCTCCACTTACATCATAAACTTCATTATTTCTTGCAGGTAAATGGATCTCCGCTTGTCCTTTTCTGACGAGGGTCAAACCGTCAGCTCCTCTGGTAACTAAGATGGCCTCAAGTCCTAAGTGTTCGATAAGCTTCTGGCATTTTTCAACAAAATCGGCCTCACTATCCCAATTGCCTACTGCCGCCTGAAACTCTTTCTGGTTGGGCTTAATTAAGGTCGCTCCTTTGTAGAGACTAAAATCTTTAAATTTGGGATCTACAAGTACCGGCGTATTCGCTTTTCTAGCTGCACTGATAAAGGCTTGGGGGTCCGAAATACAACCTTTATCGTAATCGGATAATATAACAACATCATTTTGAGATAAGTTTTCACGCAATAAGTGCTTAAATACCTCGGCATCGATATCCATTATTCGCTCAAAGTCCGCCCGAGCAAGTTGTTGCTTGCGACTTATAATTCTAAATTTGGTACTGGTCTGACACTCACTCAAAGTTATCAAATGATCGACAATCCCTGCACTAGCAAGCTTAGTCTTGATGATTTGGCCAGACTCGTCTTCCCCAACAATGCCCATCAAACTAGATTGTGCACCAAGGGCTGAAATATTTAGAGCCACATTAGCAGCGCCTCCCAGTCGTTCTTCGACATCTTCAATATCTACCACAGGAATCGGGGCTTCTGCCGATACTCGATCTGTATCTCCATGCCAGTAACGATCAAGCATGGCATCACCGATGGTGAGAACCTTGGCTTTTTCAAATCTGACATTAAAATTTTCTAGTTTCATCAATGGCTCCACTGCGCACAAATAATAATAACACAAGCCAGATGTTTGAAGCTTGTCCCTACAAAACGTTAAACTAGCCTTTAATAGTTAATCAGGCATGTTGAAAAAACATGAGCGATCAGACATCCATTTTTCGGGCGATTTTTCGAACTGCATTTTTGCATCCTAAGTACTGGCCTACATGGCTAGTATTTGCACTCGCTTCCGCCATCGTCAGACTACCTTATCAAATACAAGTTCATATCGGCGCAGGATTGGGCCGCCTAGCATATACCTTTGCCGCAAAACGAAAACACATTGCAAAAGTAAATTTGCAACTTTGTTTTCCTGATTTCAGTGAACAGGAAATCACCTCTCTTCTAGAGCGAACTTTCCGTTCAACGGGTATCGGCCTCATAGAAACGGCAAATTCTTGGCTAAAAAAACCATCAAGCCTGGTAGACCGTTTCGACATTATCGGACTTGAAAACCTCAAAAGTGCCATGGCAAACAAGTCGGGTGTGTTATTGGTGGGCATGCACTCCACTACACTAGATTTATGCGGCGCAGTTCTTTCGAATCATGTTGGTTTTGATGTAATGTATCGGCAAAATAAAAACCTATTAATCGAATCAATAATGACCAAGAGTCGTGAAAAAAATTATCCTCACGCGATTCAAAGAAATGATGTTAGGACAGTACTCAAAAACCTAAAGAACGGACATGCTGTATGGTACGGTCCCGATCAAGACTATGGTAGGAAACATTCTGTTTTCGTGCCTTTTTTCAATATTGAGACAGCCACGATTACAGCAACAGCGCGATTTGCGCGCATTAGTGGTGCTCAAGTCATCTGCTTTACACATTATCGTCGTGATGATGATAAAGGATATGTGATTGAGCTTTCAAAACCCTTAGAGAACTACCCATCTGGTGATGAGATTGTAGATGCAACACGCATTAACATTCGTATCGAAGATGCTATTTTGAAAGCGCCAGATCAATATTGGTGGATTCACAGAAGGTTTAAGACACGGCCAATTGACGAGAAGCGCCCATACTAGGCTGGTAGGAAAAGTAGATTATATTCGCCGATTAAGTCTCAAGACCTGCAGCCTTGAGCAAATTTTCTCGAAATTCACCGAAGCCAAATTGGCTTATTAACCTAAGGTGACTCGTCTCAACTCGCCTTTGGATATTTTCTACCGGGCGACTCAAAACCAAGTTCATTTTTTCGCATAAATCTTCCATGTTTCCGCAATCAAAGTAGTCTCCCGCCTCTCCTAAGACCTCTTTTGGTCCAGGCGCATTCGAGGACAAAATTGGGACTTTTGCCATCATCGATTCAAGTAGAACAATACCGAAGGCCTCTTCCTTAGAAGAGGGCAGTACAAAGAGATCAAAAGCACGCACATACCGATAGGCTTCATTTTTTGAACCAACAAACAGAACAGATTTTGTCATTTTAGATTGATCTACCAAATCCCTAAGGCTAGCCTCCTCTGGTCCTCCACCTATAAGTATCAGCATGGCTTTCTCAAGATCCAATTTTTCGAATGCTTGTACGAGTAAGGCGTGATTTTTCTTTTTCACTAATCTGCCGATACAGCCGATAACAGGTCTATCTTCGGGCAAATTTAACGCACGTCGCGCATCTGACTTGGACATAATACTTTTTGCCTGATCCACATCAAGCGTATTGTAAAGTGTAAGTAAGCCCGCCGCTTTGATTAGAAAAGGGCATTGCTCTCTCATACTTTGTGTCACAGCCGTCGAAACACCTGCAAGAATAAATTTCGACCGCCTAGATCCAATAAGCAAATGAATAAACCACCGTCTAGAGAGGCGGCGAAACATATTGTATTCATGGGCTATTGAGATAATTTTCGGTATAGAAAAGAGGAAGCTCAATACGCCGATTATATACATCGCCTTATAACGATGAGTAATAACAATATCATACGGAGATTCTTTCAGAAGGTGATACATGCGAACGAGTGTATTCAGCTTCAGTCCGCTGAGTAAATTCTTACTCTGCTTAGCGTCTTCAGCAAGGAATATCACCCTATGACCTCCAACGAGATTAGACGCATCATTGTCATGACAACCTTTTAGAAACACTGTCGTTACAGCGTTTCCATCAAAGGCGCTTACATATTGCTTACACACATTGATAAACGGCCCTTTTGTATCATGGCAGACTTGCAGTATTGATAACTGTTTTCCCAGGTTTCTCATTTGAGATTCATTCTAGATTGTTAGCTTGATCAATGTTAACGCCAATTAGCACATAGCATTCCAATAGGTATCTAAGAAGAGGATAATTTTTCTAACAATCCTTCAAAGCGGCTACTCAGTTCAGGTTGATCTTCCCAGTTCTTCATAAAACGATCTATATCTTTGTCGAATGCTCTTTTGAAACTTTCTGCATTTTTGTGTTCTCTCATCGCATCTAGATCAATGATAACTGGACCTTCTTTCGCCATTACAAAATTTGTTGCTTTCAGGTCACCATGGGATATTTTATTTTTCGATAGGAGAAGTAACATCGAAGCCAGCTCCTCTATTTCTCCCCCATATTGTTCGACTGTAGGCAGGTACGCCAAGGCATCTGGTCCTTCAATATATTCCGTAATAAAGTATGCTTTATTTCTCAAAGGACCCATTCTATGTTCGAGCATTGCCACGGGTTTGAGTGAGCGAATGCCTAAAAACTCCATATGATAAGCATTAGACCATGACAACCAAGCCCTCGTTTTTTGCATGGCTCTTTTTATCGCATGCCAAGGGTTTTTAATATTATATCGTTTGATTACTAAGGATCTGTTGCTCAATTGGACTAGCGAGACGGTAGCAGAATTACCATCTTTTAGTATACGTCCGGAATCAATGTACTTATCCGGATCCAAAAGTAAGCTCTCCATTTCCGAGTTAAAATCTTTTCGCTCACATACCATGAATCGACTAAAACTAGATTGACAAACAAATCGAGTACAGTCTCTAAATGCCTTGTCTAAATAGTATTTTTTTCGGGACTCTCGGCTTTCTGTCACTTTTTTAAATAGCGTCACCACTCTATCAGGGTCTGGCCCCCAACCTCTCACAGCTTCGTAAGCAGGAAAAACTATCTGAATCAGGTCATCGAACTTAGGAAAAAATTGCGCAAAAAACCAACTGAGGTTTTCCATGCTGGCAAGTTCTCCCAGTGGTGGTTCAGATTTACGGACAACACCTCCACCATCAATTGTATAAATTCTCTTATGACTCATCAAAAAGTTGCCAAGATGAATATCCGCTTGTACAACACCTTGATTATGGAGCTTTGCGATAATTATCATTGCTCTCGTTAAGACATCAACTCTATCTTCATCCTCGCACGCCTGATCCCAGGACGCTTGGAGACTGATGGAGTCATCTAAATATTCGAAAGCGAGTAATTTCCCATGACCATCCAATAAGTCAGCTTGCCACAGTAGTTCTGGCGTACGTACACCAGCTAGCGCTATATATTCTATTCCTAGTCTCTCTTTAGAGACATAGCGTTTGGCCGTTCTACCAAGGAATGTTTTGACCAATATCGCTTTGCCATCGCAATGAGCCAGGGCAACGATTCTTTTACCTGGCAACAATCTGAGAATTGACTTAAATGTCAATATAATTTCGTCACCGTCGGGGCGGCGAACCCTTAGCTTAAAAGGCACCGTCACATCACGGTGAGCATCAATCAGTAATTTTGAATCTACGATTGTCATTTTTCTAAGCTTTCCTTTTCCTTCATGTATTTATACGCGCTATCAGCAAAAATCCGTTTATTTTAGAGCCCTCAGCTTTTTTATGAAGAGCCCTCAGCTTATGACATGACATAAAGAGCCCTCAGCTTATGACATAAAGAGCCCTCAGCTTATGACATAAAGAGCCCTCAGCTTTTTTCCAGAAACTAGGGTAGGAGTGGCGAATTCCGGCCATGATCTTTTACATATAGCTTCTTCGATTTGTATCTAACGGCCAACCAGAATTGTTTCTCTGCACAAAGCGCCTCCCTCAGAGGCCTACCAGTATACACCTTTATAAACCTGAACAGATCATTCCGACTAATCCCTGAATCAACTGCGGAGTATAACAAACCACTCAAGTCTTTAATCCGCCATCTTTTAGGCGTTTTATTCCGTATTTGAGCTCGATGTAAATCTATCAAATAGAGTGTTAGTACATCCTGACAATTGTCTACATATTGCCCATTCACAAATGTGACGCAGTCCATGTTTAGCAGAAAATGACAAAGATAGAAGTCTCGATGATTAATGCCCTTTTCATGCATCGATCGTGTTATTTTTGCCAACTTAATGGTTAGCTGACGGCGTAACGCGAGGCTTATCGAAGATTCTAAGGCAAGCTCTTCTAGGCTCTTGGTATTATCAAGGGCTTGTGTAATTAGGCAAGAATGTTTCTTAGCTGGGCTACCACCCTCGTTTGCATAAGCGACCGGCGTTAAAGTTGAAATTCCGAGTTCTCTCAGGGAATTCACCGCCATCCACTCATTTTTTGCGCCAAGTACAGGTAGCTTAAATTGAAATAGGTTCTTGAAAATTTCCCTCCAGCCGATACCAAAATGAAGTTTTAGAAAATAGCCTTCACCTCCAACTTCAAAACGTAATGTTCTTCGCCCCTCAAGTTCACGAAATATCTTTCCTTCAATCTGGCATGCATCATCAAAAAGACTTTCTATTGATAAAATACTTTTAAGTTCATCCGCAAGATAGTTCCTGTCGGCAAATCTATTTATTTCGATAAACTCACCATACTATCAATACGCCAATTTAATATTTTCGAATAAGCACTAGGTAGTTCATCACTCATGCTTTGTTAGTTTTGCTGCGATGATATCAGCAGCCCTGTCAGGCATGCTGTATATATCTGCAAACTTGCCAAATTTTATGCCATTTTTCTTCCATTGGCTCATCTTTTTTGAGGACAACATTTCTTCTAAAGTGAGATTAAAGGAAGATTGTAGATATGGCGATGGAACAACTCTCCCCGCTTCTGCCTCCGTAATATAGTGAGCATATCCGCAGATATCGGTTGTTAGAACCGGAAGACCAGCCACCATTGCTTCTAACAACACCGTCCCTGTGTTTTCTGCATAGGCAGGATGTACCAGCAGATCAGCACCAAGAAGAAATCTGGGTATATCATTTCTACCATTTAAAATTATAACATTCTCATGAATCTTTAAACGTTTTGCCATGCGCAGGAAAGTACTTGGATTATCTTGGCCTATCGCAATTAAATGTGTTTTCTCTTGTATGTGCTTAGACAAACTTGAAATGCCCAACAAAATTCTGTCCAGTCCTTTGGTAATAAAACCTGAACCAACCATCAGCAAGAGCTTGTGATCCTCAGGTATAGAAAACTCTAATCTGAGCGATTTGCGAATTTCTATACTATTGTCTGGCGCCATCCGATCTCTGGAAATTCCTGGCGGTAGTAAATGAAAACGTGCTTGCTGCGTTTGATAATGTGTTTCAAAGAATGGCTGTTGGACCTTCGATATCATTAGAATCTCTGTAGTAGAAGCTACTTCAAAAACAGCTCGCTCGAAATGCGAAAAATGTTTGTAGCGCGGTATCATCCTATACAGAGAACCACGTTGAGTTTGTGCCTTTTCTTCATAACATCCGTCCGCTGCGTAATAGATATCTAAGTTAGGCATTTTGTTAAAACCTATTACCCCTGCAACGGGGTTGTCTGAAATATGCTCACTCACCCAACTTGAAAATCGCGCATACTTTTTGTGATTTGTAATCGCGGTAACAGGCACAATGACAATATCAACAAAGTGAGGAACTTCCCCCTGCCAAGATAATGTATATACTCTGATTTCAAACCCACGTTCATGACACTTTTGCGCCACTCGAATAAAATCTCTTTGTAAACCGCCAAAAGGAAAATACTTAAATAGAGAAAAGGCTAATAATCCTTTCGTGCTGCGTCTCGCAACAGCAACGTTTTCAATAATTCTCGCGGCCTCTTGTGGCAAGGAGTAGATATTTGCAGTTTTTGAAAAATGACGTCCATTACGACGCCATTGTTCGCGATGATCGCTGAGTAGGATTTTTCGCAAGCTATTGTTTAATTCTTGTTGCCGAAAGGGACTGGATATCAATTCACCTACATCCGCGTCTTCTACATAATGTCCATATCCGCAAACATCAGTGGCTAAGACTGGCAGCCCTGAGACTATCGCTTCAAGTAAAACTATACCGGCCGCTTCATCTAGCGCGGGGTGTAACAAAACATCACCCGCCAACATCAGTTCTGAGACATCGTTTCGACCTGACATAAAATGAGTGATGTCTGAAATACCCAAGAGATAAGCTAAGCGCTTAAAAGGTGCGCCATTGTCTTCCCCTATTATTAATGCATGGGTTTTTTCTCTGATTTCAGACGGCAAAGACTTGATCGCATGAAGAGATCTACTTAAGCCTTTCTTAATAAAGCCCGAACCGATCATTAATATCACAAAGTCGTCCTTGGGAATGCCCAATTCAGCACGCTTTTTTTGTCTTAGCGCTAAAGCATTTTCTGGCGCAATTCTTTCTCTGGAAATTCCCGGAGGTAGAAAATGCATACGCCGCTCAGGTGTTTGGTAATACTTTTCGAAAAAGGGTTTTTGAACACCTGAGATCATCAGAATCTCAGCATCACCATGTTTCCCAAACACGGCAGCTTCGAATTCAGCAAAATGCTTATATCGTGGAATTTGTCTGTATATCCATGACCGCTGGCTATGGGCTTTTTCTTCATAACAGGAATCTGCCGCAAAATAGACATCTAAGTTGGGCATCTTATTAATGCCTATATTACAGTCCACTGGATTTTCGGCGAGCGATGCATTGACCCAAGTGGAATATCGTTTGTAGCGTGTGTGATTGGTTAAGGCGACGACAGGCACAATGATAACGTCAAAGCCCGGGGGGATTTCTCCAACCCAGCTCAGACAATATACTCTTATCGAATGTCTTTTTTTTTGGCACTCCAGCGCTATGCGCAAAAAGTCACGTTGCAAACCACCAAATGGGAAGTACTTGTATAGACAGAAAGAAAACTTCAAAGATACTAATCCTTATCTGATGAGCTATTTTTTAACATGAGTGTATGCAGGGTGTTATATACCCGATCTGCGGTAGTGGTTTCATAACAAGGTGGATAAATATTTATTCGACCCTCCTCGACCTGGCGATTCTCTAAGCCACATTCTTTCCTGAGGCAGGGAATGCAGGGTAGGCGGTTACTGACAATGATATTTGATCGTTCACCATGAAACCCGGTTAAGTTGGGATCAGTGGCACCATATATCCCGACTAAAGGAATATTCAAAGCCGTCGCAAGATGGCCAAGCCCAGTATCAACACTCACAACACCTGAACAAGATCTCATTTCGCTCACAAGTTCGCTTATGCTACTTGGCGCTAGCACCTTTGCTCGATCTATATCATTGACGATGCGTTCAGCTCTCAGCTTTTCCTCTTCATTACCATAGGATATGCGTATGCCATATCCCTTTTCTTGGCACAACAACGCTAACGCTCGCCATCTCGATTCAGGCCAGTGTTTAGAAGCCCAAGTTGTACCATGTAAAAAGAAAATATGCGGCTCTGGTAAATCTAGCGCTGATAAACCGGTCCCTGACGATAGAGATTCTGTTACATCAATCCCATAATCCAAGGGCAGGCCGTTAAGTTCATACTCAAATACTTTTGAGAACAATTCACGCACTCTCTTCACGGCATGTTGTTCTTTTTCTACAAAATGGGTCTGATCATAGAATATACGGCTACTGGGTTCTCGAGAAGATTGTGCATCTAAACCGTGAACATGTCCCTTGGCCATTTTTGACAATAAAGCACTTTTTATCAAACCCTGAGCATCTATCACTACATCATATTTCGTTTCTCTTATTTGATGAAAGAAAAAGTGTATTTCTGGAAGGGCGCTAAGCCACGATTGACGCCAACGCCGAATCGCTACAGGAATTACTTTTTCTAGCCTTGGGTTTAAAAGAGGGATTTGCTCAAAGGATTCTTCTACCATCCAACTCAACTCTACATCGGGTATCCGCTGGAGCAAATCTGCTACAGCAGGCAGAGTATGGATAATATCCCCAAAAGAAGATGTTTTTATTAGTAGCACTTTCATCTCGCATCACAATGTAAATCAATGATGGGAATAAACAATTCAGGCTTCAGATCAACAAGACATTTCTTATGATTAAGTGGGCAATCTCTTTTAAAACAAGGACTACAAGAAAGCCCAAGAGAAAGAATATCTAATTTATCCGTTAGTGGGGGCGTAAATTCTGGTGAAGTAGAACCATAGATAACAGATGTATGACAGCCAACAGCTGCGGCAATATGCATCAAACCCGAATCATTTGACACGACCAATCTACAGAGACTTAGCAGATCAATGACATCCAGCAGGCTGGTTTTCCCTGTGAAATCTTGAACAAACTCTACATTGGCCATCGTCGCCAAGGCCGATATATTTTGGGCAGTAGATTGATCCTTTGGCCCCCCGAATATCCACACTTGCATGCCTCTTTCAACGGCTTGATCAAGCAAT
Organism: Flavobacterium sp.; assembly: GCA_047616645.1. Taxonomy (GTDB): domain Bacteria; phylum Pseudomonadota; class Gammaproteobacteria; order Pseudomonadales; family Azotimanducaceae; genus JAHRVQ01. Next base: position 646 of record JBLHIH010000050.1, on the reverse strand, counting down.
TTTCCGTAGTGATTTTCGGGCCATTTTTTCGCATCACCAAATTCCGCACCTGGGCAAATCGCCATCACTGGGCGTAAGAGATCTAATCCAAATTTTTCAATTAGCTTATTCTTATTATGTTCATTCACTATTAGCGAGGGGTTTTCTAGTGGCGGTAATTCAGCGCCAAACCCGTAACCATTCTTATAACTGTTCTCGTAAGCTAGCGCAGCGAAACGATCAATCATCCGCGGCAAGTTACGTTTGTTTAGCATTCTCATATCATTGATGAGTCCATACCTGAACTCTCCCCTAAAACCTGTACGCAGCGGAATGTTCGCATAAAAGGGGACAAGTGCAGATTTCAAGGAATTGGGTAACACGATAGCCTGTCGATATTCATTCTTGCTAAGTGCCTTTCCACAAATTTTCCGCTTGCCAATTCCGAGTTCCCCGTGGGCAAGATCAAATCTGATGCCTCTAGAGATTTCTGGCATTCGAGATACTAATGGTAATGTTGCAGGAGGGGCTATTACATCAATTTTGATATCCGGGTACCGCCGGCGTAATACCTTATACAAGGTCTGCGCCATAACCATATCACCAACCCAAGCTGGGCTGACAACAAGGATACGATCTTCTCTGCCCTCCATCTCTCTGCGTCCTA
>JBLHIH010000049.1:0-26118 GCA_047616645.1 Flavobacterium sp. | reverse complement strand
TCACCGTTCCAGTTTTTCCAGCGACAGAAAATGCATTAATTGCAGCTCGACTCCCCGTGCCTTCAGTGACGACTCGAGTCAACATAGTTTTCAGCTGGGTAGCGATGCCTTTATCTAAAACTCTGACTGGCGCTTCTATTGCAGATTGAACCAAACTTAAGGGCCTTTTTAATCCACTAGCGGCGATAACCTGATAGGCTGCCGCAAGCTGAAGCGGTGTCACTTGAAAGCCATATCCATAGGCAAAAGTGACCCTTTCTATGTCTTTCCAACGACGTCGGTTAGGCAGATATCCACTGCGCTCACCTGGGAACCCGATGCCAGTGCTGTGACCAAAACCAATGTCCGAGAACATTGACCAAATACTTACGGGGTCAAGGTTGAGTGCGAGCTTCGAAATGCCAACCTGGCTCGATTTTTCAATTATTCCACCTAAATCTAGAACACCATAGTTCCGGGGGTCTGGTATAGTTTTATTACCTACTTTAATAAAACCAGGGCTTGTATCTATGGTTGACGTTGGATCGAACATGTCAGAATTTAGCGCGACTGCAATCGTAAATGGTTTAACCGTCGAGCCAGGTTCAAAGACATCTGTTACTGCTCGGTTACGAACACTGGCAAGTTCAAGCGCTTGCCTATTGTTAGGGTTATAAGACGGTTGGTTCACTAGCGCTAATATGGCGCCTGTTTCCACTTCAACTATCACCACAGAGCCCGATTTAGCTTGATGATAACTAACCGCATTTTTTAATTCTCGATAGGCTAAGTACTGTAATCGCAGGTCAATGCTGAGGTCTAAATTCTTCCCTGGGAGTGCATCGGAAATCGGTTCAAGATCACGAATTATTTCACCATACAAATTCTTCAATACTTTTTTCTTGCCCTCTTCACCCTGGAGCCAAGAGTCATAAGATAACTCTAATCCTTCCTGCCCTTTATCATCGACATTCGTGTACCCAACCACATGCGCTGCTACCTCTCCCGCAGGATAAAAACGTTTGTATTCCCTTTCGCTATATACCCCTTTAATTTTCAGGTCTAGTATTTGCCGAGCCTTTTTAGGGGGCATATGACGGCGGATGTAGACGAAGCTTTTACCTTTACTTCTCTCTAGCTTTTCTTCAAATGTTGGCAATGGAACCTTTAGCATCGATGCCAATATCTGCAAGTTATCTGGTGTTTTAAGCAACTCAGCCGGTTTGGCCCATAAAGAAAGAACCGGTGTGCTTATTGCCAATGGTTTACCTAACCTATCTAAGATCATTCCTCTGTGGGCAGGAATTTTGTCTATTCTCACGGTGCGGGCATCACCTTCTCCTTGAAGAAAGTCCTTTTCGTAAATATGTAGAAATACAACCCTCCCCCCCATCACTACCGTCAGAAGCATGAAAGCAGCAATCACAATATGTACGCGTTCTATTGCCAACATTATCGTTCCACAATGACCATATTTTGAGTTAGTGGTGTTTTCATATGCAATTCTTCACGAGCCAATTGATCTAATCGGGAATAACCTGACCATGCACTTTGCTCCAACAACAACTTCTCGTATTCGTAGTCTAATTCGTCGCTCTTTAGGCTCGCTGTTTGCATCGCTGCGAATAACTGCCTTGTAATGTGAGATGACAAAGTAACGCCTAATGCAGAAACAAGAACAAGAACTAGCAAACCAGCGCCGACCAATTGACGCCACATGAACATCCAACGTAAGGCACTGACTGTTAAGTTCTGTCCCACTAGCCTATTTTCTCCGCCACTCTCATGATTGAACTACGCGCCCGTCGATTACGCCCAATTTCATCATCGGAGGGCTTAATTCTCTTACCGATTAACCTCATATATCTTTTTATTTCTGCATCTCTTATTGGCAAGCGAGACGGCAGCTCTTCCCCGCGTGCCTGGTTTCGCATAAAACGTTTAACAATTCTGTCTTCTAAGGAATGAAAACTAATCACCACCAAGCGACCGTCTTTATTTAATATGGGCACAACAGAATCAAGACAGGTTTCAAGGTCTTTCAACTCATCATTGATATAGATACGAAGGGCCTGAAACGATCTCGTGGCTGGGTGTTTATGTAAATCTCGCTTTGGTATTGCTTCATCAATCAAACGCGCCAATTGGTGAGTTGTTTCGAGGGGAGATTCCTCTCTAGCGCTAACAATCGAACGTGCTATTCGCCTAGAAAATCGCTCTTCGCCATATTTTCGAAGCACAATGGAAATATCCCTCTCCTCTGCTACTGCTAGCCACTCAGCAACAGTTTGACCCTCACTCTGATTCATTCGCATATCGAGCGGGCCGTCACCCATAAAACTGAATCCTCGTTCCGCCTCATCAAGCTGCGGTGAAGACACGCCTAGGTCAATCAATATGCCATGAAGTGGGCCGAAGTTACTTTCTTCAACATAACTCGCGATATTGTTAAAGGAGCCGTGGATAAAAGAAACTCTTGAATCACCCTGAAAACGATCTTTTGCGTGATTTATGGCAGTCAAGTCTTTATCAATCACCATTAAGCGACCATTAAGCGTTAAACGATCAAGAATCATCTGACTATGCCCACCTCTCCCATAGGTACAGTCCACATAGCTTCCATCTAATTCAACAACAAGCGCATCAATTGCCTCTTGTTTTAATACTGCTTCATGACCCGCCATCAGATAGACAAACTCTTTAATTCATCTGAAGTTTCTTCAGAAGTACTTGTATTTTTCATTTCTGCTCGCGTGGTATTCCAATTTTTTTCACTCCAAAATTCAAACTTTTTACCCTGTCCAAACATGAAGCTTTTCTTATCTAAGTTCGCGTGCTCTCTCAGTATCGGTGTAAGTTGAAGTCGCCCACTGCCATCCATTTCAATATCCGTCGCATAACCAATCATCATTCTTTGAACACGACGCGCATCTTTCTTAAAACTCGGCAATGCCTCTAATTGTTCTTGAGCGTCTTCCCATTCAGGTCTGGGATATATAAGGAGGCAATCTTCATTAGCATCTACCGTAACGACCATTTCCCCATTACAATGTTGTAATAGGAAATCGCGATAGCGTGTAGGTATCGCAAATCGACCTTTTGCATCGAGATTAATGCTGGTACCGCCCCTGAACATCCTTGGTCCTTTGTATTTTTTTTGACCCGCCCTTATTCTTGGGCTGGCACGTGTAAATTGACTGTTTTGATGATTTTTTAGTATATTTTTTCTACTTTATCACACAAAACGCCACCTTTCCTCAACATGCAGATTATTTGTGACGGCTAAGATTGTCAAGAACTCAAATTGGGGATTTATCTATTAAACACAAGGACTTAGCGCTGATATTGAACGCAGCGAAACATAGCAAGCAACAACCGTCACTAATACATATAGATAAGAGCAACACTTAAAGTAAACTCTTAAGTGTTGTAGTTTTTAGATTTATTTGGAATATAAAAGAGATTTTATATAAAAAATTGAGTCAACCGATAAGCCGGGTTCTGTCTTGGACAATCATTCATCTAGGATTCACGTCACCATGAACCTCGTGCGACCTACCCGAATCCAGCGCGGGCCGCGCCATAGGATTCCTATTTGGTCTTGCTCCAGGTGGGGTTTACACTGCCGTCTCCGTTACCGAACACGCGGTGCGCTCTTACCGCACCATTTCACCCTTACCTCCATCTGCCCTGGAAACCAGACCATCAAAAAGGCGGTTTATTTTCTGCTGCACTAGCCATAGGCTCTCGCCTCCCAGGAGTTACCTGGCACCTTACCCTGTGGAGCCCGGACTTTCCTCTATCGGTTTCCCGACAGCGATTGCCTAGTTGACTCAACAAGAGAATATTAAAAACTCGACGCGGATACAACCAATATTTATTTCCCTTTTAACTTAAGGGCAACTTCATAGAGCTGCTTTTTACTCAGGCCCGTTAATTTATGGGCAATTCCCGCTGCTTTTCTCGGTGGTAATTCTTCAATCAGAATTGACATCAACTGCACTTCATCATAATTACCGATATAATCTTCTCCCCCTTCAACTATGACAACAAACTCCCCTTTCGCGGGAATTTCTCCGGATTGAAGCTTCGCCAGCAATTCTGCTAATGATCCATATGAAATTTGCTCGTACCGCTTTGTCATTTCTCTTGAAATTGTCCCTAAGCGAGACGCTCCCAAGACCAAGACTAAGTCTGCCACCATAGCTTCAATTCTGTGAGGACCTTCATAAAAGATAAGTGTTGACGACAAATTCTGTAAGGCCTCTAGCCTTGATCGTCGGGCCACCAACTTTGACGCTAAAAAACCCTCGAAATGAAATCGATCAGTGGGTAAACCAGCAACAGATAATGCCGCAACCATCGCACTAGCGCCGGGAATGGGAATCACCTCAATTCCCACTTCCTGAGCTCGCTTCACAATTCTGTAACCCGGATCTGAAATAAGAGGTGTACCCGCATCAGAGATGAGCGCTATGTCATCTCCTTCCACCAATTTTTCGATAAGAGTATCTGTCGCGTTAGATTCATTATGATCATGATATGGGACAAGAGGCGTTCGAATAGCAAAATTCTGTAATAAGATCCTACTGTGGCGAGTATCTTCGGCAGCGATTAGTGTGACTTCTGATAAAATTTTAAGCGCGCGTTTGGAAATATCGTCTAGATTGCCAATCGGGGTTGCCACAATATACAAACTCACTTCAATTTACTCCTTCAGTTTGAGCATTTAAAACACATGAAAATAAACTGCAGCTAGCGCCACAGAATTCAGTTAGGATTGGTCACATACTAATCCCTTTGACAGAAATTTACAGGATTCATGAGACAAACAATATTTACAATCACAATAGTGATATCTTTTCTCATTACAAGCTGTGCAACTTCGCCAACTAACACTCAAACAAGTGTCCGGACGAAACCACGATTGGCAGAGTCAACGGACAAAAGTGTTCAAGCACTACTTTCTACTGCGATTAGTGCCAGCCCAAGCAAAGCCAACTCACTCAGATTACAAGCAGCGGAAAAAGCAGCTTCACTCAGAAATTTTGATCAGGCTGAAAACATACTCAATTTAATAGATGAAAGGCCCAATAGTAGTAGACCACCTATTTATAGAACCGACGCCTTTTCAATTGCGCTATTACAGACAAAAATTGCAATACATCGTGGAGATGCCGATTTGGCATTGGGATGGCTTTCCAAAAGCGCAATTACTTCAGCATCTCTGACGAAATCTGATCGAATACAATTAGCTTATCTTCGGTCTCAAGCTTTTTACTTAAATCGAAGCTATATCGCAAGTGCGCGGGAAAGAATTTTTCTCGACTCATCACTGCCTTTCTCTGAAAGACCCCTAAATCACGAGAAGATCTTCAGTACACTGATGGAGCTCTCAGCCGGTACGCTAACAAAGCAGGCACAAAAGGCGATAACAAGCGATTTACGCGGCTGGCTATCTTTAGCGGCGATGAGCAAGCAGCACCAAAATAATCCGCGAGCTCAGTTAGATGAGCTAAGGCGATGGCAGACGGTCTGGTCAAACCACCCTGCCGCCTTACAGCTGCCATTGAGCTTAAAAATTCTCACCACGGTTGTTTCCCAACAAGCTAAATCGATAGCACTCTTTCTTCCTATGGAAGGCAACTTAGGCAGTTATGGGCGCTCTATTCGAGACGGTGTGATTGCCGCGAGTTATGAATTGCAGAGCCCAGCAAAAATACACATTTACGACACCAGCAAGCAAGGTGTAGAGGACCTGCTTGCCGCCGCCGTTAATGATGGCGCTGAATTAATCATAGGGCCCTTACAAAAAGATAAGGTTTCAACTCTCGTTAATCTAAAGCGCCTTCCTATACCTGTTCTTGCTCTTAATCGTTCATCAATGGCTAACACACATCCTAATGTTTACCAGCTTGGGCTAGCACCTGAAGATGAAATGATACAGGTAGCAGATCAAGTCTTTAAGGAAGGTAAGAAAAACGTATTAGCCATTTACCCTGACACTGACTGGGGTAATAGGAACTTTGAAGTGTTCAAACAACACTGGCAGACAAAAGGTGGGAATATAATTGGTAGCTCGGCTTATAGTGATCAAAAAGACTACTCTAAGCTTGTTAAGTCCTTATTAAACGTTGATAAGAGTGAACAACGATCACAAGACTTACGACAAATTGTTGGTACACGTTTTGAATTTACACCTCGACGAAGGCAGGATATCGATTTTGTTTTCCTTCTCGGCAATCAAAAGCAAGCCCGGGGGATTAATCCAACTTTGGCCTTTTATTATGCTGAAGACATTCCTGTTTACTCGACTTCACATATCAATGAGCTTAATGATTCGAAGATTGAGTCATTAGATTTAAATGGAATACGTTTTTGTGATATACCCTGGAAACTACACAATACTGACCCTCTGCAGAATGACATAAAGTCATTGTGGGCTAAGGCAAACGCTAATCTAGCTCCGTTTTATGCCTTGGGCGTGGATGCATTTAGGCTCTACCCTAGGTTACAACAACTAAAAGACATCTCTGCCACAAAAGTTTATGGCAGTACCGGAATACTCACCTTGGATAAAGAAAATATTCTACGTAGAGAGCTACTTTGGGCGCAGTTTACAAAAGGAGAAATCATTACTTCACCTCTTGTACTTGAGCCCTAATGCGAACTCAAAAACTAGGCAATTCCGCTGAGAAAGCGGCTCTACACTTCCTAGAAAACGAGGGGTTCAAGCTATTAGCGAAAAACTTTTCCTGTCGAATGGGCGAAATTGACTTAATAATGACTGATGAGAATTGCCTCATTTTCGTCGAGGTACGCCTACGAACCAACCCTAATTATGGTAGTGGAGCAGAATCTGTCACTCTGACAAAACAAAGAAAAATTATTCGCACTGCTCAGTTTTATCTTCTCAACCATGCCATCGGAAATCGCGATTGTAGATTCGATGTTATTTCAATTGATGATAAGATCGATTGGATCCAAGGTGCGTTTTCCTTATAGAACATGTAAACCCTAATAGAGAACCCTATGCAAAATTTACCTATTCAATACCTGCCTACAAAATTAGCACTATTCACAATTATATTTATCAGTGCCTGTTCCAGTATTGGCCCTACTTCTGAAAACTTGGGGAAGAGAACAATTGGTACTCAGTGGGATGATCAGCTTTTAGAATCTAGGGGAAAGGCCAATATCAAAGCCGCGAATGTCGACGCAGGACCAACACATGTCAATATTATAGCCTTTAACGGCGTAATCTTACTCACAGGGCAAGTACCCTCGGAGGGTGTTAAGGAAGCTTCAGGTGCTGCAGTTGAAGGTTTGCGAAAAGCCAAACTGATCCACAACGAGTTGGTAGTCGCAGGCCCCACTTCATTAATGTCGCGTACAAACGACACTTGGCTCACAACCAAAGTTAAGACCGCCCTACTGACTAGCGATGAAAGTGCAGGAAATCGAATTAAAGTCGTGACAGAAAATAGCGTCGTCTATCTCATGGGTTTGCTAACAAAAGACGAAGCTGACGCTGCTGTAGAAGTTACCCGAGGTGTTTTTGGCGTACAGAAAATTGTAAAAGTATTCGAATATATAAATTAAGCGACTAAACTGAGCCCAGCTATAAAAAAAGATCTATTAAAAAAGGCTACCCTAAGAGTAGTCACTTAATTACTTTTAGATTTGGTGGACCTTTTTTCTTAATGGGTGACGGTGATGGCTCTGGGTCGCTTTCTTCGCGAGGAAACCACATCCCTTCACCATTCTCTTTTGCGACTATGCCCATAACCGCATTCATTGGGGCAAAAATCTCGTGAGGAACACCCCCAAATCGACCACTAAATGCCACATGTTCATCGCCTATCACAAGATCACGAATAGCCGTGGTGCTTATATTTAAGACGATTTGCCCATCCTTAACATAATCCATAGGCACGGAAGTATCATTTACTGCAGCATCAAGGATTAGATAAGGCGTACAGCCATTATCGAGAATCCACTCATTAATGGCACGTAATAAGTAGGGAACGGATGAGTTCATTTATATGCTCGTTACTTCGCAAAGGATTGCGCAAAACCTTGGGTATCTTAGTGTACTAGCAACGGCAGTTTCTTAGAAACTACCGTATCAATAGTCTAGTTTTTAAAGATTTTAGTCTCGCATATCCAGTTCAGCTTCCGAAAGACTTGCCTGAAACGCATCCCTATCAAACATCCTGTCCATATAATCTAATATGGGCTTACAATGTTTAGGGTTGAGTTCAATTCCAAGGTCTGGCAACCTCCATAATATGGGCGCAACACAACAATCTACCAAGGTAAATTCATCGCTCATAAAATAAGGCTTCTCAGAAAATATAGGCGCTATCGTCGTGAGACTTTCACGTAAATCCTTTCTCGCTTTATCAATAACAGATTCTTTGGCATTCCCAGCAACGATTAGATCTACCGCACTACACCAGTCACGCTCTATACGATATATGTATAGACGGCTTTGCGCCCGAGCAACTGGATAAACCGGCAGCAATGGTGGATGAGGAAATCGTTCATCCAAGTATTCCATCACAACTGTAGATTGATATAGAACCAAATCACGATCTGCTAAAGTAGGCAGGGTGTGATAAGGATTTAAATCAATCAAGTCCTCTGGCATATTTCTAGGATCAACATCGATGATATCGACAGCAACGCCCTTTTCTGCAAGAACTAATCTGACTCGCTGACTATAGTGATCATTCCCATCGGAATAAAAAGTCATCGATGAGTGTTTCGCAACCACCCCCATCTATTCACCTCACGTTGTTAAGTTAACTTACTATTTATGTGTTTGGTTCTATTTTATCTATGAAATTCTTTGTGGTACTCACGGCCTAGCAGCCAAGTAAATATGTAGAAAAATGCCAAGAACAACAGCACATATACACCTATCCGGGTTCTATCCATGCGTGCGGGTTCGCCCACATAATATAGAAAATTTGCCAAGTCGTAGACTAAAGCATCATATTCCGAAGTACTCATAGACCCGGAACCTTCAATAGTCTCAAGTGGATAGTGACCCGCATCCGTGATGTCCTGTCCACACAGCTTTTCCGTTAGAACTTCATCCGTCATCACATCTCGTTTAATTCCACCGTTAGATGCTAGCTGTGATACTTGCTTGCATTCTGGCCGAATCTGACGACCTTGCAAGCCACTCAATATATGAGGCATTCCTACATTTTCGAATACAAGATTATTTACGCCAAAAGGTCGTGAGTCGTCCTCATAGAAAGTCCGGAGATAAGTGTATATCCAATCTGGACCGCCCTTCAAATTGCTATGTAGTGTTAGGTCAGGTGGTGGAGCACCAAACCAGTATTTAGCATTTTCTTCCGATATGGAATTTGTCATCAAATCCCCAATCTTAGTATCAGGGTCAAAGGCTAAATGTTCTAGCATTAAATTATTAGGTATACCAGTATCTCTAGCGGTTCTACCATATCGCTGATATTGCAAGGAATGGCATCCCAAGCAATAATTCATGTAGGCCTTTGCACCCCTCTGAAGAGAAGCCTTATCATCAAGGTTTGGCTCAATATGGTCCAAGGGATAGCCACCACCTGCTGCAAACGCTAGCACAGGTGACATCATTAGGAGGGCTGTTAACAATATGGATTTTTTAATCATTTTGTTATCCTATCTGGCACCGGCTTCGTCTTCTCTACACTCGTATACCAAGGCATGAGGAGGAAGAATCCAAAGTATATCGCAGTACAAATCTGAGCAATTATTGTCTTGAGAGGTGTTGGATGGACAGTGCCCAAATAGCCAAGTATAAAAAAGGCAATAATGAATATCGTAAGAAAAATCTTACTACCCCACCCCTTATAGCGCATTGATTTTACGGGAGACCGATCGAGCCAAGGGAGAACAAACAATATTGCAATTGCCCCCGCCATGACAACAAGACCCCAAAACTTAGCAGTCATACCAAAGAGTGGGAAAGTCGCTGCACGCAACATCGAATAATAAGGTGTGTAATACCAGACTGGCGCTATTAATTCGGGCGTCTTCAATGGGTTTGCTGGCTCATAATTAGGGTGCTCTATTAGATAGCCTCCACCATCAGGATAAAAGAACATCACGGCACAGAATATAAAAAGGAAAAGTATTATTGCCGGCAAATCGTGTCCGATCGTGTAGTAAGGATGGAAAGGTATGCCATCGAGAGGAACACCATCTTCATCAACATGCTTCTTAATATCTACGCCGTCTGGGTTATTTGAACCAACTTCATGCAAAGCTAATATGTGCAAAACAACTAGAACCAATATTACGAGTGGCAGAAGTGCGACGTGTAAGGCAAAGAATCGATTGAGTGTGATGCCAGACATATTAAAATCGCCACGCACCCAAGTCATCAAATCATCACCCACTATGGGTATAGCTCCGGCAAGAGATACAATAACCTGGGCACCCCAGTAGGACATATTTCCCCATGGCAGTAGGTAACCGAAAAAACCTTCTGCCATCAATGCTAAATAAATTAACATGCCAAAAACCCAAATCAATTCTCTTGGTTTTTGATATGAGCCATAGAGTAGCCCACGAAACATGTGAAGATAGACAACAACAAAAAACGCGGAGGCACCAGTAGAATGCATGTAACGTAACATCCAACCGTAATCAACATCGCGCATTATGTACTCTATGGAGGCAAAAGCACCTTCTCCTGTCGGTACATAACTCATCGTCAACCAAATACCGGTTAACAATTGATTTATTAAAACAACAAAGGCTAAGACGCCAAAAATATACCAAAAGTTAAAATTTTTCGGTGCGTAATATTTAGACATATGTTTTTCATACGTCTCGGTAACAGGTAACCGTGCATCAACCCATTCCATAATTCCAGCAAACGATTCTTGAATTGACGCCATTATGCTGCTCCCTCATCTTCCCCAATCACCAAAATCGAATCTGATTCATAGTAATGCGGAGGTACTTCCAAATTAGTTGGCGCGGGTACTCGGTTATAAACTCTACCCGCTAGATCAAATTTTGATCCGTGGCATGGGCAGTAAAACCCACCTTTCCATTCAGCATCGAATTCTGAAGGTGCAATAACAGGACGAAACTTAGGTGAACAACCCAAATGGGTACAAAGCCCAACTAATATCAAAACATCCGGCTTAATTGATCTCGTTTGATTCTGTGCATACACGGGTTGCTGTTCTTCGGTGGAATCTGGATCAGCTAAACGGCTGTTGTCGGAATTGAGTGTTTCTAACATTGCCTCAGATCTTTTTACAACAAATATGGGTTTGTCGCGCCAAGCGGGGATCGGACCAATTATTTCGCCCGATTTAAGTTTTCCGATATCTACTTTAATGGGTGCACCGGCGGCAAGCGCCCTTGCACTAGGATTCCAAGATCCTAGAAAGGGTACGGCTAAACCAACCACACCTGCTGACCCAACAGTGCAGGTTGCACCAATTAGAAAATTACGTCGCCCTGTATTCATTTCAGGGTTGCTACCATCATCACTCACAGAGTTTTTTCTCCCCTACAAAACAACCAAAGATGAGCGCTTTAGATCGCCCAAAAGCCCATGGATACTAACATAGTCCGCGGTCTAAATGTTGCGGAAATATCGTCCCAACGGTTTTCTTCTGGACTTTCTATCCACCTGTCTTCGCAGTATATTCACGAAAAGGCCGATAGAAAGTTCGACAGAAAAACGGTGATTTTAAAACAATAACTTTTATCGTTTTGAGAACTGAGGTTTCTTCCTTGCCTTTCGTAAGCCCACTTTCTTACGCTCAACCGCTCGTGCGTCACGAGTAACAAAGCCGGCTTTTCGCAATGGAGAACGTAGTGTCTCATCATATTCTAGCAGAGCGCGCGTAATACCGTGGCGAATCGCACCGGCTTGACCAAAACCACCACCGCCTTTCACAGTCACATGGAGGTCGAATTTCTCAGTTAGTTCAACAAGTTCAAGGGGTTGACGAACAATCATGCGAGCGGTTTCACGACCAAAATATTCATCAAGTGGGCGCTGATTAACAATGATTTGCCCAGCACCGCTTGATAAAAATACTCGGGCTTTTGCAGATTTTCTTCTACCTGTACCGTAATACTGTGTCATAAATAGATCCTTTAACTAAGCTCGAGAACTTGTGGTTGCTGTGCTGTATGCGGATGTTCAGATCCCGCATAAACTTTTAGTTTACCAAGCATGGCTTTAGCCAGCTTGTTTTTAGGCATCATGCCTTTCACAGCAGCTTCTACAGCTCTCGTGGGCGCCTTGTCCATTAATTTCTCAAAAGACACAGATTTGATACCACCTGGAAACCCAGTATGGTGGTGATACATCTTGTCACTTGCCTTATTGCCAGTGACTTTCACCTTTTCAGCATTGACTACAACGATGTAATCCCCCGTATCCACATGGGGAGTGAATTCAGGTTTATGTTTACCCCTCAATCGATTAGCAATCTCAGTTGCCATTCGTCCAAGAGTCTTGTCTGTTGCGTCTACCACGTACCAGCTGTGCTGGGCGGTTTCTTTTTTTGCTGAGTAAGTTTTCATGATCTGCCGAGAGAATTTTGGAGCGCGAATGTTAACGTTTCACCACAGGATACACAAGCCTATAATGCGCCGCATCATTTGTTTTTCCTGTTTCTTTTATTCAATTCATACAAATCGACTCAACCCCGTGCCAATGCACGCTCTTATAGCGCTCTCAAAGAAGGTGTACTTGGCCTAAATAGTCGTGTGATTGCATTTCTTGCAGTCGACTTGTTGTCCGTTGAAACTCGAAAATCAGCCTTGAACCCTGATATAAATCAAGCAAGCTGACTTCAGCAGATAAAATCAATTTTACCTTGTGATCATAAAATTCATCCACTAAGGAGATAAACCGCCTGGCTGAATCTTCATTATCAGTCGTGAATTTTGGAATATTGCTTATCAAGACAGTCTGAAAGATCGTTGCTAACTCAATATAGTCGTTTTGACTGCGGGGCCCTTCACAAAGCTCGGGAAATTGGAACCAAACGACACCATCTCCACATCTTTCCGCGCTAATGTTTCTCCCTTCAATTTCCAAGATCACGCCCAGCTCACCGATATCAGGAGACAATGCAGTAAAACTGCCATTCAGGCTGATATTTGCCTCTACATCAAGCGGAAAATGATACAGCTCAGCATCTTCCAAGGCACGAAGTCGATAATCTACGCCCCCATCAACATTTACAACTTCTGTAAACTTCTCTATTAAGGCAATAGCAGGCAGAAATTTGCTTCTCTGCAATCCATTCTCATACAAATGACACGGTTCTACATTGGACGTTGCCACCAAAATGATCCCATTCTCAAACATTGCATCTAATAATCCGGCTAAAATCATCGCGTCCGTGATATCACTAACAAAGAACTCATCAAAACAAAGCACCCTGGTTTCCTTTGCGAATTCAATAGCGATTTGATGTAAAGGATTGGCTACACCTTGCATCGCCCTCAATTGCTGGTGAATGTAGCGCATGAACCGATGAAAGTGCATTCTCTTTTTCTTTTCAAAGGGTAAAGCCTCAAAGAAAATATCCATCAAAAAGGTCTTACCCCTACCTACGCCCCCCCAAAAGTAGAGGCCTTTGGCAGAACGAAGAGAGGGCTTTGAACTAAACCATGAAAAAACACTCGGTTTTGTTTGGGGCCGTATAAGATCATCAAAGCACTTTTGTAAGCGATGAATCGCATCAAATTGGGCAGAATCAAACGCTATTTCTCCCTCATCTACCAAGGATTGGTATTTAACAAGAGGACTAATCATTAATCGACCTTAATGCAAGCATTTAATAACTCACCCTCGAAAGCGATACTCAGCCGACTTACCATGCGCTTCTAACCCTTCTTCGTCTGCGATTATTGCTGCTGCTCGGCTTAACTCTATTGCGCCCCTAGCAGAACAATGGATCATAGAGCTTCTGACTTGGAAATCATTTACACCTAAAGGTGATGCGAACCTTGCTGTGCCGCTAGTAGGCAATACATGACTTGGACCAGCGGTATAATCCCCGACCACCTCTGCACTGAATCGCCCAACAAATATCGCACCAGCATGTTTAATTGATGAAACAAATTCCTGCGCTTTATCAATTGCCAACTCTAAATGTTCCGGTGCAATTTGATTGACAAGCTCAGCGGCGTCTTCAAGAGACGGCACATGAATCAAAGCGCCTCTATTTAGTATAGAAGCTTTAATAATTTGCTGACGCTTCATTCCACTCATCTGTTCTTCTATACTATTTTCTACTGCATCTAATAAAGTTAAGTCTGTAGATATCAAAATGGATTGCGCTAATTCGTCGTGTTCGGCCTGAGCAAACATATCCATTACCAACCAATCTACATCGGTAGTTTTGTCCGCTACTATCACAATCTCAGATGGCCCAGCAATCATATCGATACCGACGTCTCCAAATACCATTTTTTTTGCTGTTGCCACATAAATGTTTCCCGGTCCAACAATCTTATCAACACGTGGCACAGTTTCAGTGCCATAAGCCATTGCTGCTATCGCTTGCGCCCCTCCTAGCTTATACATTTCGTCAACGCCACAAAGATGCGCACAGGCTAAAATTATGGGCATGAGATCTCCTCCTGGGGCAGGCACGCTTAATACAATTTTGCCGACCCCCGCAACCATTGCGGGAATTACTGTCATAATAATTGAAGATGGATAAGCAGCTTTACCCCCTGGAACATAAACACCTACTGTATTCATACTTTTAACAATCTGCCCAAACTCATTCCCATGTGAGTCTTCATAGGACCAAGATCGATCAGGTGTGGACATTTCTTTTTGCTTTTGGTGATAAGCTCTGACTCTATCTATTGATGTTTGCAAGGCATCCTTAACCAAAGGATCTAACGCATCCGCTGCATCACTCATTTCAACTCTAGAGACCTTTACATCATTTATATTTTGGTAGGCCACACTATCAAATTTGTTAGTGTAGAAAAGCAGAGCGTCATCTCCTCTTAGCTTAACCTCACTAATAATGCCTTTGACAACCCCCTCGACATTTAAGGATTCTAAGTGAGCGGTACCGAGAAGGCTTTCAAATTGTTTGCGGAAACTTGGATTTTTGAATGCTAGTCTATTGATGGTTTTTTTAGTCATTGTCCTTCAACGACCTCAGATAACTGCGATACTAAATTTTGTATTTTTTTATGTTTTAATTTCATCGAAGTTTTATTCACAATCAAGCGCGTGCTTATGTCAGCAATATGATCGATTGTAACTAGTCCGTTCGCTCTTAGCGTATTGCCAGTTTCAACGATATCTACTATGCGGTGCGCAAGTCCTGTAACAGGTGCCAATTCCATTGCGCCATACAACTTAATAATATCCGCTTGCACACCTACCTGTGCATAATACCTTTTTGCAATATTGACGAATTTTGTTGCGACTTTAATTCTGCCCGGAGGTTCTTCGGCATCTTCTAATTCTGCCACCATCATTTGACAGACACCTATTTTTAAATCCAGTAGTTGATAATACCCCTGCTCGCCATGCTCTAACAATACATCTCGGCCTGCGACTCCAATATCAGCTATCCCATGCTCAACATAAGTTGCCACGTCCACCCCTCTTAAAACCATCAACTTTATGTCTCGGTGATTGGTATCAAAGACTAGTTTTCGCGACTTTTGAATATTATCCAATGGCTTAACATCAATTTCTTTCAGCAATAACAAGGCATCTATTAAGGGGCGCCCCTTAGTTAAGGCTATAGTAATTTCTTGATTCACTTTTAAATCTCACTTTTAGTTAAGCAGTGCATACTCACAGCATGCAACTCACCCGAACTAATTTTTTCATTCAGCAAACCATAAACTAACTGGGATCTTTTCACCCTGCTTAGACCATCGAATACATCACCTACAATTTTCAGAAACAACTTATTACCTTCTAACTCAAGTTCAATATCACAATCTCCAAGACCGTCTTGGAGTATTTTGTTCAATTCAGATTCGTTCATGAGACCCTCTCTCAATTTGCTAGCTACTTTCGACAATAAAGTCATGCCGCTGACCGCAGACATTAAAAAAGACCGTAGGCAAGTCCATATGCATGAGCATAATCATCGCTCTGGGTCACTCTGGGTCACTACGCGCATTTATCGGGCCACATAATAACATGCCAATGCAGGTAAAGCTTATATCCCGATTCAGATCTTTCAGGAGAGGCCAAGTGGAGACCTTTGATCAAAGGCCATAAAATGAGCTTGCAATATAAAGGAAATACAATTCTAATTGTCCGCCTTTCAGATACAGTCAAGTTTAGGGGAGCATGCTTTTATATATATTTTTACTACTGATGGGTTTCCTTGTTTTATTCAAGAGTGCTGATCAGTTTGTCATCGGTTCGATAGCATGCGCAAAAAACCTCAATATATCTCCAATGGCGATTGGTTTAACCGTTGTTGCACTGGGCACATCTGCGCCTGAAATATTCGTGGCAGCAGCATCATCCTTATCCGGAGAACCAGAACTTGCAGCCGGAAACGCCATTGGATCCAATATCGCTAACCTCGGAATGGTATTAGGGATAACCGCATTACTCGTTCCTCTAAAATTCCCAAAGGAAACCTTACGACATGATTTACCAATAGTCATTGGTGTCACCATCATTGCTGGAATTGTACTCGTCAATCTACAACTAGACGTTTATGAAGGCATCTTAATGATACTTGCTTTGGCCTTATTTATTGGTCGCGTCGCTTATATACATAAAAAAGGGGGTATAAATCAAAATGACGCGGTCTGTCTTGATCTAGAAGAAATCGACGAACATCCAGTTATGCCAATGTCCAAAGCAATCTTTTATTTTGTTACCAGTTTAATATTCTTACTATTGAGTTCTGAACTATTAGTTTTTTCGGTAATCCAAATAGCAAAAATATTGGGTATAAGTGAATTGCTCATTGGACTTAGCGTTATCGCGGTAGGAACAAGTCTTCCTGAACTTGTAGTCTCTGTCACCAGCGCACTAAAAGGTCAAACAGAACTCGCTGTCGGAAATGTCATGGGTTCAAATATTTTCAATATACTCGCCGTACTTTCCATACCTAGCATGGTGGCGCCATCGATTGTCAATGCCGATCTTTTCTGGCGTGACTACGCCATCATGTTCGGTTTGACCATGCTCTTATCACTGTTTGCCTATAGCAAGGGCCATTTAATATCAAAACCAAAAGGGGCAATCTTACTTAGCATCTGGATTGGATACTTAGTCCTATTGTATTATAAAGCCTTAGGTGAAAATTTATTATAATAGACAAAACTTCGAGCACTGCCTCATGTTAACAAGCCGCTTATTAATCGTTTCTCTTCTGATTTTGCTAATCGCGGCGACCACCAATATTCTTATCGACCAAAATACCGAAAACGGTCCCGCGCTGGTCATTGGCAAGAATGACCCTGACATGTATATGCGTAACGCAAACATCACCCAATTTAGTAAATCAGGGGATATCCGACATAATATTTTTGCAGAAAGGTTGACTCATTTCCCTCTTACTAATATCAGTACACTCAAAACACCTAGATTGACACTTTATCCAACACTTACGAAAGAGACGCCTTGGCATATACTTGCCGACCATGGAAGGCAATTGCCCAAAGCCCAAGTGAGAGAAGAAATAATAGAACTTTGGGATGGCGTCGTCGCGACACAATCCAGTGCAAAAGGCGATTTTATTAGCATCAGTACTGAAAGTCTTACGGTTTATCCTATTCGCGACTATGCAGAAACGACTCAAAAGGTATATATAGATGAAAATTCAGGGAGAACAACTGCTGCTGGAATGAAGGCTTTTTTTAACGAGGGTAGATTCATATTTTTTTCAAGTAAAAAGGAAAGAGTCCACACCATGTACCTCCCTGTATTTGAAGAAACTCGCATTAGTGAGGCGAGTCAATGAGCTTATGCTATGATCCAGTAATGAGTCGATATATCACCTACATAATGTTTAGTTTTTCACTCCTGTGCCATAGCAATAATTCCTTTTCACTCGAGAAAGATCAAAATCAACCCATTAATATTGAAGCTGATGCCGCAACAGTTGATGATAAAAAAGGGATTACTATCTATTCAGGAAATGTATCAATCGATCAAGGATCATTACTTATTACCGCGGACACAGTAAAGGTCATCACAAGTAAAAAGGAAGTCCTCCAAATTATTGCCAGTGCAGACACTACCTCAGAAAAACTTGCCCACTATCAGCAAGACTCTGATGAAAGTGCAGGCAGAGTTTCTGCCGATGCCAAACTCATTACCTACTTCTTACAAGAGGAACGCATCCATCTATCTGGCGAAGCAAACCTAAACCAGGCTGGCGATGTTTTTTCCGGAGATCTTCTTTACTATGACATTAAAAAAGGCATAGTTGATTTGAAAGGTAGCAGTAAGAAGCGGGTCAACATTACCCTCACGCCTAAATAAGTGAGCCTATATCTAATTCTAAAATTCAATCTCATCAAAACAATTTTGGCATACCGAGAATAATAACTTCATGCATGTATTAAGGGCAGAACATTTAGCCAAAAGCTACCGCGGTCATCTAGTTGTCCGTGATGTGACTCTTTCTATACAAAGTGGCCAAGTAGTTGGGCTACTGGGACCAAATGGTGCTGGTAAAACTACTTGTTTTTACATGATAGTCGGTTCAATTAATGGGGATGCGGGGAAAATATTCTTTGACGATCAGGACATTACGCCAAAAGCTATTCACGAAAGAGCTCGGATTGGACTTGGCTACCTTCCCCAAGAAGCTTCAGTTTTTAGAAAGCTATCAGTAGCCGAAAACATCATGGCCATTTTGGAAACTCGTTCAGATATCAACATCCACGAGCGTCAACAAAAGCTGGAGTCTCTACTCGAAGAATTTCACATCACCCACATTAGAGATAACCTCGGTATGTCCCTGTCTGGTGGTGAGCGCCGGAGAGTTGAAATTGCAAGAGCCTTGGCAACCGAGCCCGCTTTTATTCTTTTAGATGAACCCTTTGCCGGTGTTGACCCCATTTCTGTAAACGATATTAAGCAGATTATATGTCAATTATCAGAACAAGGGATCGGTGTCCTCATCACAGATCACAATGTTCGCGAAACCTTAGACATCTGTGAAAAAGCGTACATTGTAAACGAAGGTAGTATCATCGCAGAAGGTAATACCGAAAACATTCTAGCAAATGATCAGGTGAAGCAAGTGTATCTTGGTCATGACTTTAGGATGTAAACGTGAATTGCTTCCATTCACAAATCCAGCAACTAAACAAGGTTCTCATCTTACTTAACGATGGGTATGATTAGCGCATGTCTATGAAACCCGCACTCGCCCTTCGAATGGGCCAACAACTTAGAATGACGCCCCAGTTGCAACAAGCAATTAAATTGTTGCAGCTGTCTACACTTGATTTACAACAAGAAATACAAGAAGCATTAGATTCAAATCTAATGCTTGAAGAAGTAGGGAGTGAGGAAAATTCAGTTTCTGAAGAAGGTACATCCTTAGACTCACCTGAAGAATCAATTGAAGGCCAAGAGGCAAGAGCTGAAAACCATTTGACAGAGAGTAGCGAGACGCAAAACAGTACCAACGACGAACCTGCGCCTCCAAACCCAGAAATTGATGGTGAAGTGGTTCCCGATACAAGCGATCAAATTTCTTCAGAGAATATAAGTGAAGAATTGCCAGTTGACAGTGTATGGGAAGACGTATGGGATGACGCACCTGCTCCTTCAACATACACTGCTCCAGACGAAAATAGTGACAACTATCTAGAAAATCAAAATTCTTCTTCCATCACCCTTAAGGCACACCTAGAAGAACAACTAAATCTTCTTCATCTCTCGGATACTGATCAACTCATCATAATCGCCATACTGGACGGTCTCGATGAAGAGGGAATTCTCACAATCAGTCTTGAAGATATCCTCGCGGCTGTTAACGTCGATGGACCGGATGGGCCAGAGGAAAATGAAGAAATTGAGCTGGACGAAGTAGAAGCTATGCTGCATCTGGTGCAGCACTTAGACCCAGTAGGCGTTGCGTCTCGAGATCTAAGAGAAACATTGCTCTTACAGCTTAATGAACTGCCAAGTGAAACGCCTCACAGAGCTGAAGCCGTATTGGTCGTAGATCAATATTTAAGTTACCTGGCAAACCGTGACTATTCCTATTTACTGCGTAAAACACGATTAAAAGAGGCGCAGTTAAAGGAAGCCATCAGCCTCATCCAAACGCTCAACCCAAGGCCGGGCTCAAATATCAGTCCATCCAACACTGAGTATGTAGAGCCCGATGTCATCGTAACTAAGCAAAATGGACGCTGGGTCGTAGAGTTAAATGCGAAGTCTGCTCCAAAAATTCGAGTGAATGCTGGTTACGCCTCAATGGTAAAGCGGGCAGACAATAGCAATGACAATACCTATCTTAAAAATCATCTCCAAGAAGCTAAATGGTTTATAAAAAGTCTGCAACAGCGCAATGATACTTTACTAAAAGTATCGACAAAAATTGTTGAGTACCAAAGAGGATTCCTCGACTACGGCGAAGAAGCAATGAAACCCTTAGTACTTCACGATATCGCAGATGCTGTTGACCTACATGAATCAACAATTTCACGCGTTACCACGCAAAAATATATGCACACGCCAACGGGCGTCTTTGAGCTAAAATACTTTTTCTCGAGCCATGTGAGCACGCATACAGGAGGTGAAGTTTCTTCAACCGCCATTCGCGCGCTCATCAAAAAATTAGTCCTCGATGAAAATCCACGAAAACCACTAAGTGACAATAAAATAGCCAATTTACTCGCCGATAAAGATATCAAGGTAGCCAGAAGAACCATTGCCAAATACCGAGAATCCTTGCTTATCCCGCCCTCAAATGAAAGAAAACAATTGGTTTAGCATCTAATCCTTTTAAATCAATATCTTACGCACGATTTATCATTGGAAATCACTACATCGCAACTATTTTAGGCTCATTTTTGTATTTTTTTTTTAAGAACTTGACTATGGTCAAAGACATTTACGTCTAGAATGTTATATTAGAGACGCTACTTATTGTTAGCTACTATTTATTATTATTAGTTACTGCGATAGGTATTTTTCATCATCAACAGGAGATGTTATATGCAAATAAACGTAAGTGGTCACCACGTAGACGTTACTGATTCCCTAAGAAATTATGTTGAAACT
Organism: Flavobacterium sp.; assembly: GCA_047616645.1. Lineage (GTDB taxonomy): Bacteria > Pseudomonadota > Gammaproteobacteria > Pseudomonadales > Azotimanducaceae > JAHRVQ01. The sequence continues at coordinate 4,877 of JBLHIH010000049.1, read as the reverse complement.
AAGCTAGACCGGTTAGAGAGGCACTACGATCGAATAACGAACATGCAAGTGATACTGAGCGTTGAAAAACAAAGGCAAAAAGCAGAATCGACAATCCGTATATCCGGCGGAGAAGTATATGCACAAGCAGAATCTGCTGATCTATATGCCGCAATTGATATGTTGGCTGACAAACTTGACCGACAGCTAATCAAGCAGAAGGAAAAACATAAGGATCACAAACAACATCAATCAAATCGCTAGTTATGTAAATTGATCGAGTTACACTGGGGGAAGTTATGCATAGTTACAAAACTTCCTCCTAATTTTAAGCGTTTCTGCTTAATTAGACACTAGAAATCGAAAACAGGAAGTAGAAAACAGAACGTGGAAATAGAAACTATACTGGCGCCAGAACGTACTTTTTGCAAAATTTCAGCTCGATCCAAAAAAAGAGTCATCGAAGACATTGCAATAAAGTTAGCAGAAACAATCGATGGGCTTGAAGCTGAAGACATTTTTTCTCGATTAATTAATCGGGAAAAATTAGGTTCGACAGCCATTGGTGACGGTATTGCAATACCACACTGTCGAATCGATGGCTGCCAAGACATCATTGGCGGTCTGTTTACTTTGAATGATCCCATTGAATTCCAAGCAATCGACGACAACCCAGTTGAAGTATTATTTGTCTTATTAGTACCAACGGAAGAGGTGGCCGAACACCTCGAAGTGCTCGCGATGTTAGCCGGGAAGTTTGAATCAAGCACTTTTAGATTAGGTCTCACCACTGCCGAACAAAATGAGGAGCTCTATAGAAGGGCTATAAGCTTAAGCGGCCAATAAGCCCCTCTATTGATAGACTAGCTCGAGCATCTTCAGCTAGACTCCTATTCCATCTCGTCAGTCGAATTAAATCGATATAGATCAAACTAAAGGCAAAAAAATGATATCCCTCATTATCCTCAGCGGTCGTTCCGGATCAGGAAAAAGTACTGCCTTGCACGTGCTAGAAGACCTTGGGTATTACTGTATTGATAACCTACCGGTAAGTCTACTTAAGCCACTCATTAATCGGCTATCTATAAACATCAAGTTGACTAAGGTTTCCGTCAGCATCGATGCAAGAAATATCGCAGAGGATCTTGCAAATTTTCCAAACGAAATCGAAGATCTCGACGATGTAGATTTACAGATTGTATATTTGGATTCCAGCAGCCCTACCCTTGTCAAACGTTTTTCTGAAACTCGCAGAAAACATCCCTTGAGCAACAATGACATAGATCTACGGGCTGCTCTTGAGTTAGAGAAAACATTACTAGATTCGATTTCAGACATTGCCGATTTAACGATTGATACGACGAACCTGACTATCCACGAGCTTCGGGATCTCATCAGCAATCGTATTACAGGTGACAAACAAGGACTTGCCTTACTTTTTCTTTCATTTGGTTTTAAAAATGGCGTCCCAGTCGATGTTGATTTTGTGTTTGACATTCGATGTCTGCCCAACCCGCATTGGGTCGGAAATCTGCGCGCCTTAACGGGTCTTGATACGCCAGTACAAGATTTTCTCGAGGGTCATCAGGATGTAGAAGAAATGTATGCAGACATCCAATCTCACCTTGAAAAATGGTTGCCCAAATTTGTCGCCACTAACCGCAGTTATATGACAATAGGTATCGGTTGTACCGGTGGTCAACATCGTTCTGTTTATATGAGCGAGCGGCTTTATAAGGGATTTACTGAAAAGTATGAGAATATACAGGTTCGGCACCGAGAACTCGGAAAATTACCAAAAGACTGAATAAGTCTGAATTTTTTTGCAGGATCCAAAATATGGCTGCGACAGAAACGATAGAAATACAAAACAAATTGGGACTTCATGCAAGGGCTGCGTCAGCTTTTGTCAAAGTCGCTCAGGAGTTCTCTTCCTCAATCGAAGTTGTTAGCCCAGCTGCCAGCGCAAATGGGAAAAGTATCATGAGTATGATGATGCTTCAGGCGAGTATCGGATCAACCATTACGATTACAGTCGAAGGCGAGGACGAAAAAGAAACAATATCTGCACTTATTGAGCTAATAAACCAAAAGTTTGGTGAAGAAGCCTAATGCAGAAGACTTCAGACCCGCTAAAAAAAATTCATGACCTATTGGAAAGCGGGACTTACGATCAATTTCGTACTCTAATCAAATTACTAAAACCTGTAGATGCAGCTATTCTCCTTGAAAATTCTCCACCCAAAGAAAGAAAAATCATATGGGAGCTAATCGACAAAGCGCATCAAAGTGAGATTCTACAAGAGCTAAACGAGGAAATAGTTGGGGATCTCCTGAGTAAGGCATCCGATACCGAAATTATTCAATTGTTAGAACAGGTCGATTCTGATGATGATCTAACAGACATCTTGCAACATTTACCCGATGCCATAACCCATCAACTCCTCCAATCTATGGATTCGACCGATCGCCAACGTGTTGAGAACTTACTCTCATACGCAGAGGATACTGCTGGCGGTCTCATGGATACTGATACAGTAAGCGTAAGAGCACGTGTCAGCTTAGATGTCGTATTACGTTATCTAAGGCGTCATGTAGAATTACCAGAAACCACAGATAAGCTTTTTGTCGTCAACAAACTTGGCCAATATATGGGACTGCTGCCACTAAGCACTTTACTGGTCTCTGACCCTTCATTAACGGTAAAGGACGTAATGATATCCGATGTTGACCCGATTCCTGCAGATATGCCAGAGGCGGAAGTAGCACAACTATTTTCTCGCTATGACTTAGTGTCAGCGCCGGTTACTGATGAAACCGGTATATTACTAGGACGAATAACCATTGACGATGTAGTCGATGTCATTAGAGATGAAGCAGATCACACCTTTCTCGGGCAAGTGGGTTTAACTGAAGTCGAAGATCCCTTCGCGCCTATGTTAAAAACCGCTCGCTCACGTACAATATGGCTGGGTGCAAATTTACTCACTGCTTTTCTTGCCTCAGCAGTGATAAATATTTTTGAAGACACCATTACCAAGGTGGTTACTTTGGCTATTCTTATGCCCATTGTTGCAAGTATGGGAGGTGTAGCAGGAAGTCAAACTTTGACATTAGTAATAAGAAATAGAGCCCAAGGCCATATAAACGATAGTAATCATCGCTGGCTGATGAAAAGAGAGCTCGCTGTTGGCGCAATAAACGGTACGGTATGGGCTTTGGTGGTCGCAGTAGCAGTGACAATCATTTTTGCGGACATTACCCTTGGCTATATCATTGCTATGGCACTTGTCATCAACCTAGTGAGTGCTGCCATCGCTGGTGCCAGTTTACCTGGCATATTACAGAGACTAGGTATAGATCCGGCAATCGCTGGTACTGTATTATTGACAACTATTACAGACGTGATTGGCTTTTTTTCTTTTCTTGGGCTCGCCACCTTATTTTATCGCTAATAAAAGTGTAGACCTACATGACAGAAGAGTTTGAAGAAGATGACGAGTTTTACGGACGTCCCAGTAAGTCTAGGCGTAAACGCGAAGTTCATGCTATCACCGAGCTTGGGGATAAACTACTGACAATTCCTGAGGCACAACTAAACACCTTGCCCTATCCTCACATAATTGATGCAGTAAACGAATGTAAGAAAATCACAAAGGGCAATGCTAGAAAACGCCAATTGCAATTTATTGGTAAACAGCTTCGTAAAATAGATCTCGAGGCTGTCCATCATTTGATTGACCGGTTTGAATCGAGTTCTCAGTCTCACCTAACACATTTCCATATGCTTGAAATTTGGCGGGATCGTCTAATTGAACAAGATCAAAGTGTGCTGAGTGAAATTATCGAAAAATTACCTGCAATTGACAAACAGCACCTCAGACAATTAACGAGAAATGCCATCACAGAAAAAACTAAACATGACAAACTGAGGGAGAAACAATCTACGGAAGTGATAACCCCAGTGCACTATCGAAAGCTATTTCAATATTTGAAAACCGAATCTGACTTTCAAAACTAGTTTGATAGAAAGCTTAATTTTCTCTGCAAATGAGTGGGCATGTTCCTTCTTATCTCGTTTAGAAATTGATAATCGATTTCGGCATATATGATATCTTCACCAGTAGATGCCCTACACAGAATTTCACCCCAAGGATTAACAATCATACTATTCCCATAGGTTTCTCTGCCCGAATCATGGAGGCCTCCCTGACATGCCGATATTGTAAAACATGCGTTTTCGATAGCCCTAGCGCGCATGAGAATCTCAAAATGCACTAAGCCTGTAATCTTGGTAAAAGCTGAAGGAATGGTATAACACTGAACACCTTCATCCCGTAAGCGTTGATAAACTTCAGGAAATCTAATGTCGTAGCAAACTGTCAATCCAAAACAACCAAAAGGTGTTTGAATATAGTCGAGGGAATCTCCGGCCTCGAAGACATCAGATTCACGATAATGTTTCTGATTGTCCTTCACATCCACATCAAACATATGAATTTTGTCATAGCGCGCTACTTCTACGCCCCCATCATCGAAAACAAGCGAAGCGGCTCTAACCCGGCCATTTTTCACGGGTTTCCCACTACGCGTATGAGACATGGGTAAGGTTCCCGCGAAAATCCAACATTTAAGCTCTGCGGCAAGACGCGCAAGAAAACCTCTGGCGGTATTTTGCTGAAGCTCAGCAAACCCCCTCGGATTTGTATTCGCAAATAAGAGAAAATTTTCCGGTAAGAAAACGGCTACCACATCATGACTTGCAGCTTCACGAATTAGAGGTTCTACCCTCAACAAATTTTGTTCGAAGTGATGACTACTTACCATCTGAACAACAGCAACCTTCACCTCCTTGTGGGTGGGGTTAAGAGCCATCAGCTTTCTCTAATAAAGAGCCA
>JBLHIH010000048.1:0-26596 GCA_047616645.1 Flavobacterium sp. | reverse complement strand
GTAATCAAAATGGGGGGAACGGCATTCGCGCGATTTTCGCACTGCCTGCTTTGTGCGGTAAATTTGGCGTCCTCGGCGGCGGCCTAATTGGCGGCTCTGGCAATATTTTTCCCAAAACAGGCGCCAAGCTAAGCCGACCCGATTTAATCCCTGAAGGTACTAGAACACTCAACATTCTTGATATTGGGCGTCATCTCGCTCAGCTAGATTTAGAGGTACCCCTTAAAGGATTGTTCATCTATAACCATAACCCCGTCATCGTGTCTCCTGATCAGAATATGTTACGAAAAGGTCTTGAGCGAGAAGATGTCTTTATAGTCGGTTGCGACATTGCGATGACAGACAGCATGAAGTACGCCGATATTGTCTTGCCGGCAGCAACACATTTCGAGCATGACGATTTATTTTGCGCTTATGGTCAGCCCTACATGCAACGATCCGAAGCCGTCATTCCACTTGTTGGCGAGTCACTGCCAAACACAGAAATTTTTAGACGCCTTGCAGCTCGATTTGGGTTTTGCGATCCTATATTCACAGCCTCTGACAAAACGCTAATGGACGACGCCATAGACGGATCCGATGTACGACTCAAGGGATACAAGCCGAGTGAAATTCCATTAGGAGAAGCGCTTTCAATGGATGATGAGCTAGTGTTATTCCTTAACCAAATGCCGAATACACCCACAGGTAAGATTGAACTAAAATCCAGTTATCTAGCTAATAAATATGGTGAAGAAATACCACGTTATAACAGTATCGTTAGCGACTTCCCGCTAACTTTGATTTCACCTTCATCGAACAAAATGATTACTTCAACTTTTGGCGGCCTAAAGGTGAATGACGAAACGCCGCCTCTGGAAATGAACCCTGTGGATGCAGAAGCGCGTGGCCTTGAAGATGGTATTAATGTGCGGGTTCACAATGCTTTAGGGGAAGTATATCTACCGCTTAAAATCACGGATGCAGTTCGCCCTGGCGTCCTTTGTTCACCCAAGGGCTCTTGGTTTAAAACCACCCCAAACAAGCAAACCGTTTCGGCCTTAGCGCCAACGACAAAGGCAGATCTTGCGAACGGCGCCTGCTTTAATGATTGCAGAGTCGAGGTGGTGGCGGCTTAATTTTCGCCCAACTTATCCGGCCTTAGCGACAAGCTCATCATGACGATGAAACAGACCAAAGTCGTATAACACCATATAGCAGGCAGGAATCAGGAAAATGACCAGCAAGGTTGCAGTCGACAACCCAAAGGCCAAACTAATCGCCAAGGGAATGACCACCTTGGTTTGCCTTTTTTTATAGCAGGGGATTCATCGCGATCTTGAATTTTACGTTCCATCCAGGCAGTCAGTGGTTTCACCAAATCTTCTGCCCATCGTGTCGCAGGTGTCATTTGTTTCTCCAGCCAAATGGTTTCCCCCTCTATTTTTTTCGCTTGTATTTTTTTCTCCTGTATAGCCACTTCGCCTTCTTTTGGTTCAGGTAGAGGCACTTCCTCTGCATAGAGGCTAACGAATGGTTCAAGTATTAAAAGTGCAAATATTGTGAAGCAAGTTTTCAATATAAAATTCTGAATAAGCTGAATAAACTGGAGAAAAGGATAACTGACGTATATTAATGCCACCTTAACATAGCCGAATTTGCTAGTACCCTCTATTACCTAAATAAGTAATTTCAGCATCGGCAAATAGGGGTAATGCAAAAACCAAGTACAATGCAATCACTAAACCAATTTGATATTGTTTCATCAGAGGACACCACTATAGTTATAGATCATTATCAACGGACCCATAACATGCAATCAATTAACATCCACACTGTTCAATCCAAGTTTGTCGGCGCATTGGACTTTGATATTACAGACCAAGGCCTAGTACCTCGTCGACTACCCGCCTTTACGCGGAAACGGGCACCTGAAGAAATGCAACGCGTAATCTCTACCCCCTCTGGCATACGTTTCGAGTTTCAAAGCGATACCACAGAGGTGCAACTTGACGTGCATTTATCCTTGATTAAAGCAGGAAGAAATGTTCCCTGCGCCACAATCGATCTCACGATAGACGGCGAAGGAGTACAATCTCAATCACACCAGACAGGTGACATCCTCAGTTTCGTGTCTATCAGTGAAATGCAACGAGAACCAGGCTCACCCGTTTGTTTTAAGTTTTCCGGACTACCTAAAGGATCAAAGAACATCGCCTTGTGGTTACCGGTGAACGCGGTATCCGAGATTCGCGGTTTGCGTATCGATGTAGATGCTAGTTTCAATTCAGTGAAGGAAACTAAACCTATATGGGTTCATCATGGTAGTTCAATCAGTCAGTGCTCTGAAGCCTATTCACCCACCCAAACTTGGCCCGCCATAGCAGCAAAGTTAGGTAAGGTCTCACTCCAAAGCCTTGGCTTTGGCGGTCAATGTCATCTCGATCAGTTTGTTGCCCAAACCATTCGTGATTTACCTGCAGATTACATTAGCCTAAAAATTGGCATCAATATCGTTAATCAAAATTCACTTGGCAGGCGAACCTTTGCCACCTCCCTGCATGGATTCTTAGATACTATCCGCAGCGTCCATCTACGCACGCCCATTATCTTAGTATCACCGATTTTTTGCCCCTTCAGCGAAGATACCCCTGGACCAACCACTGCATCAATTAGGACGAAGGACGGTAAAAAACAACTCGTATTCGGCGCAATCGCAGGTCATGAAGAAGTTCGCCAGAACGCCTTAAATATCAGGCAGATGCGAAGTATCATCGAAGAAGTTGTGCGTGCACGACGAGGTCAAGGTGATGCATCACTGGGATATATAGATGGACTCAGTTTGTTTTCCGAGGCAGATAAAGGTGACCTGCCTGATGATTTACATCCCAACGGGGCCGGTTACCTGCGAATGGGTCAGAGGTTTGCAGACATCGCGTTTGACTGCGGCATGTTTAGTCAGTTGTAGCAGAGGTATTTTATCAAAAAATGATTGCTCCAGACTAGCCATGTATTTGTCGCGATAGATTGATATTTTCCTCTATTTCGCAGGATTAAGCTTCTGATAATCGGAGCACTTGTGTAATCGAGGTGGTAGTTGACAATCCACACATTAGACTAAATACTCTAATTCTAATTCTAATTCTAATCTCGTAATGGAGAATGTCTTATGGCGCTGATAAAAGATGTAGAGGGGCTTGATACACAAGGCGCGGCCCGCATGACAGTCCGTCAGGTTCCTTTTGATTTTCTACAGTCCGAAGGCCATTGGAACCGCGATAAACCAGAATTCTCTCAAATCGTAAATGCCGCCTCTCTTGCTATGCCCCACCTTGAACCCTATTTAATTCGTACGATGCGGCAAGCGAAGTCGCTGATAACAGATCCTGACTTACAAAATGAAGTTGATCTGTATATCAAACAGGAGGCAACTCACTATAAGCAACATCGGCGTTTCAATGACAAACTCATAGAAGCAGGCTACCAATGCATTGCACCACTTGAGGACAGTTTGGCTGCCGACTATTCAACATTAGGCAAAACGCGCTCCCTTAAATTTAACCTAGCCTACGCTGAAGGTTTCGAGTCTATGGCTTTAGCGCTGGGCCAGATGCTGATCGAAGACAGAGAATATCTTTTTGGTAATAGTGATTCATCGGTCGCGTCATTAGTTTTATGGCATTTTGTTGAAGAGATTGAACATAAAAATGTCACTTTCGATGCCTATCATCATCTCTACGGGGGTTATTTCTGGCGCATATTTGGATTGTTGTATGCTACAGGACATATTTTCCTTCGCGTGATACAGGGCTATCGTGCATTGTTACGTGAAGACGGACTGTGGACTTCATTTGGATCACGTCTACAAATGACAAAATTGATTTTCCGACTTCTTGGCAATATTGCACCCAAGTGGTTACGAATTTGGAAGCCTGGATACCACCCCTCTACAATAACAGACCCTGAATGGGGTAAAGACTGGGCTAAACTCTATAGCAATAACCCCGACGGTGTTGCAAGGTTAGACACTTATCAGCTATCTGCAAACTCTCCGGTTATGGCTTAAGGATATTCTATGTCGTCGCAACAACTCTCTATTACGCCCCGTATGCAGGCACTTTTGTTTCTCAACGGTCTTGGCTTGTTTATCGCGGGCATTTTATTTGGATGGACATGGTTCTTCCATCTCCTGCAGGAAATTGTCTTGTGGCCTTTACCCATCCAAATAGCAGTTGACATTCCGGGTGACTCTCGCGCTTTTCGTATGGGCCATATGGAAGCAATTACTCAAGGACTGTTACTGATGGCACTGGCTTTCGGTGGACAATTTATGCGCTTGTCAAAAAAGGAATTTGCAATTTTATTCTGGACTGCGCTTATCACCGCGTGGATGTTCACTCTGCCCGCCATGGCCAATACGTTTTTCGGCACTCGGGGTTTGGCCTTCGGTGGCGGTCCCTTCAAAGCGAGTACTGCCAACGACATCATATTTTTGTTGGGCTGGCCGCCCGTCGCGAGTGTTCATTTATTATTTGCACTCGCCGTACTCGGAGTAGTCAGATTCTTAAAGCTAGAGAAAGATTAATGCATCAAAAATTTCTTATCAGGATCCAGGGTGATAAATTCTGACAGCACGTCCTATAACTTCACTCTTGTAGTAGGCTACATCTTTAAATTGTTTGTTTACATAGGGTAGCGCCTGATCCCTGAAGTGAGGTGATTTAGGATCGCCACTTTGCCCTCCAGCAAGTAATGTTTTTGCACTGACTTTTTCACCAAATTCAACCACCGCGACAAAACTATTTCCTGAGCTGCCATAAATTCGTTTGGTGCCTGGATATCGCTTTGCGCCAAAGGATCCTAGAGCACCCCAACGACCGGATGCCATGCCCACAGCTAAACTAGGCAGTTCATCATCATGGGCTTGTTTAATATCACCATTGAGCCGCTGAAAAGGGTTTATTTCTCCCCAGGTAGTTTTCCATGTACCAAAATCCTCGTTTAGTCCAGCGACAGTAGCTGCGAATACTTCAAGACGTTCCTGCATGGGCGATTGAGTACCAAAATAGTTGGTGAGTGCCATGCGTTTTAAATTTTGTGGGTTCTTACCGACCTGACCATAACGCATGCCATAGTGATGAGCCAAGCTCATAGCAATAGCGTCAGAGGAGGTCTTGAGATCCCACTGTCGTAGGGTTTCGATTGCGGGTTTGAGATTTGAGAGTTCGGATCCTGCTTGATCAAAGGCGTCGATCAAACCGGGGATTAGTTTTTCGAACCCAGGTAAATATGGGTCGTAGGCAATATCGATTAATTTATCTAAGGTAAGATCGGACTGCCCCCTTAATACATTTACTGCATGTATACCTCGAAAATTCTCGGGATCGGGGGCCATATACGAAGGATAGTCATCCTTCTTAGGACTGAAATTGTCTGCTGCGGTAAAAGGCGTAGAGTTACAATTCTGTATCCAGCCGTTTTCTGGATTGAGTATAGTGATGGTTTCACTTACATCGTGAGCACCTTGCCAATCTGTATCGGGGTCGCTGCCATCTACTGGTTTGGAAAAATCAAATCGGGGCTGACGTTTGGGCACAAAGTTGCCATGGTAATAAGCAATATTACCCTCGGGATCTGCATAGACAGTATTGTTTGATGAATTAGTACGTATATCCATCATATTACGAAATCCCTTATGCCCCTTTTGTTTCGTACGAATATAAGCTTGTTGCAAAGCATTTACCGGATCCCATTTAATTTTGGTTGCGACCCACTTTCCATCCAACATATGTGTAATGGGGCCGTGATGAGTATGGTACATGGGGTAAATTCTTTCAGAGATACCCTCTCCATCTTTGTATTTTAAAGTGACTTCAGTTACGTCGACCGGCCGCATTTCTACACCGTATTTGTACATGAGTTTCCCATCGACTTCCTTCACGTCTTCGACAAACTCATCCATAAAATCAAGATTAGTTGAGGTGTGCATCCAGCCAGTGTTTTCATTAAATCCTTGGTAAACGAAAAACTGGCCCCAGGTAACCGCACCGTAGGCATTTAAACCTTCATCGCTGACAACATGAACTTCACCGCGAAAATAAAATGAGGTATGCGGATTGATGAGTAACATGGCATGACCAGATTCTGTTAGGTCACCTGAAATTGCGAAACCGTTCGAACCCTTAGGTTCTTCCAAGTTGAAGTGACTCGCGGTCGCGAGTACTGGCATATTTTTCGGCGTCCCGGCGTGATAAAAAGCTTTAATACCTGCAAGTGGAATTTGCTCAATATCACCACCAATTGAACCTTCGGAAAAGAACATCGGCATCCATGGTTCAAAGTGCGTGATGAGCCTAGGTTTAATCTCGGGGTGTACAGCGAGATAATAATTTAGGCCGTCAGCGTAAGCATCACATAACACTTTGAGCCATTCAGGTGATATTGCATAGGCAGCTTTTGCTTCATCCTCCGTCATATAGAGGCGGGCACGTAGGTCGCTGACAAGCGCATCTTCTCCTTCCACTTCTGCAAGACGTCCAGTGGCCCAAATGTAGTTTCGCTCTATCCGCTTAAAGTCATCTTCGGCCTGTGCAAAGAGCAGACCGAAAACAGCATCAGCATCTGTCTTACCATAAATGTGCGGTACACCAAAATCATCTCGTATGATCGTGACGGAATCGGCTCTTGTCTTTAGACGTTCTAACTCAGATGCGGATGAAGAAGATGAAAATAGCTCAGCTATTTGCGGGTTATGCGAGCAAGCACTGATGAGAAAAAGAAATATTATAGCTAAAGATATATTTTTCTTAGTAAATTTAAGCATCATTTAGCCTCGTTAAGCTTAAGTTGAACTTAAATTTATACGCTTATATTTTAAAGTTTTTTGCTTCGGTACTTGAACATCCAAAGACAGTTATTTTTAAACACATGAAAAAATATGTTATCAAAAAGGCTGAGACGCCTCCCCAGCAATGTCAACTATTTGCTATCAGGGATAAACCAGATTGGTGAAGACCAAGCGCGTTCCTGAAGTGTGGCTTTAAGATCAGATCTCGGTTTGCTCTTTGCACGTAATGCATCCCAAGTAGACCAGCGGCAAGTCGGATTCTCCAGCAGGCGGGCATAATAGAATGCTCTGTCGGTCGGATCAAAATCCGGATCCGTCCAAGTGGTTTTAAGTTCTGCCGCGCCTACATTTGCAGTAATGGCACAATTTGAAAGATCAACTGATGCACCATTATCTTCGCATCGATGGGTTTGTGGATCGATGGTGCCACCGTTTGAACATGCGACATCAAATACCTGTTCATGGTGCTCGCCATCACTGGTCCAGCCTTTCACAATTTGTACACGTTGTAATTTGGCAGATTGAGGATCCTGGATTCCCCAGACAATAAAGGACGGAGTGCTATCGCCATCATTGTCACCGGCAAGCAAATCAGCACCCATTGGAACGCCCTGTGCATAAGCATTAGCAATCATTGACCTGTCATTGAGAAAAGCGTCGTCAAAACCATAACCGGCGAAAAACCTTAATTTCATTCTGGGTCCTGTAGTGGCAAAAGTTTCTTTACGGCGAAATGCATCATAGATCGCGTTACGGGTATTTTCCTCTGCCCATACTGCTGCAAGCCCCGACGCGCCCCAAGTTTCGAAACCACCAGTAATATAATCACTGCCATCTACCTCTTTGATACTCACTCGTCCAGCCTCCTTAACTAACTCCGCAGTTTCTCCGGTGATCGGTGCAGCGCCACGTAACATCCCGTTGGAGTCCAGTAAGCCCGCCTTTGAGAAAAAGTTAGCCTCATCATCGGATGTAGCCCCAGTGTGGGAGTCCGAGGAGCCTATAAAACCAAATTTATAAGGGTTGGAAATTCCCTTGTCTTCAAGAGACAGACCATCGAGCAATGCCTCTCTCACATAGGAGCCTTTGGGTTCACTGGGGAGTGATGTTGCCACTCTGAAAGGCATAATTTCGAAATCAGCCCATTCATCAGCATTTGAAAGTGCCGGATGTGTTTCGGATGTACCTTTAATCTGGGTAATTTCTATTAGTGGCTCATTGCGAATTCGCTTATCTGCATAAGTATCATCAAAAGGATTCTCAGCCCAATCCACCAATTTGAACATCTGTCCATTGGATCCATTGGCGTTGTGAGGAATAGCCAAAGCTTCTATGCCTTGCTCTCTTAAATCGTCCATCCAGTCCCAGAGCCCCTCTGGATCCTGGCTGTGAAATCTCGAAAAAGGCATGGCTGGCAGCTTGTCAGCTCCGCGAAAAATAACATTTCGGTGCAGATTGCCACGATCATCGCTAGAGGATGTATATTCGTAAGCAACAAAAGTGGTGAATTCACTCGGCTTATTAAACTCCTCAGCCGCCTTAACCGTATCCGCCCAGGCATTGCGAGCGATACCATTGACCATTTCCACATCCACCTTACCGGAGAGAATTCCGGCGAGACTCTGCTGCAGAAAGGTTGAGAAGGTCTTGCTTCGCTGAGGTAGCGAATCAATTTGCATATTCTCCGGGGCATTCAGATTATGGATATCTTTGACGTGATCATATTTCGAGAAATCGGTACCCGTATTTGCAGCCTCACCCACGGCACCTAGAAACATTGCGTGGTCCGTGACGGCATAAAAATCCAATGGCTTCCGCAATTGAATATCAAATCCGGCAGGGTGTTTAATAGCTTTACCCTGAGCATAACGATAGGCATCATAAGGCGTCGCCAGCGTGCCAAAGGCAAAGGCGTCAAATGAATAAGCGGTATGAACGTGTAGATCTCCGAAGTAAGCATTACGATCCGCGTTCGCCTCAGGGTTAGCAATCAGCACATCAGCAGGCATGTCCATCAGGGCACCACCAAATCGAGAAGTGGCAGCAGGCGTCGCTTTTTCGGTGAGAGTAAGCCCGCCATCATCTACTTTATCAGAGCAGGCCGACAGACTTGTGGCAAAAATTAGTGTGCTAATGATCCTCATTTTCGGCATAGAAATTCCCATCGTCTTTCCTCACTTTATATTTTTTAATTTCTTGAGCTTAGATTTTGAGCCTTTATTTGGAGCCAATCTTGAGTTTAGAATAGCCGCTTTATTTATGAAGTACCATCACCGTTAGGCATTTCCTGCTCTGAAAATGCTAAACTCAATCGAAAACACAAAACCCTAAGCGCGAGTAAGGTTTACACCTAGCAAACCAATATCATGGGGATTGTAATCGAGTGCGCCAGCGTAAAGTTCGTGATTGCCCGCAGGAGCTGCCATCGATTGCCAATCAGAATCTCAGGGCTCTGAGACGAGCGACTGATATTCTGCGTCTGACCATCTAATATCTGTAGATGAACCAGCACATGAGTCATAGAATTTTCGAGGCCATCAATGATCACTTTTTCGGTCACAAGATAGTTACGTTTGAGGTCGGGCTTTGGATAGATAATCACTCAATACCTCCTGGCTATTTGTTTCCAGAGAGGGCAGCTTAAATTTGAGTAGACATCAGCAATTAGCTCACTTGACCGGACTTTAGAAAATGTGGTTTATTAACCTTGTTCTTACACCCGTTTTCAGTGATGTGGCTCTCGCAATAAAAAATATCATCCAAGACATCAAGCGCATTTCTGGAAGCCTAGCTCTGATGTAGTAGTCAGAGCATCACGATTAAGGGAATTGTATGAAACGAATATCTGCATTTATGTTTTTACCTTCGGGATTCTCCTCTCGCGCTATGTTGATACTAGGGGTTTTGTTAGCGCTCAATCAGCCCTTGTCTGTCTCGGCAGTCGATCTTTCCTTAGAGGAAATCTATACAATCTTAGGTGTAATGCCGGATGAGGCGGCGTCGAAGGAACTGAAAAAAATATATAAAAAGTACTCTAAATTGAAGCGTCACAAAGCGCTCGCAATAGCGATGTCATCAGGTGGTTCCTCCATTGGCTATAGCTACAAAGCATTGTCTGAACTAGGTGCGAGTCGATCCGCCATGGCCAAGTGTAAAGAGTGGCAAACAGATCATAATTTGGGCGGTCGCTGTGAAATATTACTGTTAGGCGAACAACTGATTCTGCCTGGCCGAGTGTTAAGACAAGATGTAAGCCCAAAAACTCCCGCCATGGCATGGCGCCTAGAAGGTCCAAATGGTCCGCTCTACCTTATTGGTACTGTACACTTTCTGAAACCATCACTAATGCCGATGCCAGCAGTTTTTGATCATATCCTTACAGAGGCAGATAATGTCGCTTTTGAAACTAACCCAATTCTCATGTCCGATCCGGTCAGGGTTAGTGAACTACAAGCTATTATGCGAGCGAATCCTAAAGAACAAAAAAAACTGTACGATAAATCGACCAAGAAAGTCCTAAAAAAGTACGCCAAGTATAATGGCTTTCCTGCATCGACTGCCTACGCTTCTCCAATTGTGATCAACGCACTTCAAATCCCTCAGTTAAAAATAGCGGCTTTAGGGTATGCCTTCAACACGGGAGTTGAAATGCATTATGCCCGTGAAGCAAGCAAGCTGGGCAAGAGAATTATCGAGTTGGAGGACCCAACAACTGCCATGGCGCCTCTATTGGCCTTAACAACCGAGACTCAATTATTAATGTTGCGAGAGACCATTCTAGGGCTAGACGCTACAGCACCTTTCCTCGAGTCACTCATCACAAGTTGGCTAACAGGCGATGCAGAGACACTTTATACAGAGAGCTTTCGTGATATCGCATCAGATGACAAATTTAAATTTCTTGCGGCTCAATTGTTAGATGATCGCAATCAGCATTGGATGGACAAAATTGAAACACTCATTGCAGCACCTGAAACCAGTGTAATTATGGTTGGATCAGCACATATTGGTGGCAGAAAAGGTTTATTGGCTTTGCTCAAACAACGAGGATTCGAATCCGTGCAACTGACGTGGAGTGGTGATGATGTTGAAGCCGTCGAGGCGGTTCAATAGACGCTCAATAGACATAGCCTTCCCTTTTAAAATCGGCGTATGATGGATGGCTCACCAGTTGATCCTTTGGTAATGCCACTAACGTTTGCGTCCCTTGCAGAAGATTTTGGAAACTTTTTCGACAGCTCTGGACCCGCGGCGGTCAAACCACCATCCACAATAAGATGTTCTCCTGTCACAAATTCTGCATCATCACTTGCCAGAAAAGCAGCTACTCCCGCAATGTGTTTCCCTTGCCCAAAATCTGGCCAGGGCTGGGCTTTAGCAAATTGTTGTTCGGTCTTATCTCTATCCCCACCATCCGCAAGGGGAGTCACAATCAAACCTGGGCAGATTGCGTTAACGCGTATCTTGTCTCTTGCGAGTTCTACCGCAGCTGACTGGCTTAGGCTGATAACAGCTGCTTTTGCTGCAGAATAGACCAAGGGCCCACCGTCGCCGCTTAATCCGGCAATAGAGGCAGTGTTGATAATACTACCGGCAATGCCATTTGCTTTCATATAAATAGCGGCATGTTTGACACCTAGGAAGACGCCCTTAGCAAGCACGTCGAAGGTGTAATCCCAATCATCGACGCTGGTTTCCGTTAGGGGTCCTATTGCGCCACCCACGCCAGCATTATTGAATACGATATCGATCGTGCCAAATACATCATGTGCATGTTGGATCATGGCTTTGATATCAGATTCACTGGCGACATCTGTTTTGACGAAACTGATTTGACTGCTGTATTGCGTATTTTCGATTGACTCTACAACTTGCTTCCCATTGAGCTCGTTGAAATCCGCGATAACAACCTTGGCTCCTTCACTCAAAAAACGGTGCACAGTGGCGAGCCCCATGCCACTTGCACCTCCAGTGACGATTGCTACCTTATTCGTTAACCGCATACAGACATTCTCCTGTGTTATTCGTATTTTGGCATTATCCGGATATCTTGGCTCATCCACGGATTGAACTCGCTGTAGTCTGCCCTTTGGAAATGGTCAGTGCAACCACAAGGAATGGGGATACAAAGTGTGCAAACCCAAAGTAGTGGCTCTCCCTACGAATTGGGTTATGCTTAAACGCAAATTTTTTTGAAGGAGATACAGTCAAATGCCAGCAACCGAAAATACCTTAATACTATATGGCGTTCCATTTTCTCAGCCAGTTAGAGCTGTGATGTGGTTGTTATTACTTAAGCGTTTACCCTTCAAAATGGTATTAATCAACCCGGGGTCGAAAGGTGACAATGGCAGTCGTCATCCCAATTTTTTAAGTAAAAACCCCTCGGGCACCATTCCTTGTATTGAAGAGCCTGATACAGGTTTTACGTTGGGTGAAGCGCATGCGATATTAACTTACCTGTCTGCTAAACACGGCTGGACTGATCTCTACCCTCTTGACCTTAAAGTGCGAGCAAAAATTGATGCGTATCTGCACTACCATCATAGAAATTTACGTGATGCATCGGTAGGACTCGTCGCCCCAAAGATCAGGAAGGACTTGAATATTCCTGAATTATTTCAATCCTCGGCACTGAGCACCCTAACAACTGCGCTTAAGACGCTTGAACACGGTTACTTAGCCGGGCATGAATTTTTGGTGGGAAATGATGTGACCCTTGCAGATTTAGCAGCTTATGTTGAAATTGGCCAGCTTCAGCCTCAATTTACCAATGTCTTCGATTTTAGCCCCTATCCCAATGTGCAGCGCTGGCTGAAGAATATGAAAGGGGTCGATTCACATGATGATGTCCATGTTGTATTAACTAAGCTTGGCGATATAAGCGTCGATGCGCCATCGATGGCGTCAATTGTAAATGCAAATAAAAGTGCGCTGTCAGCCTTAAAGGCAAAGCTGGCGTCCTTAACTCAGGACTAGAATAAAGTTGAGCTAAAGCTGAATTAAATAAGTACCAAATCACAGTTTTTTAGCGCATATTCACCCTGTCAGAATGTTCAGAGTATCCACATATGATCGTAAAAAACAAAGTAACACCCAGCGAAGAGCAGCTAAAAGGATTTATGGAAGGCGATGCGGATTCGCCGATTCATATGCTTAACCTACTTAAGTTTAAAGAGAAGGCAGAATATGAAGATGGTAGAGAAACTGATCTCACCGGCGCGCAGGCCTATGGAATTTATGGAAAGGAAGTACAAGACCATTTGAAGAAGGTAGGTGGCCATGGCGTCTTCTCTGGTCTCGTCAGTCGATTGATGCTGGGAGAGGTTGAGGAACTTTGGGATATGGTCGCGATAGTGACTTACCCTAGTAAGAAAGCCATGCTGCAGATGATCACCGACCCAGATTACATT
This sequence comes from Flavobacterium sp., assembly GCA_047616645.1. Lineage (GTDB taxonomy): Bacteria > Pseudomonadota > Gammaproteobacteria > Pseudomonadales > Azotimanducaceae > JAHRVQ01. The sequence continues at coordinate 13,357 of JBLHIH010000048.1, read as the reverse complement.
AAGAGCGCCCAGCACCGTTCAGCGGGCTTGGCAGGTCAACTAAATATAGAAACAAAATAGTAAAGAGTTTATATATGCAAAATAACATAACAGCAGATAAGCTTATTGTTCCAGACTTTGATTTCTATCATTGTGATGAAAGCCTAATAGCGGTAGATCCCTTAGATGACGTTTTACACCTCACATGGCAGGACGGAGTTGAAGTTGATGTACTTTTAATGTGGCTAAGAGAACACAGCCCTGACACTGAAACTTTTCACGTGCATACACGTGAACAAATCCTGAAATTAACAGACATTTCAGAAGATCTTTCGATCGCATCAGCCAGCATCAGAGCCGACGGTTTCCTAATAATAGAGTGGTTGCCTGAAGCACTTACAAGTTGTTACCATCCAGGCTGGCTGAGAAACTGGTGTACTTCTACTTCCGAGTCATTGTTAGATTTACCCGATCGTCAATTGTTGAATTTACCGACTAATAACCAAGAAACCTGGCTTGATGGAAATGAGGTCTTAAAGGGAGAAGATCAGGCCTTTGAGCATTGGGTTGAGAAAATATACATCGAAGGTTATGCCTTGCTAAAAGATTTACCATTAGAAGATACGGTTATTAGACTGCTTCCAGAAATGATTGGGGAAATTAAATCTTCCAATTTTGGCGATATCTTTGAAGTTATCAATCTTAAGGAATCTAATACGAACGCGAATACTGCCCTTGCTTTAGCCCCACACACAGACTTGAGTACAAGAGAGTATGTGCCTGGATTACAATTTCTATTTTGTATGGAAAATAGTGCAAATGGTGGTGATAGCATACTCACAGATGGATTTTCTATTGCAGAACAACTGAAAGCTGAATCTAACGAGTATTATGATGTCTTATCAAAAACAACAATTCCTTTTGGAACCAAGGATAAGAATACAGACCATAGATTTATGGCTCCCGTTTTAGAGCATGATTACAAGGGGCAGCTTTCAACAATCAGATACACTTACTGGTTACGTTTACCAATGAACGAAGGGCTTGAAACCAGTAGATTATTTTATCAGGCTTTAAAGCGTTTTCAGGAGATTGCAAATGATCCTGCAAATCAACTAAAGTTTCGCCTCGATCCAGGCCAAATGATGTGCTTTGACAATAGGCGTATGTTACATGGTCGTACTGCCTTTGATCCTGCCTCCGGTAGTCGACGCCTTAGAGGATGTTACGGAGAAAGAGAAGATCTCGAATCTTGCTTACGAATGATTGCGAGAAGAAAAAGACAAGCAAATGTAATGCGGAAATAATAGCTATGATAAGCCGCGTGAAGTTTACAAAGATGGAGGATGGGACTAAAGAGGAATATGTCTACCTTTCTGATCTTGAAGATGAATATACAGCCAAGCTCGCAGATAGATTGCTAATTGCCTTAAAAAAATTAGAAAACAGTCTGAGTGGATATCAAATTAATCGTCTCCAACATGTTCTGCAAGGGGCGAGTCGAGCATTTCGAGACGGCATGGATGAAGAGTTTATCATTGCAGTTTTATTACATGATATCGGCGATGAATTAGCACCTTTTTCTCATAGTGAGATGGCCGCTGCCGTTCTCCGCCCCTTTGTGCCGGATAAGCTCTATTGGATAGTTAAACATCATGGCTTATTCCAAACGTATTATTACGCCCATCATTTTCAAAATGATAGAAATGCTCGAGATAAATTTGTAGATCATCAGTGGTATCAAGACGCGATAAATTTTTGTCATTTATATGATCAAAACTGCTTTGACCCAAAATATGATGCTTACCCACTTGAGTTTTTTGAGCCAATATTGAGGCGTGTCGTTAGTTCGCCCTCAGAAAATTTCGTTTGAGCTGTTTTAGCCGACTATTTTGGCGGGAAATTCTAGCTCGCCATAGCGTCAATTAGGAAAACCCAAGAGATTACTTGAGTCATGAGCGTCCAGTATGTGAAGGGTCTTCTCTGGAATTGTGCTTTGTCAGTGCGCTGCTGAACTTAGCAGCTGTGGACCTGACAAGGGGACGGTAGCGTCTTCGTAAAAACCACCCAGGAAAAATGCTCCCGCGCTCCTCCAGTTCAACACGTGCCCTTGGATGGCCCATAAATCTGAGATCCGAAGGCTGATAAGTGTCAGCGTTCGATAGAAACTCAATTCTGGAAATATGTTTTGCGCTTTTGTAGCCATAATGTGCCCGCGCCAATAAGCGAAGCGGTGCACCGTGAGCGACGTTGAGTGTTTGTCCATCCATGCTATCTACAAGCAGTGTGTCTGAACACTTTAAATCCTTTAGATACATGCCGACGCGATACCCATCTTGACAGTGGAATACGACAAAATTGATGTCTGAATCAGTTTGTATACGGCCTAGAACTAATTGTTCGTAAAACGCCCAAAAACCTTATCCACTCCAGCCTACATTACGTTTTGTCCAGGTTGTCACGCAGTGGAAATCAGAAACCTGCTCGACTCGCTTCAGACTCTTTAGTTGATCGCTTAGCTGTGCGACTTTTACGCCATTCACTTCAATATCAACTACAATCTCTTTTGTCTCGTGAGGGAATCGATCAGCAAATTTTGTGAGTCCAAAACGTGGAACATTTCAATTTCGCTTTGTCCTGCCAAAATTTCGACTCCTAGTGTAAATACCTGCAGGTTTGGTTGATCTTATAGCGGTGTTCAACGTCCCCATCCATCAAAGAGCCCGGTCACTTTAATTTTTGCTTGAACCTAAACACCTTGCTGGAGTTAAGATGCATGAAAAATTTCCTAAATTTCTCGTTTTGAATTCTATCTGTCACTTGACAGTCAGGCAAGTTTCGAAGTATACATCACACTTCAGCAACCCAGTCGACAGCGTGCTCATGGTAAATAAATTTGCAGACCGTTCTTTATCGAATATAAAACTATCCAGTATAAAAAGGCGCGACTTCTTAAACGGTGTAGCAATAACTTCTGCTGCAGCCGCGATTAACCCAAGTCTTGGCTTTGCTAAAACCCAACAATCTTACGACTACCCGCCTATTAAAACGGGTATACGTGGCAGCCACGAAGGCTCGTATGAGGCGGCCCATGCATTAGCGTGGGAAGGCAGACGTGATGACAACGTTCTGCCATTAGAGGAACACTATGACTTGATCATCGTTGGCGCTGGCATCAGCGGACTGGCCTCAGCTCACTATTATCTTAAGTACAAACCCAAAGCCAAAATTTTGATTATCGACAATCATGATGACTTTGGCGGCCATGCCAAACGTAATGAGTTTCATGTAGATGGCAGGATGTATCTTTGCCACGGGGGTAGCATGAATCTTGAGTATCAAGATTACGATGAGATTATGAACGCGTTTATTGGCGAGCTTGGCATAGACATCAAAAAGCTTCGCAGCAGCCTTAACCCCAGTTATGGTTTGGGATCATTGGATCAAGAAAATGCTATTTATTTTGATGCTGCGACCTATGGCAAAAATCGCATTGTCAAAGGGCACTGGCTTGCAGCTTGGCATGAAGGCGGGACGATGCTCGAAAAATTATTGCAGCAAAGCCCTCTAAGCCAACCCCAACAGCAACAGCTCTTAGACCTTGCCAATACCGAGACGGATTACCTTGCAGATCTATCTGCTACCGAAACCTGGAATTACTTAAAACACACCAGTTATCAACAGTTTCTTACAGACAAGGTAAAACTGCCATTAGCATTAATCGCACTTTTTGAACCCTTCATAAAAACCAACAATGCCGTCGGCTTAGACGCCCTTCCCGCACTCGAATGCATTCCACTAGGGCCCGGATTAAAAGGGCTTGGCCTACTAGGTCCAATGCTAGATTCCATTGCTCAGGATCAGATAAGCGCATACAAAGCCGCTTATTTTCCTGATGGTAATGCATCGATCCCACGCTTATTAGTGGGCAAACTTATCCCCGACGTTAACCCAGCTGCTGGAAAAGTTGACCTTGTCGCAGAAACGATCACTGCCAGGTTCGACTACGATAATTTGGATTTAGCCAGTAATCAAGTGCGTATACGACTAAACAGTACGGCCGTTAAAGTAGAAAACAGCGAGGGGATAACTTGGATTAACTACAGCCAGAATGGTAAAATTTTTCGCTTAAGTTCAGAGCGAATGATCCTCGCCTGCTACAACGGTATTATTCCACATATCTGCCCAGAGTTGCCGGAACCCCAGAAAGCGCATTTGCGTTACGGTGTGAAATTTCCTTTGGTTTATACCAGCGTACTCATCTCAAATGCCAAGGCCTTTTGGCAAGGAAAAAGTAATTTATATCAATGCCCTAACAGTACCTACAGTGTAGTTTCCACCGCCCCTGAGGTTGCCTTAGGCAGCTACGAATACCCTAAGAGCGATGAAGATACACTCGTACTACACATGATGCATATTCCTGCGCCTAAAATTAAAGAAGGCCAAACTATGCGAGATAGTTTACGAGCCGGTAGGTACATTTTGTATCAAAAACCTTTCTCGACCTATGCAGAGGAAGTAGCAACACAGCTAAACGCCATGTTTGGTGACTTTGGTTTTGACGCCACGCGCGACATCAAAGCTATTACTGTAAATCGTTGGTCTCATGGATATTCCTATGCCTATAACAGCCTCTTTGATCCAGAATTTCCCGAAGGACAAGCACCGCATGTTTTAGGTAGAAAACCTATAGGTAAAATTTCCATCGCCAATTCAGATTCAGAAGCCGAAGCCTACGTCAGCGGCGCCGTCACCTCTGCATGGCGCGCTGTAAAAGAACAACTCTTTGCCATTAAGGATGCTAAATAAATTATCAGGAGACCCTATGATTAAGACTACAAGCGCTTACCTATTCGCTTTACTAAACGTCCTATTGTTTACCAGTTACGCAATTGAGATCGCAGCTATTACGCCAGAGGCTGCAGCTCTTGAAGGTATGACCCGACGAGTATATGCATCGATTGCCTATGTAGACGGATTAATGGTGCTGTGTTCTCTTGGGCTGATGTTCGCGATTTTCAGAAAATCGTCACAAATTGCCATCATCTCAGGCAGCATTTTTTGGGGTTTATATATCTGTGACACTATCATGTCTACCGCGATGTCCATCGAGGCAAACACACCTGAATCTATCTACGGCGCGTGGACTTACGCTGTCATCCTCTCAGCGTTTTTTATCTGGCTTCCTAGGTTTATAAGCAAACAACAAGCTTAAGCTTCCGCGAGCGCAACCGACATTGCCATATCTTGGTATGCCGTATGTAAGCGCTTTGGTGCCGTAGCGGGCGCTGCATCAAGACCAAGATATAACATGCTGCCCTCAATTGCAGAAGTGATTACCATAGCCCTATCGTTACAGTGAGCCATACTCAAATTTGGGTTTACCATGGCAACAAGATAAGCAAATACCTCACGGTATGATGACAGCATGATACCTAAACCTCGTTTAGCACTTTCGTTGTGAGTAGCCAGTGCCCATATATGCGGATAGATAAGCGACTCCACGTCCCCTATTTTCGTCGAAGGCATGCACACTTTAACGGCGGCTTTTAAAGCCGCTTCCGGATTATTATCTGCACTAGAAAATTCTCTTGAGAGCATATTGCCATGATAAAAAACCTCGCGACCAACCAAAACCGCTATTAAGGCATCGCTATTCTTAAAATGATATTGCAGTGATGCCAGTTTAATACCAGAAACTTCTGCAATCTTTCGCATAGAAGCATTAATCATTCCCTCTTCCACAAACAAATGGCAGGTCTTATCCAAAATATCGTTTGCCGTTGCATGCAACTTAAAAGGTGGTAATTCATGATAGGTATGTTTTAAAAGTTTAGCTTTGAGCTTATCGGCAACACTTTGCATTAGGCAATAACATCTACAATAATTAGCAGTCTTGATCATAACGACTCTAGATTCTCAATTCCATTTTTTGAGACTTAAAACCTGACAGCATTGATATTTACCGGTCAATTGACAGATAGTTATACATCCTCACCAAAGAGAGGCAGCAATGGAGCAAAGACTTGGCGAAGAAATAATAAGTTGTGGGCAGCACAATAGAGACCCAGATACTAAACCCTTAATACCAGAGTTTAGGCAAGACGATGGGCTTCAAGATATCATCGACGGCTTACAGGAGGCAGACTGCGCGGTCATCCATAACTTTCAATGTGAAACCGACATTGAGCAATTAAAAGCCCAGCTAGCGCCCTTTGCATTGGTGCTAATTTACAGTCTACCAGTGTGGCAAACTTATGCGCCAGATTTGTTCTCAGACCCTGATCTAGACAATTTTCTTATGTTGCGTATTGTCATCCTCTCACTGGCAATAGGCATGTTATTAGCAATTTTCATCTCCGGAACTCGGCGTGAAGACTAAATACTCCTTACAAGCAGGTATCTTACTTGTTTTATTGATCTTATGTACTTCAACAGAACTCATTCATGCTGAACAAGACCATAGCTCTCATAAGATGTCCGTGTCAAAGCACGGGATAGTAATGAACAATAATCACCACACCTTACCGTGGGGTTGCCAGAAAATATCAGAAGATATTTTATTCGAGGTCGTTGCGGGAAGGGAATACGCGCGATCAGTTCCTGGTATGGTATTCGGTATGAGCCAGTATGAATATCACGTCAAAACCTGTTCTCGGATTACCGTCAAATTTATGAATAAAGATTCTGTGAGGCACCAGTGGATGGTACATGGCCTACCCAAGAAATTATATCCTGCAGGTATGTTTCATCTGGAGGCCATGGCAGGTCAATCTGTTGAAGGTACATTTATCGTCCCGGACGCCAACAAAACCTACTTGGTGCATTGTGACATGTCACAACATATGGAAAAAGGCATGAAGGGGCAACTCATTGTTGGTTCTGGAAGTGGTGACCTCTGGGGCATTTCAGGTGTGAGCGATAATTTTCGCCGTTCACATTATTTGCCAGAATTCTCAGCCTATATCGCATTGACTGTTTTAGTTTCTGGATGTCTAATCGGTGTGTACTTGCTTCGGAGAAATTAGTATTTTACGCGATTTTTAGATGCGTATACCGAATGACCTACCTAAGCCATCATATTGCAGGCCATGTAAGTCGGTACAATATTCATCTCGGTTCACCGTCATAGTGCTATCAAAAAAACCACGTCAAGATAAATCTACTGGCTAGTTCCCATCCAGAAATAGCCAGATTTGAATGAATGTAGCCAAGCTATAGATATGTTAGGTAACAATTTCAAACACCTGTAAGGGAAATAGCTGAGGACGCCTAGTTGACGTTTTTTGATTTCTGAACGTACGCTAGCTATGCAAAAAATTATTCTTCCCCTTATCTTTATTTCTATCAGTCTGATAGAGACTATCAATACCAAGCAAAGCGTATTGTTGTGACTGCAGATATTTTTGGGCTGACCTGGGTCAAGTCATTCAAGAAAGAAGGGTATGAGGTGCCTTAAGTTTTAATTGGATTATTGATGCACATTTTTAAAACCTGAGGAAGTGATTGATATTGTTTGCAGAGTAGATGAACACCCCAAACTACTGCTGCGATCATCAGAATCTCGCCTGTGATTTCAAACAGACTCGCTATTCCTTCGTGTACCTCCATCAGGCCCGTCCAACTAAGCAAATTATGCCAATCGTGTCCTCCGATTTCTTTACCCGTTCCGCCACCTAACAATAAGAGTGCCTGCGCCTCCGCATCATTAATATAAGGCGCAAGATCCATAAAACTATATCCTAACCACCAGCAGGCTACCGAGCCTGCAAAGGCATTTTTGTATTTATAGACGAAGGCTAACATCAGGAATCCAGGGACAAGCAGCTGGAACAAGGATCCACCCAAGACAGCCATAAACCGACCAAAAGGGCTAAACAGCACATGCCCCGCCTCATGAAAAACCAAGGTCACACTGCCTATAAATGAAGAATAAAATCCGATTTCCGCGAATAGCCCAGTAGTGATACGAAAGTTGGTTTGGATAAGAAACCAGCCCCATACTGCCATGCCGATTAACAAAGCACAGCGAACAGCTAACTCATGTTTCTTGGCCTCTTGCTCTGTGACTAACCAATGTAAACGTATGTGAGAGCCGATGATGTTACCTGACGAGGAACGTGAAGCGCGCAATCGTTTACCGCTAGTGGGTTTCGAGTGCCTCAATTGTGATTTTAACCATTTCGCATAGTAAACTCCACAGACGGCATATTTATCAGAAGGCCCCGAGTTGTTAGCGGCGTCACATTGAGGGCAGTTTTTGTAATGCAAAGCTTATCCCTTACGTTCTTGATCTGAGTTAACTATACCGTAAAAGCGTCGTCTGCATTGATCACACACTCTCTCAAATCCCAATTGACTCTAAGAATAGAATAACATCTGCGGCAGATCGCTCGGGTATCTCTTCCATCGGTGCATGTCCAACGTCTTCATAGATTACTAAGGTGCCCTTCTCTAAAACAGCTGCAAACTGATCAGCAACGCTGACCGGTATCAATGCATCTTCCTTGCCCCACATGATTAATGTAGGCATGTTTAATTGAGTAAGATCTACGGATTCCTGGCGACGCGTGTCAAATCCACTAAACCGACTAATGGTGGCCGCCCGACTCCCTTGCCTTATCCCAAGCTCATAGTAACGATCGATAAGTTCATCCGTCACTACGAGAGAATTGTTGTAGGCAGACTTTACTCCTTGAACAGTCAGAAGGTAGGGATCTATGTACTGCGCAACACTTCTAAACCAAGGTTTGCGCATCAATGTAAAGATCAAAGGACGCGCTTTGGTCTCTTGCGCAGAATCATCGGCCTTGCGCCGAAATTGCGGCAAGCCGCTCGAATCAACCAATAACATCGCCTGCACTTTTTCAGGGTGTTCCAGAGTATATCTCCACGTAACGCCGCCCCCCATCGAATTGCCCCCTAAGACAAAAGACTCCACCTTAAGGTGAGATACGACCGCATCCACAGTGTTGAGTTGAGCCTGGGAAGAATAGTCTTGGTCCGGTGTGGCACCAGTCAGTCCATGCCCCGGCAAATCCATACTGATGACGCGATATCCTTTGCTGAGTGCGGCAACCCAGGGCTCCCAAGTGTGAAGCGAGGCGTTCGAGCCATGCACCAAGACAACAACGGGTTTTGTAGCATCGCCCTCATCCCTATAGTGCACTCGAGCTCCGTTCGACATGTATAAGAATTGCGATTCAACATTACTATATTTCTCATCAACATAGTCAATGGGCAGGTCACCCTTGTAGAAATAGACCATGCCAGACAAAAGTAATATGGAAATGAGTGATGCGGCGATTTTCAATAACTTCATATGATTTACCAATGTAGTGATACAGAAACAATCAAGTAATAATTCTGCTCTAAATGCCTCATTACTTAATCTCCTCCGTGGCTTTTGTGGATATTCGTCATGAGGAAGGTGAGCGAATGCACCCTGACAGGAAAACATGAAATCTAAAATACCTATCCACGAATACCCACCCACACATACCACCACCTTCACCATCCATGATAGTCTTCAGGCCAAAGTACTATAGGAGAACTTAGATGAAATGGATACTGCGTATATTTGCTGGTTTGATCGCATTACTCGTATTAACAGTTGGCGGCATCTTTACGGCTGCGCGGTTTCACGATGGTCCATTTGAGGGCAACCTGGCCGTTGTAGCCGGCGGCGCGTTTGAGACAGGCGAGATGCAAACAGGCACCGATGAACCGGACTGGCGCTTTCTCAAAGACTATTTCACAGTGGAATTTCAATTGCTCGACCCCGCTCGTTCACGTACCACTTTTATAATGGAGCAGGACGGCAGAATATTTATCCCATCGGGATATATGAATACGACACGTGGCAAACTCTGGAAGCACTGGCCAATAGAAGCCGAACAGGATGGCAGGGCAATACTACGCGTTGATAACAAACTTTATGAACGTAAGCTTGTTAGGGTTCAGGAAGGCGAGATATTAGTTGCGGTATTGGCGGAGCTGAGTAAAAAATATGCTGGTGGTTCTCCCATCCCTATGGAAGAAGTCAATTCAGGCAACCTTTGGATTTTTGAGCTGCAACCCAGAAGCTAGGTAGTCTGACCTTTTCTAATCAAGCGGATAGAGCATACACAGTAAAAAGAAATGCAGTTCTTGGAGAGAGAATGACAAAGCTCGCTAAAAGATGGCTGATAGGTACAGGCATGCTGTCATTGGCAGTCTGTGCCGCCTACTACGTTATCAACCAAAGTGTCGATGAATACTTGGATTATATGGTTTGGAAAGCACTTAGCAGCGATGCCGGTGAGGGGGCATACGCTCAGGTGGATGAGACTAACATTTACTTCGAAATACACGGTGACGGGGAACCTCTACTCTTGCTCCACGGTGGTTTTACCAGCATCGATAGTTTCTACAGACAGATCCCCTTATTGGCAAAACACTACCGGGTAATTGCTGTTGATAGCCGGGGTCATGGGCGCTCAAACGATACTACAGAACCGTTTAACTATGCAGACATGTCGCACAAGATGTCGACACTGTTAGCGAAACTAGGCATCCAAAAAACCCGTATCGTTGGCTGGAGTGATGGTGGTGTTATCGGTCTCGATCTAGCGATGAGAAATCCGGAATTGGTCGGTAAACTAGTGACATTTGGTTCCCACTTTCACCATAAAGGGCTTATCCCGGATCAAATGAGTGATCTTGATAACCCTGAGGATAGTGAATTGCTGGATTTAGCACGTATTTCTTATCAAGCTATCTCTCCTCATCCTGAGAAGTGGCCTGAATTTATTAAAAAAACGCTCACAATGTGGCGCACTCAACCTACTTACACAATTGAACAATTAGGCAAAATTACCGCAGCGACGCTGATTATGGTGGGTGATGATGACATGATCAAGCCGTCTCACTCCGAAACACTGGCTGAGGCGATAGACAATGCGACGCTTGCGGTCATCCCCGATTCAACTCATTTCGCACCTATCGAAAACCCGGAAGCGATCAATCGTCGTATTCTGGAATTCTTGGCCAATTAAGTGAGGTATTAGTGACCTACCTTCCTCAATATCAGCGGTAAGTCATCTTTAGGTTTTGAAAACGGCAAATACTGTATGCTACCTTTAGCTCGAGATTGGTGAACAAACTCAATTCGGAATTGTTTTAAAGTCTGGAAAATAACACGCTTAAATAACAGGTCGGCGAAATGCAAACCAATACATTTATGTGCACCACCACCAAAGGGTGCCCATAAAAATGGATGCTGTTTATGTTCCTGTCGTTCATCTGAAAATCGCATGGGGTCAAACACAAAGGGGTCACGCCAGTATTCCTCTAAATAGTGGTTCACCAGAATTGATGCCTGTACAACAGTATGGGGCGCAAGCTTGTGACCACCAATTTCAAAGGGTTTGATAGTTCGGCGTATCACTCCCACGACAGGCGGATACATGCGTAACACTTCATTAAAGGTATAGTCGATTCTTGTTCGCCGCTAACAAATGCATCACCATCGTCAAAGCGCTGGTGGTTGAATCGTGGGCTGCGAAGAGTAGAAATATCATGTGATCAGTTATTTCCTGATGGCTAAGGTAGTTTCCTTCTTGGTTTTTTTCATGACAAAAATGGCTGAACATGTCAGTGCCATCCCCTTTACGTTTTTTATCAATTGGCTGCCAGATGTATTTTCCAAGAACACGCCGCCCATTCAAGCCTTTGCGATGAAGCAGTCATGGCCAGTCCTTCTTGATGATACCCACCGTTCCACCAGCAAAGTCGATAAATGCTTTATTTAATCTCGCGCCTTCTTCATCCAGCTGGGCACCTAAGAAAACCTTAGCGGCAACACTTAACAAAAGTGCTTTTATTGTAGGATAAAATGACAAAGAATGTCCGGTTGGCCAGGCATCTATAGCGTCTCTAGCAATAGTGTTCACACTATCAATGTAACCACGCATCGAGGAACGCTTAAAGGCAGTTTGCATGAGACGACGTTGCAAACGGTGATCATCAAAATCCATCAACATCAGGCTACCGGAGAAGTATTCGCCAGTCAGGCCCTCCCACCCCATTCTTGAAGAAAACACCTTATCTGGATCAAGGGCAATACGCTTAAGCATGTCTGGCCCGACCGCTGCTACCATTTTTTGGAAGGCGAGGGACTGGCGGAACACAGGACCATATTTTTGATATTCCTTTAGTACTGATCCGAGTGGATCATTGAGGAAGCTAAATGTATGACCCACAACGGGATAACCAAAGGTAGGGGAATATGAGATAGATCTCGATTATCTTTTTCGTCCATATAGGCTTTGTTATTCGTTACTTCCATGGTTTTAACCTATCTTTATGCACTTGTTCATTGGGTTGGGTCAATGGCTGGATCGAAGCAAAAACAATATGATCACCTATTCTACACGCTTCAGAAATGTATCTATGCCAGATCCAAATAATTTCACCATCAATTCTGACAATTGCTCAGGGGGGTCAATAAACCCTCGCTCAACCCACACAGTCAAGGTTGCATGAAGGGTACTGCAATGAATCGCAGTCAGATACTCACGTTCGAAAGCTGGTAGAGGATGAAAATTGTTCACGCTGATGATTCGATCAAGGAGTTCCCCGATAATCTCTCTGCAAGGCGCAAGGAACAAAAATCCCGGGCAGAACTTTAGTAATGGTGTAAGAGTTGATTTGCGCTGTTCGTAAGCACGAAAAGCAACAGAGGTTAGGGCGCTGTCACTTAAGGGCACGCTTAACATATCGTCGGTAATATATTCAGCAATTTCTTCGAACATGCCGATATTAAAGCGGTGGATACAAACCACGAGATCTTTTCCTCCGAGGCAGGTGGTGTCGCCATTGTGGATCCAAGGGCAGAGGATGCCGGGATCGAGAATTTTATTGCCATGGATCCACCACAACATGACGAACAACGCAAAACAGTCACGCCTTCCGTTGCCCCCACTAATGTTACCGCCATGGAACCGCTGATCAGGGAAAGGGTTACCGATATTCTTGACAACTTACCTCTCGGAGAAACTTTCAATTGGGTGGACAAAGTCTCTATTGAACTAACCGCCAGAATGCTCGCAACCTTATTTGACTTTCCCTATGAGGACAGACGTAAGTTGGTTTATTGGTCTGACATCACCACAAATGTGCCACAGGTTACTGGCATAGAGATCGATATGGATGAACGGCAAGCAGGTCTACAAGATTGCGCTCAATCAGTATCCCGACGAATACCAAAAGCTGCGAGATGATGCCGCCTTAATTCCGAACATGGTATCTGAAATGATTCGATGGCAAAGCCCAGTTATTCATATGAGGCGCACAGCCCTAAAAGATTTTGATCTAAATGGTAAGAACATCAAGCAAG
>JBLHIH010000047.1:0-26724 GCA_047616645.1 Flavobacterium sp. | reverse complement strand
CAAGCGTTAGAGCGGTTCCGGCTGTAACATCTTGGCTTACTTTTGTTGATGCGGTAAGTGTTATCGGTCCGCCGGTCGCAAGATTGCCCTCTATTTCTGAATGAGCGCCGAGCGTTGCCGCCTGGATCGCTTGAAGGCTGCCACCGACATAAGCACCCGCACCCGTTGTTAAGGCAGCGCCCGCATAAACTGTCTGAGCATTAAGGTCTGGATTTAGCAGCGGCATGTTGTCCGCTTGTGCCCCGCACACAACAGAAAATATCGGGATTACGAGGTATTGCTTTGTGACTTTCATAATTTTGATGCCTGTATTATTAAAATTGTGAACATATTGGCATCCGTGCGCCATGTTTTGCTTCTGGCGTTTTAGAGTCAAATGCAGTGAAAAGTAATGAAATGATAGATGTCAGACAGGCGGTGGTATTTCTTTTTTGAATCTAGTATCTTAATCACGCCACTCAAGAAGGAGGTTCTATGGCTAAGCCAATGCCCAATCACCCCAATCTAGTAGGTGGTTACGCACCAATTCAAATGGAATGTGACGTTGCAGACTTAATTATCGAAGGTGAAGTACCGAAGGATCTCCACGGAACCTTTTATCGAAATGGACCCAACCCCCAATATGCGCCTCGAGGTGAACATCATTGGTTTGGCGGTGACGGGATGATTCATGCTTTTCATGTCGAAAATGGAAAAATATCTTATAGAAATCGATTTGTAAAAACGATTAAACATAAGCTTGAAAAAGAAGCGGGACAAAGCTTATTTGATCCATTCAATCCTATGAATACGGATCCTTCTGTCGCTGGTATTGAAACCGACGGTATTGCGAATACCAATATCGTTTGGCACGGAGGAAAGTTGTTGGCGCTAGAGGAAGGACATGCACCTTTTGAACTTGATCCTATTTCCTTAGCGTCAAAAGGGGCTTGGAAATTTAAACAGTTGTTAAAAGGGCCAATGACTGCTCATCCAAAAATAGATCCAGAAACAGGTGAGATGATCTTTTTTGGATATGGTGTTGATGGCATGTTATCTAATAAAATGTCTTATCATGTCGTTGATAGGGAAGGGCGGCTCAAAGATTCTCAATTTTTTGATGCTCCCTATGCAAGTATGGTTCATGACTTCATGGTTACGCGAGACTTTGTGTTGTTTCCCATTATGCCTTTAACGGCTTCTCTTGATCGGGCAATGAGCGGAAAACCAGCCTTCGCTTGGGAACCGGAAAAAGGGAATCATATTGGTGTTATGCGTCGTGGCGGCAAAGTGGAGGATATTCGATGGTTTAAAAATGATGGAAGTTATGTTTTCCACCCCATGAATGCTTTTAACGAAGGCGATGTGATTACCTGTCATCTATCGGAGTATGAACAGGCACCACTTTTTCCCAAGCCTGACGGAAGTCCAGGTGATCCTAATAAATCCCTAGCGAAACTCTCTAAGTGGACGCTTGACTTAAGCCAGAATACTGATGATTACAAAGTTGAAATATTGGACGACATTACCTGTGAATTTGGAAGATTGGATGAGCGTTTTGCAGGCTTAAATTATCGTTATGGTTATATGCTGTGTACAGGAAGAGAGAGATCACTTTCTGGTTTGTTTAATGCAATTGCTTGCGTTGATCATCAGGCAGGAACGAAACAAGTCTTTGAAATGGGACCAGAATTTGCTACTTCTGAAGCCATTTTTGTTCCTAAGTCAGAGACTGCTCAGGAGGGTGAGGGGTATTTGTTGGCTAATGTATACAATCAATTAAATGATAAATCTCACTTACTCATACTCGATGCACAGAATATTGATCAAGGTCCTCTTGCTCTTGCTCACCTCGATCATCGAGTACCGCTTGGGTTTCATGGTAATTGGCGCAGCGCTGGATAAAAGCACGACATAAGAGCCGGCTACGTGGTTGGCTTAGATACTTTTGCATGAGGAGAAGGTATGAAGCAACCACCGACACTCATACCAGAAGCCTCTCTCTCAACCATCTGTGGAAGTGCAAAGAGATTGGGCATGACGCCGTTAGGGCGTACTTTAGCCTTTGGATATTTTGTTAGCAATTCTTTGAGGATATACTCGTCCATATGGTCCATGACAGTAATTTCTGCTGTGCCAGAATTATCAATTCTGGCTTGATGTAAAGCCTCTTCAACAGGCATATCAAAATCAAGCATAAAAGAGACAAGCTGAAATACAGAGGGGAATATTTTTCGGCCACCACAGGCGCCTACTGCGATGATATTCCCATTTTTCTTTTCCACAATAGTTGGGCACATATTACAAAGTGGATAACGACCTCCCACTACGGAGTTCGCTGTATTTGGCCTTGGATCAAACCACATCATTCCGTTGTTCATGAGTAGTCCAGTTTTAGGCAACATGATTCTCGATCCAAAACCAGACATGATTGTTTGCGTGAGCGAAACAACGTTTCCTTCTTTATCGCTGGTACTAATATGGGTTGTATTTCCTGCAGGGTTTCCAGCGCCAAGTGTATTGAGTCGATGTTGGTAACTTGCTAATAGCGCTTCAATGTAATGTTGATAAGTGCTGCCATCTGGTGTTTGAATATTTTCAGGAATTGAAGATTCGATTGTTTCTAGCGCGTGAAGTAGACTTGAGCCGGCCGTTAGCTCTCCCGAGACAGATATTTTGTTTCCACGATAAGATTTAGTGAGAGGGTCGACAATACGAGCCTCATAATTATTGAGGTCATTTAGGGTTATACGTGATCCTACCGATTTGAGGTCGCTTGCGATATCACTGGCAAGACTTCCTGTATAGTAGGTACTTGGCCCCTCGTTTTGTAATTGACGATAAGTTTGAGACAAGTTTCCTAATTTGAGCCCCACTATTTTGCCGTCTAAATCTGCAACTGGAGGTAAGCCGTCTGCTAAATAGATATGCCTTGTTTCATCATAAGTGGCAAGCCCTCTGGCCATCAAATTTATTTTGCCAGATGAATACCAATCTATTGGCAGACCAAATTCAGCCAGCTGGCAAGCAGGTTCGATGATTTCTTTCCAAGGCATTGTGCCAAAATTTTCTAAGGCCGCGGATATACCTTTTACATATCCGGGTACGGCTATCGATAATGGACCATGGATGTTTCGATCACCTTCGACCTTAGGCCAATTGAATGACATTGCCGAATTTTCGCCACCAGACAGAAGAGGGTAGTCACTCGCCTTCGCATTCTCTGCAGCACACATGCCAAACTCTACGACCTTAACTGTTTTAGATTTTGCTAGGTAAACGGTCATAAAGCCGCCTCCCCCAAGACCACTCATCCAAGGTTCTGCAACGCCAAGAGCAAGTCCCGCTGCGATAGCAGCGTCAATAGCATTACCACCGCGTGAAAGAATATCAGCGCCTATGTCCGACGCGAGATGATGTTGTGTCGCGACCAACCCAGATGCGCTCGATACTGCTGCTTTTCGTAACTGCCAAAATTCTTTCACCCTATCTTGCATAACAATTGCCCTAGTAGCCTTAGCTCGTTTGAGTGATGTAAAATGAATGCGTAAATTTTTATTTTCGAGTAGACATCTTATCTAGTGGATATATTGGCCTTCTGACATTTTTAAAATTTAACTGGTCGTAGTTTGAAGTACAAATACCGACGCCAGCACATTCTATGATCTCTTTTGCAATAGACATAAAGGCTGCTCGGTAATGAATGCGGCTCTTCAACATTAGGTAGCGCTTTTTAAGAGGGTCAATGCCAAGGCTAGTAAAGCAGCCCAGATCAAAGGGTTCAATATGTCGCGATATGACGATGATTTGCACAGCGCCAGTATCTAAAATAACAGTCCGTCCCATGTTCATATGAGACCCGGTACTCATTGGACCCGTCACAGTAAAGTGCCCATCAAATACTTTGCTAATCGTGCCAGTCACTAACAAGGGTTCACTTTGAACTTCAAGCGCATCAATGTGCATTTTTCCACCGATAGCAATTGTAATGACTTGTCCGACTCCCCTCTCTATCATTGTTGTGACAGCTTCAGGATCATAGATGCCAAAAGCCGCTACGTCTTCCAGACCCTGATCTAAAATTTCTTTTAATACTTCTGTGGTATCCATTGTGCCACCAGAGGCAGTATTGTCGTAGTGATCTAATAAAATTATCGGTCCTTTTTTATCACTTTCTGAGGCAGTGATTGCTCTGCTGACCGATTGAGTTAATTCTTCTTTTTGATAGACAAAGGATTCTCTTTCTTTCCATGCAAGATCTAACAATAAGTCTTTGGTCGATTCGGCATAGGGGAGATCGTTATTTGTTACCACCACTACACTCAAGCCTGCGTCGTAAATGTCAGCATGAGGGAAGCCTGTGAATAGAGAAGTTAATATTGTTTCGTTTTCTTCTATATCTTTAACTTTTTCTTGCAATGATTTATTAGGTTCGTCGTCTGTTCCTTGTCGCATCACATGTGGCAACATAGGGTTATTTCCCCACGTCATTTTAACCTTAAGGTTTTCGAAAAGAACTTTCATTAATGCTTCTCCTACCCGTTCTCCAGTTTCGAAGGTATCGATATGGGGGTAAGTTTGATACCCAGCGATGAGTGTGGAATTTTCCACTATAGTTGAAGTGAGATTTGCGTGCATATCTAGACCAACGCCTATAGGTATACCTGGGTTTTGAAGTCTAAGCCGCTTAAGCAATGTACCTTCTCCATCATCAAAATTTTCTGTCACCATGGCCCCATGTAAATCGAGTAATACGGCATCACATTCTTTAGCAGCAAGACAAATATTGTTCACTATATAATCATATGCTGAAGCGGAAACTGGCCCAGAGGGGGGCGAGCCTGCTGCTATTGACGTGACAATTTGTATGTCTTTTTTTGCATTCTCTGCATAGTTTTCTACAGCCTGAATCATCCCCGCCATGGTGATACCTCGCCCGACGACTGCGTGGTAGGCTGCGAGGCCTTCTTTCGGTGGCTTTCCATTGCCAAATCGTTCTAGCGCAGTGGGTACCGGCGAGAAGGTATTAGTTTCATGACTCATCATGGCGATAAGAATTTTCAAGAAAGCGTCCTTCTGGGAAGATAATTGAAATTACACTTTACTTCAGCCGTCAAACTCACGCAATTAAAGTGAGTGTGGCTGGTGATTTAACTGCTTGTCTGGAATAATCCCTTCATTCTACTTTGATCTATTTTATAGGCAGCCGCTTTCTTTGATTACTCAATTGTTTTACCGTTTTTACGAAAAAATTCTCTGGCATCAAATAAATGACGGTCCCAAGCCCCATCATATTGGGCTCATTGTTGATGGCAACAGACGGTTTGCAAAAGTCCAAGGCTACGTTGATAGCAATCAAGGGCATAGTGTTGGGTCTGATAGGCTTGAAGATTTCCTTCGTTGGTGTCGAGATTTAGACATTAAAATAGTGACTTTATACGCATTCTCGACTGAGAATTTTAGTCGAAGTGATAAGGAAGTTGATTTTTTGATGCGATTAATTTTACAAAAACTTAAAGATTTTCAAATTGATCCAGCAATAAAGAATGAGGGCGTAAAGATTCAAGTCATTGGCCGTCGTGAGGATCTTGCTGAAGAAATGATCGAAGAAATTAACAAAGTAGAAGCCATGACGAGTGAACATGCTAACTTTCAGATCAATATCGCTATCAGCTATGGCGGCAGAGCTGAAATTGTTGATGGCGTTAAGATGATTGCCAAGGAAGTCAATAACGGAAATCTGAGCATTGATGATATCACTGAAGAACTTTTTACTAATTATCTTTATACGAAGGGGATTCCTGATCCTGATTTAATTATACGCACATCGGGTGAAGAGCGTTTATCAGGATTTCTTTCATGGCAGAGTGCTTATTCCGAGCTTTATTTTACAGAAGTATTTTGGCCTGCATTCCGCGTGATAGATTTTTGGCGGGCAATAAGAGTCTATCAACAACGGGAACGCCGGTATGGTCGCTAAGGTCTCCTTACATTCTACTGACAGATAGACTCGAACACGGGTGATATGATTAGTTTCGAGAGGAACTATGTCAATTAATAGAGAATATATAAAGCTGGCCGGTGTAGATCAGCAGATGAGGGTCTCCGAGGGGAAACGCCCTTGCTTGATTATGATCAAGGGAGATTTTATCGGCGAAGTATATGAGTTAGATCCAGCAGTTACGATGATCGGTCGAAGTGATGATGTTAATTTGACAGTGTCAGATATTAGCATTAGCCGCCGACATGCAATGGTCGTTTTTCGTGATAAGGATCTCTACGTTTCTGATCTCGATAGCCCTAACGGTGCTTTTCTAAATAAAGAGTTAGTAGGATCAGCAAGGTCATTGAGAGAAGGTGATAAATTAACTATTGGTTCTATCACTTTTAAATGTAGCTTCCAAGATGACGAAGACACTGAACACCATCTTATGCTGAGAAACATGGCCACTAAAGATGGTTTAACTCGAATATATAATAAGCGCTATTTCAACGAAATGTTGGAAAAGGAATTTGAATACAATCGACGAAATCACACTGGCCTCAGTGTTGTAATGTTTGATATTGATCACTTCAAAGCGGTCAATGATACTTATGGTCACCCTGTGGGTGATTTTATTTTGAAAGAACTGGCTCGCCTCATAGAGCAGTCAGCGCGAGGTTACGATGTATTCGCCCGATTTGGAGGTGAGGAATTTATATTTTTGATACGGGGTGTCCAGCTAGATGCCGCCATTATGCTTGCAAATCGCGTGAGAACAGCCGTCGAAACCCATGGTTTTAATTATGACGATCGAGAAATTAAAGTAACGGTGAGTTCGGGGGCTAGCTATTGGGATGGTGGCGATTGTCATACATCTGCTCAGGATATCGTCGAATCCGTTGATGAAAAACTCTACGAAGCAAAAAAAGGTGGCCGGAATAAATTTTGTTTTTAAGCTCAAATATAAACGCTCAGCGACTTTGTTTGGATTGCGGTATGGCACTTGCTGGTTCAGTACCAAACTGTCCCAAATGTGATGCTGTCATTTCCAAACAATCTAATGGTCAAACTGTGACTTATGATATTGCACACCAGGGCGAGAGAGTTCGTGATGCGCTAATAAAATTACAAGACTTGTTAGATGCGCTTCGGGCAAGTCCTACTGGCAACCTGAGAGTGATCGTAGGACATGGCCTGATTAAGGAAGAAGTGAATCACACTTTAGCTACCATGCTATTTCGAAAAGATATTATCGGGTTTAGTCAGGATGGTAGAAACACGGGTGCGTTTATTGTTCGATTGAAATAGTTCGCCTTCTTTTGGATTAGCGCGCTTAAATCAGCGCTCTTAATATAAGAGATTCGGGGCTAACTCAAACAACCAAGTATTCTCGTTTCTAACATACTCAATTTCGGTGCTCATGTGGTACTTCCTATTAAGCTCCTTCAAAATAGGCATTGCTAAATCGCTATCAGCTGGGACCCTGACTAGTTTACGCTCATAAATTTTGTCTCCAATTCTTAATAAAGCACTGCCATCTACTGCTGCTTGGTGTGGCCATTTCTTCCAAATTTTACCTATTGGCGATTTCATGTGGCCACTTAGTGTAAAAAGCCTACCTTCGTGCACTGCTAACCAGGTGGTGCGCGATCGAGGTGGGTCTAATAGTTGAATTTGGAAGGTTTCGAGCTCTTTGATTTTATTCCAGTCAGGCTCAGGGCCGGTAACTAGGGTGCCTGATTGAAATGGTCCTCCAGAAAAAATTTCAATCGGGCCATCGTGAGATTTCATGTAGAGTAAGAATAACGCGGCAGAAATGACGAGTATCGCGATGAATGCTAATAAGCCTTTTAGGAAATTCATGTCTCGCCTGTATCTATATTTTACCGTTCGTGAAACATATCTTTACTGAACGATGTTTGCAAATCCAAATTGGTTGATATCAAGTCTTATATTACCGTTTCTTATATCTCATTTGGCTATTTCTCTTTCGTTATTTTCAGTATCGAAAAGACTGTTCTCTGCTTTTATTGGTTGCTTCTATTGGCTTGTTACCTTTGCCTAAAGCGAATAAGGCGTTATTTCTTAGCGATGCGAAATTGAACCAGAGTGATTAGGCGGTCAAACATAGATACGAGTGTTGAAAGGCAGAGCAAATATGCGCCGTACTTAACGATGTCCGGGGTCACAAAGGGCCAGCTCAACATGCCTAAGATTATTGGCGTGCCACCTAAAACAAAATAGGCAATTCCATTTAATCTACCGATCATGCTCGTGCGTAGAGAATGGCCCGAGAGTGCATTTGAGTCTAATGTATATTGCGTAAATGCCAAGATGACTAGGCAGGGAAGCAGTATCGGAATCCATCCTAAATAAGCCTCTGCTAGAAAAATGGTCGTTACAAACACAGCATCGCTTCCATGATCAAGGAAACCTCCGAGAGGAGAGGTTTGATCCCAGCGTCTTGCTAGATAGCCGTCTAACAAATCTGTCGCGATGGCAAAAAAGAAGATGACAGCTGCCCATTGCCATTGTGCATGGGTAATGGCAAAAAAAATCACCGGCGCTAGTACTAGCCGTGTGATACTAAGAAGATTAGGTAGCGTGATGTAGTTTGTAGCTTGTGCCATGATTAATTGAATATGATTAAACTATCATTGACAGCATAACAAATACTGAGGCTCCATCACCCAAATTTTGTTCCACAGAGATGATTTTTAAGATATGAGAATTGCGATTACTGGTGCTAATGGGCACTTAGGCGTTCGACTAGCTCAAGAGCTGAATTCTGAACATGAAGTAATAGCACTCGTACGCTCATCCCGCGCTAGAGATAAAATGGAGGGGAAGAATCTCGGAGTACCCATCACGCTTGTCGACTATACCGACACGGACAGCCTTAGAGGCGCTTTGGAGGGAGTGGAATGTGTCGTACATCTTGTCGGTATCATAAAAGAGTCTTCTGACAGCACTTTTCAAGATGCCCATGAATCTTCTTGTTCTGCATTAGTCGAAGCGCTGACTGCAGATGCCAATGCTGGAGGAAATGAGCAATCGATCCAAAAAATTATTTATTTAAGTATTGTTGGCTCGCATCCAAATTCCGCCAATGCCTGCTTAGCCTCAAAAGGCAGCGGAGAAGAAATATTGCGGTCTTCATCAATCCCAAGCACAATTATGCAAGTACCTATGGTATTGGGTGAGTGTGACTTCGCATCTTATGCGCTTGCAAAAAATGCTCGTTCCCGGCTGGCATTTACATTTAGATGTGAAAGTCTAGAACAGCCAATTTATGCGGGAGACGTCACGCAGGCAATGCTTAAAATATTAGCATTGAAGGATGCGCCTGAAAGAATTGACCTTGCCGGTCCAGAATCTGTCAGCAGAAGGAATTTAATCAATCGTGCTGCACGAATCCTAGGAACATCTCCGATGCTAATCTCCTTACCCATTTCTTTGGGTATGTGCTTAGGTTTTTTGTGTGAGTTTTTACCGCGACCGCCAGTAACCCGTTCTATGCTAGGTGTCTTGGATCACGACGATAACTTGGATGTAAAGGAAGCTTGCAAGCAGCTCGGGATTGAACTTACATCCTTGGATGAAACGCTAAAAAAAGTGCTTTGAGCCATAATTTAGAGAGCCATCGTTTAGAGCGCCATATTTCAGCGTGCAGTCTCTCAGGGTAAAAGTGTTCCGCCATCAACGTCAATTGTTGTGCCCGTCATATATCCGTTACAAAGCGTATGAATAATCGCGCTCGCGACCTCCTCTGCCTTACCTACCCGTTTAAGTGGGATGTTTTGACTCATCTGGTCGAAAACAGCGCTTTTGTTTTCTCCAAAATGATCAAACATAGCAGTGTCTATTAAGCCTGGCGCGACCACATTGACCCGTAATGGTGCTAGCTCAAGTGCCAATGCACGAGTAAGTGCTTCAACGGCTGCACCCACGCAGGAAATTGAGGACATACCTGGATTACATTTTCTGGCAGGGGTTCCGCTGACTAAGGTAATGGATCCGTCATTGGTCAGATGAGGCACACATTGTCTGACGACATTGCAATAACCCCAAAATTTACCAAATGCTTCTCTAAATTGATCTTCACTCTGATCCATAAAAGGTGCGATAGTACGATCAGCTCCTGTAGCTGCACTCACGACATGGTGGACAGGTGTACCGGATTCCAAAAATCGGTTTAGTGCTGGTGTGTCGTGAGTATCAAGGCAGCTAAACGCTATGTTCGGATAGCGTGCAGACAAGGCGTCAACGCGTTCTTTGGAGCGACCTACAGCTCTCACATTGGCACCGATTTCTTGCGCCTGACAGGCTGTTGATAAGCCAATTCCTGATGTGCCACCGATTATAATGACATTTCTTCCCGATAGATTGTTCATAACATTCTCAGTTTAATTTGCGATTGCCCTGTTAGTGCCCATCCAAGACTTAAGTTCAGCGAGATTACTTCTCTTATAAGCGCTTGTAAACTATGTGTGTATTATTCATTGCTTCACGACTTCAGAGCAAATGCCTTCATTTCTGGACGTGAACTCATTAAATATCAATAGTCACGGGACGTGCAATGACAATAATTTATGGTAGTCATCTCAGAAATACAAATTAGGAAAATAATTTTTCAACAATCACCTACTATATTGAGATGAGATGAGATGAGGCGTAGGTGCGGTGAACAGTGACTTGCGGAGAATGTCTCCTTGCTTGGCTGTAGTGATTCGAGTACACTGCACGCGATTACAAAACACATCATAAGAACGAACCCCCGCCTTTGTCTGGCATTCGATTCTGCTGAGACGACAATAATAAAAACAGATTGTAACTAACTTACCGATCATTAGGTATGACGAGACGTCGTGCCTGAAGGAGATATTTTGAGTAACAAGAATTTGATAGCTGTTTTTATTGCCTTTGGTATGGCTGTATGGCTTTTTTCAGGCGAACTAGCTTCGAATATCGCCATTGCTGACGAGAGTTCGGCATCTGTTGATAACGAAGTAATACCCCACGTTAGAGTTCGACAAAGTGTCGCTGAACTACGGCAACTGAACCTTTCTGTTAGTGCACAAACAAAAGCAAATAGAGTCGTAGAAATTAAAGCTGAAATATCTGGACGTATTGTCGCCATTCCAGGAATTCGAGGCACCCATGTTAAAACCGGCGATTTACTCTGCAAGATAGCTGTCGATTCTCGCTTGACTGATTTTAATCAGGCCATAGCAGAGCTAAAAGGCGCCAGGCTTGAATTTGATGGCATCCTAGATTTAAAGAAGCGCGGTTTACAGTCAGATATTAATGTTGCTAAAGCTGAAGCTGCTTTGGAAGCAACAAAAGCTGCGGCTAAACGTGCTGAGCTTTCCCTCTCAAAAACAAGTCTAGTGGCACCTTTTGATGGTGTTATAGAAACCCAATCTGTTGAAGTTGGAGATTTTTTGAATGTTGGCCAAGAGTGCGTCAGTCTTCTTGAAATTGATCCTATATTGGTCGTAGGCCAAGTGGCTGAGAAAAGCATTGGGCATATTGCAAAGAACGGTTTAGTCCTTATTAAATTGATAACCGGCGAGCAATTTCAAGGCATTGTCAGCTTCATTGCCAGGTCGCCAAATACAGTGACAAGAACTTACACAGTTGAAGTGACCGTGAATGAACCAGGTGAGCAAATCAGAGCAGGCTTAACGGCAGAGATGTTTGTGCCGATGGGACAGCAACGCGCCCACCTCATTTCTTCTGCGTCATTAGTATTGGATGATGATGGCGTGATGGGCGTACGAATTGTAGATTCCAGCAATATCGTGTACTTCAAAAAAGTCTCTATATTAAGTGAAGATGCACGGGGTGTATGGATTGACGGTTTACCGGAAAATGCAAACATCATTATAGTGGGCCACGAAGAAGTATTTGAAGGTCAGACTGTCAAAATTGATTTGACGCCACTCGGATCGTACCTAGCGTCCTGATAATTTCCCTAGGGATGACAAAATGTCTCGTTATATAGAAAATTCTATAGATCGTACTCGTACGATCATTTCTCTCATGTGCGTCGTCTTGCTCGCAGGTTTTGTCTCTTATTCAACAATTCCACTAGAGTCTAACCCTGATGTTTCAGTGCCTATCATCGTCGTAACGATACCCCATGATGGAATATCCCCACAGGATGCAGAGCGCTTACTGGCACGACCCATGGAGTTAGAGTTTAAGACCATTGAAGGTGTCGAAGAAATCAATTCCTATTCTGGTGAGGGAAGTGCGACCCTAGTTATAGAATTCGATTACAGTTTTGATTCGGATCAAGCTCTGTTAGATGTAAGAGAGGCAGTGGACAAAGCAAAAGTCAAGATTCCAGAAACCGCAGAGGAACCCATTGTTAACGAGATATCAGCGACTGATTTCCCTATTATTACTATTAGTCTTGGCGGTGTTGGCGTGCCTGATAGAGTGTTATATAAGCTCGCAAGAGAGCTAAAAGACGATCTCGAAAGTATTCCCGAAATTCTGGAAGCGAATCTTAATGGAGAAAGAGAAGCGTTATTAGAAGCTATTGTTGATCCAGCTCAACTTGAAGCTTATGGCATTACCAATGAAGAATTGGTCGCGGCAGTTGCCAGCAATAATAGGTTAATTGCTGCGGGTGCTGTTGATTCAGGGAAAGGCAAATTTTCCGTAAAAATACCCAGTCTTATTGAATCAGCAAAAGATGTTCTCTCGATACCCATAAAAGCGACGGGGCAGGGTGTGGTGACTATTGGTGATGTTACCTCTATACGTCGTACATTCAAAGATGCACAAACTTATACTAGAGCAAATGGCATGCCCGCTGTTGCAGTTGAATTGTCGAAAAGAAAAGGTACAAGTTTAGTTCATGCCGTTGGCAAAGTTAAAAAGGTTGTAGAGGCAAAAAAACTAGATTACCCTGCCAATGTTGTCGTTAGCTATATTGCGGATCAGGCGCCTGATACTTTAGAACAAATCAATACCCTTGAAGGTAATATATCAACTGCCATGTTTCTTGTGTTGACAGTTGTGGTTGCCGCAGTGGGAATTCGCTCTGGAATATTAGTTGCTTTAGGCATCCCCTTCTCATTTTTGTTTGCGTTTATTGTTGTTAGTGCATTAGGTTATACCTACAATTTCATGGTCATGTTTGGCATGTTGTTAGGTCTCGGTATGTTAATTGATGGTGCCATTGTTATTGTGGAACTTGCCGATAGAAAAATGACGGAAGGGGTGACGCCAAGAGATGCCTACGTTTATTCAATTAACCGAATGTTCTGGCCTGTTCTTGCTTCAACTGCTACAACGCTTGCTGCCTTTTTACCCCTAATGTTTTGGCCGGGTGTGACGGGTGGATTTATGAAGTATCTTCCGGTGACTGTTTTTGCAGTGTTGTTTGGGTCATTGGCCTATGCCCTTATATTTGCACCTGTTCTCGGAGCATTGATATCAAAGCAGCGTGCACCTGTATTAGGTGGGAATACTGCGGCTATTGAAGAGGGCCGATTTACAGATCTCACCGGTGTTTTAAAAATTTATGCCGCAATTTTACGATTTACCACTAATCATCCATTGGTCGTTATTTCAATCACGCTCACCATCCTTTTTGGAATAGTGAAAATTTATGGTGCTAATAATAATGGTAGCCAGTTTTTCACTGATGTAGATCCCACATTCTCTGGTGTTAACGTCGCTGCAAAGGGCAACTATTCAGCCTCAGAACTTCTGGAAATTGTAAGCGACGTAGAAGATAGAGTTGTTAGTGCCGGTAATATTGAGAGCATCTATACACGATCTGGTGGCGGTGGATTTGGGCAAGGATCTGGCCGATCCGCGGATCAAATCGGAAGCATGTTTATTGAATTGTCAGATCGACGAAGCCGTTCAATAAATGGCTGGGAAGTGGAAGATAGTTTTAGAGGGGTGATTGGCGATCTACCTGGGGTTAGGGCTGAAATCGAATCTCAAGAACAAGGTCCGCCAGTGGGTAAAGATATTCAAATTCAAGTATCGGGTAACGATCTAGATATTTTGGCGAAAGAGACTAGACGGATTACTGCATTCTTAAATACGATGGACGGTTTAGTCGGCGTTGATGATACGGCTCCAGTTCCGGGCATTGAGTGGGAAATCATCGTCGATAGAAAACAAGCCGCTATGATGGGAGCAGACGTTGGCAGTGTGGGTGCAGCGATTCAACTTGTTACAAATGGCGTGTTAGTGGGTAAGTACCGTCCCGATGATGTAGATGATGAAGTAGATATTCGAATTCGGTATCCCGAAGAATATAGAACAGTGACACGATTGGATGAGCTTCGGATTTCCACCGCTAACGGGCAGGCAGCATTAAGTAGTTTTGTAAAAAGAACCGCACAGCCGAAAGTCAGCACTATTTTTCGCCAAAATAGTCAGCGCATGATGTATGTCCGTGCTAATACTAAAACGGGCGTCCTGTCCGAGGATATGGTGACTGAAATTCAAACATGGATCGATAAAGAAGGGATTGATCCATCGTTAAGTATAGAATTTCGTGGTGCAAATGAAGAACAAGATCAGTCAATGGCATTTATCGGTAAGGCATTTTCACTGGCACTTGCGCTGATGGCAATCTTGTTGGTAACGCAATTTAATAGTTTTTATCAAGCTGCTTTAATACTATCCGCCGTTATTATGTCAACTGTTGGCGTATTGTTAGGCTTGCTGGTATTGGGACATCCATTTAGTGCGATTATGACAGGAGTGGGAATCGTTGCTCTGGCGGGTATTATTGTGAATAACAATATTGTACTTATCGATACTTATAACTATTTACATAAAGAAAACCCTGATTGGACGATGCAGAGGGTCATTATACAAACCGGCTGTTTGAGAATTCGGCCAGTATTTCTGACTACTTTTACAACTGGCTTTGGATTATTGCCCATGGCGAGTGGTATTTCAGTCGATCTTATAGGCAGAGAAATTGAAGTTGGAGGCCCGATTGCCTCATTTTGGGTTCAACTGGCTTCTGCCATTGTATCAGGCTTAAGTTTTGCTACCTTGCTCACGCTTATCGTGACACCTGCCATGTTAATGGCGCCTTATGCTATTCGTGAGTTGTATCACAAAGTACGTAAGCCAAGATTAGAGGAAGCCGTAACCGTATCCTAGACTCTTTAGTCTGGTAATCCGAGAGTGCGTTTCGCGATAATGTTCATTTGAATTTCGCTGCTGCCGCCGTAGATTGAAACAGCTCTCGTACTTAACCAATCTTTATTTGCATTTATTTCCTCAGAGGTAAATGATTCACCATCCCACCCTGATCCTTGTGAACCCATGACATGCTGAAGTAGTTCTGCACTGTCCTTAGTAAACTCAGCGCCTTTAATCTTTAAGATTGAAGTGGCGAGCGTAGGCGCGCTAGCAGCAGTTTCAGCAATGACACGTTGTTGTGTTAATTTGTAGGCGCGCTTGTTCATTTCTAACTTCAATAAGCGGTCTCTCAGAGATGCGCTATTGAGCCTTCCTGATTCTGATTCTCCTAAATATTCTTTGGCGACGTCCGAAAGCGATAAGCTTTTCTCTGTTACCTGTGCACCACTTGTATTAACACCCCCATGGACCGAACGCTCGTACTGTAATAGGCGTTTTCCTACAGCCCAGCCATGATTCACTGCCCCAATTAAATCCGCTTTATCGACAATAGCATCTTCAAAGAAGGTTTCGCAAAAGGGAGAGTTACCGCTAATCAACTGAATTGGCCGCACCCGGACACCTTCCTGATTCATGTCAACAAGTACAAGGCTGATGCCTTCATGCTTAGGTTTATTCGGATCAGTTCTCACCAAACAGAAGATCCAATCTCCGTATATGCCATCAGAAGTCCAGGTCTTCATGCCATTTAGATGATAAAAATCACCTTTGTCTTCGCATCTAAGACTGAGATTTGCAAGATCGCTTCCAGCCATCGGCTCACTGTAGCCCATGCACCAGCCCCCATCACCTGCGGCGCAACGTGGCAACCACATTTTTTTCTGAGTTTTCGTGCCAAATTCTAGAATCGTAGGCCCGATATAATTCACGCCTCGTCCCGACAACGCAGGCCTTGCGCCTATTCTTTGCATTTCAGATTGCAGTATTAGGTACTGAGCTTTGCTGAGTCCGGCGCCACCATATTCTTCGGGCCAGGTTGGTACTGTCCAACCTTTTGCAGACATACGATCTAGCCATAGTCGGTTATCTGTATCTAGCTGGATTTTATGGCTTCCCCAAGGAACGAATCCTGGGCCTCGTACGGAAGCTGGACAGTTTTCTTCGAGCCAATCCCGTGTATCTTGCCTAAATTGATCTTGCGCATCATTATTCATTATCAGATCCTACCTTGAGTTGTTAGAAAAGAAAATCTATCTTAAGCTCCATAACTAATCCGTGATGAGGGAAGGGAATAAACTTGGATGAACTAGCATTTTCTGATGCGACAAATTTGGTCGCGCGAATTAAGTCAAAAGAAATAAGCAGCTTAGAATTACTTGAGCATTATCTATTAAGGATAGAAAAACATAATCCTGAAGTAAATGCTGTTATAGCATTGCAAGTTGAAGAGGCAACCTTACGAGCAAAAGCCGCGGATAAAGCGCTCGCTAATGGGGAGGATTGGGGTCCTCTTCATGGGCTACCTATGACGGTGAAGGAATCCTTCAAGCTGAAAGGCATGCCTACAACTTGGGGTGATCCTAGCTATAAAGACAATATCGTATCTGAAGATGCCCTTGCCTGTAAACGACTACAAGATGCTGGCGCGATAATATTTGGAAAAACGAATGTGCCGATCTATTTGTCTGATTTCCAAAGCTATAACGCCATCTATGGCACAACCAATAACCCCCACAACTTGGAGCGTACCCCCGGTGGTTCATCTGGCGGTGCTGCGGCGGCGCTAGCTGCTGGATTTACTGGACTTGAGTTAGGCAGTGATATAGGCGGTTCGGTACGTAATCCAGCCCATTATTGTGGTGTTTTTGCTCATAAACCTACATGGGGGGTTTTACCCCCACGGGGGCATTCTCTCGGGGATGATGTTACACCTGGAGATATAGCCGTTATTGGCCCACTTGCACGTAGTGCGGAAGACTTAAAGCTGGTGATGGATGTCGTGGGAGGTGCTGACGAGATACACCAGCCCGGATGGACACTTTCTCTGGCTCAGGATAACAAGAAAGCGCTGGCTGATTATAAAATCGCTGTCTGGGCAAACGATGAGATTGCACCTGTGGATGCAAGCGTTGCACAGCGGGTATTAGATATTGCTAGTCTGGTTGCAGATGCCGGTGGTCAAGTTAATTACCATGTTAGACCAGAATTCGATGTCTCTGAATCCCATAAGCGTTACACCCAATTATTGCATGCAGCACTTTCGACGCGACAGAGTGATGAAATGTTTCAAGCTAATATTGGCCGTTTAAAAAACTTAAAGCCTGAGGATACCAGTCAGTTAGCTGAAGTGACGAGGGCTTCGACACTCTACTTTAAAGATTGGTCAGCCTTTAACGAAAGCCGAAATAAAATACGTTGGGCTTGGCACGAATACTTCAAAGATGTCGACATTTTGCTTGCACCCGTCTGTATGACTCACGCTTTCAAACATGATCACAACCCTAGGCTTTCCGAGAGAATGATTGATGTAGATGGTCATTCCGTAAATTACTTCTCCCAAGTGTTTTGGTCCGGACTAACAGGCGTATCTTACCTTCCTTCCACGGTTATACCCACTGGCTTGGACGAGCAAGGGTTGCCGATAGGCGTGCAGATAATTGGTCGAGAAATGGGTGATTTGAACACCATAGAATTCGCTAGAAAAGTGACAGAACAAATAGGTGGTTTTGTACCGCCAGTAGCTTATCGAGATTGATCAATCGTGGGTATACTTGTCTCCAAATGATAGAGAGATTAATAAGCGTTACTTTCTCTGTTTATTTGTTCAGCTGCAATCAAATATTCGCTAGTGAATTGATACTTGTCCGTATTGAGACAAATTTAGGTGGAATAGACGTTCAACTTGATGGCAAAAAAGCACCCTTGACCGCCGAGAACTTTCTAAAACATGTTGACGCTGGTCACTATGAGAATGTTATTTTTCATCGTGTTATAGAAGGCCTCATCATACAAAGTGGTGGTTATAAAGAAGATCTTGTTGATATTGAATCAGAAGATGCTCTCTATAATGAAGCGGACAATGGCCTGCAAAATGTCATGGGCACAATTGCGATGGCACGGCAATTTGAAATTGATAGTGCTGGACGACAGTTTTTTATTAATACCGAAGATAACCCACATTTAGATTTTAATGAGAAAAGCTGCACTCGAAAAGACGAAAAAAAGCACTTAAAGACAATAGAGAGAGGGCTTAACAAACCGCTTACCTGTGCCAGTTTTGGTTATGCTGTTTTTGGTCGCGTCGTGAGTGGTATGGCTATCGTACGTCTAATTGAGTCTTCGCCAACAGAAGAAAAAGGCGATTTTAATGATCTTCCTATTAAACCTATTATTATCAAATCAATTAAGCGGATGATTCCTACGAGAAAGAGCGATGTGTAGATGATACTGCGAATCACCACCTGTACTTTTTTCTTTGGGTTTTATATAAGCTTATCCTTTGCAGATTCCCTATCTTACTTGGAACCACCAGCCACATCGCCAAAACTTATTATAGTCATTTCAATAGATCAGCTTCGACGAGATCGCCTTAATAGTGAATTACCGGGATTTCTAGGGAAAGTATTTCGAGATGGTCGAGTCTATGTTGATGCAAGTCTAGATCATGGTGTTAGTACAACATGTGGAGGGCACGCAACGATACTGTCCGGCATGGTCCCTGGCGCAGCGGGCATTTCGGGTAATACTTATATAGACCAAAATTTCCAAACTAGATATTGCGTTGATGATGATGACGATAAATATAGGGTAATAGGAAGGGAGGTTAATCGATCACCACGGAATTTGTTAGTGAGTACATTTGGCCAGTGGCTAAAAAAAGCCCACCCAAAATCAAAAGTATATTCTGTGGGTGGGAAGGATCGCGCCACCATTACAATGGCTGGGCAGAAAGCGGATGGGGTTTATTGGTACGATAATGTTAATGGGAAATTTACAACAAGCGGCTTCTACGCTAATGAACTACCAACTTATGTTAAGGACTTTAACGGAGAAGATCCCTTAATAAACGGATATTTAAAAGATATTCCTGACACTTGGGTTCATGGTAGGGGTAGTTTGCGTCAAGATGATTACCCTGGTGAAAATGAAGAATTCTCTAGACAAAGTGGTCATCCCTTAAAAATCGGAAAGCAAGATCATAATGTCTTTGAGCAAATATATAGATCGCCAGAGATTGACACCGCGACACTCGTGTTGGCAGATATAATTAGAAAAGAAGAAAAACTGGGTCAAGGCACATCACCGGATCTCTTAATATTAGCCTTGTCGGCCATTGATACTGTCGGTCATTTATACGGCCCTCGAAGCGCAGAGTCTGAAGCGACCCTAGCTAATATAGACAGAGGCCTAGAAAATTTCATGAATTACATTGAAAAAGATCTTGGTAAAGAAAACATCTTGTTTGTATTAACTTCGGATCATGGTGTTGCAGAACTGCCTGAATATACAACAGAACAAGGGCGAAACGCTTGTCCTGAACAAGGTCGTATTTCAGCCTGGCCTCTGTTGTTAAAAGCATATGCATCCGCTTATTGGCACTTTACAGGTCCCTTTGGTCATCCCTCTACACTCATTAAGTTTGGTGGTAGTGGTTTCAGTTTTAGTCGAAGCTATATCCATGAGAATGGACTGAATATCGCTGATGTAATTGCGACGATGGATGATGCCTTATCAGCAATTGATGTCGTTAAGGATGTATGGACTCAGAATGAAATCAGAGATGGGCGTAGCGAGGTAGCAAGATTGTTAAGAAACGCCTTAAGTCGTGATAAGAGTCCAGATCTGCTTCTTCAGTTCCACAAAGACTGCGTTATCACTTTGGGCGAAGGAACAACTCATGGATCTGTTTACGATTATGATAGAGATATCCCCATGATCTTCTACGGAAAAGGAATTCGCTCTGGCCATATTAAGGGTAAAGCGAATAGTGTTGATATTGCGCCAAGTCTCGCAGCACACATTGGTATCGCAACACCGCCAAATCTCAATGGAAGGGTGTTGCGCTTACGTGAATAGATCTGCGTGAATAGATCTGCGTGAATAGATCTACGCGAATAAATTGTCCATGCCCACAATGAGCAATCCGAGTCCGCTTGTCCAAATAGTACAGGCGATCAAATCATAAATTGAATACTTCAAAGGTGTTACACCGCTAACCCCTGTTAATAAAGGTACTAAGCTTCGAATGGCCGTCATTAACCTGCCAAAGATGATGGCGAGTTCACCGAATTTCAAAATCAATCCTTCTGCTTTAGCTAATGTTTTCTTTTGTTTAATCGCAAACTTTGTCTGATGGAATCGTGGACCTAAGTAACGTCCAATATAGTAGCCGCTATGATCCGCAGTCGTCGCCCCTAAAAAAGCGAGTGGTAACATTTGAGCTAAGGTAGCAATGTTTTCGGTGTACATGATGGTGCAAACGGATAATAGAATGATACCGGATATAAAGAGACCGATTCCAATACAAGCCTCAAGAAATGCAATTATTGGAACAATGACGAGTGCATATTCTTGATGGTCTCTCAACCAATTGATTATTACTTCATCCATTTTGATTCCAATGAAACATGAATCGCCATGGTATCAGATATTTATCTTTGCTACTCTAGGCCGACTAACTGTGCGTTTATAAACGCATACGAGTCTAGCGATGATCGAGGGGAATATGGTAAAGCTAAAGCTAAATGTAAATGGCCAGCAATACGAAATTAATGTCGATCCTAGCACGCCTTTACTGTGGGTATTAAGGGACAATTTAAATCTAACGGGGACCAAGTATGGCTGTGGTATCTCGCAGTGTGGGGCCTGTACAGTACATATGAATGGACAGGCAGTACGAAGTTGTTCAGTTCCTGTTTCCGCAGTAGGCCAAGTTGATATCGTCACAATAGAAGGCTTAGCAGAGAACGCGAGTCATCCTGTTCAGAAAGCGTGGATTGAAGAAGATGTACCACAATGTGGGTATTGCCAATCTGGTCAGATCATGACTGTAGTAGCGCTATTAGCGTCAAACTCAAATCCTACGGACGAAGAAATTGATCGCGCCATGACCAATATTTGTCGTTGTGGCACTTACCAAAGAATTAGGAAAGCTATTCATAGTGTTGCTGCTAAAGGGGGCAAATAAAGTGTCCAGCTCGAGACGACAATTTCTAAAATCTACAGCCACTGCTACAGGTGGTTTAATTATTGCTTTTCATATACCCAGTTTTGCTGAGGCGAAAGTAAGACCCTATGAAGCCTTTGCGTTAAAGAACGATGAAGTTAATGCATGGCTCGCCATCGATGCAGATGACACCATTACTATACGGGTGGCCCAAGCTGAGATGGGGCAGGGTGTGTTCACCTCAATGCCAATGATTGTAGCTGAAGAATTGGAAGCGGATTGGCGAAATGTACGTGCTGAATACGCTGATGCTAATCGCACAATCCGTGAGGATGGTGTATATCAAAGAATGTTAACAGGTGGCAGTGGCGCAGTACGTCGATCTCGGCCCTATTTACAAATGGCGGGAGCAGAAGCTCGCGAGAAACTACTTAAAGCTGCAGCTGAAAAATGGAATGTTAGTCGGGACGATTGTTACGCGGATTACGGCAAAATTTATCATAAACCAACGAGACGCTCGGCAAGCTACGGAGAATTAGCGAGTGCTGCCGCTAGAATAAGTGTTGGTACAGTTAGGATAAAATCCCCAGAAGAATTTAACTTACTAGGGCTGCCGAAAAAAAGATTGGATACACCCTCTAAGGTTGATGGTTCAGCAGTTTTTGGAATGGATGTTCGGGTTCCAAATATGGTCTATGCCGCTGTGGTTCATTGTCCTGTAATAGGAGGAACGCTTCGCAGCCATCGTTTTAATGCTGTTCGAAATTTACCAGGCGTAATACAAGCCGTTAAACTTAAATCTGGGGTTGCCATTGTCGCTGAAACCTACTGGCAAGCCAAAACTGCTATTGAGAAGTTGCCGGTACAATGGAATATTGGAGACGAAGGCAAGACTTATAGTGATACTTTTAGAAATGAATATTCAGCGATCTTATCCGATGAAGGAACCATTGTTCATGAGGTAGGCGATACAAGATCAGCATTTGAAACATCGGAAAAAATAATAGCATCTGACTATTTCGTTCCTTATTTGGCTCATGCCTGTATGGAGCCACTAAACTGTACTGTTAGTGTTGAAAAAGATAGAGTTGATGTTTGGGCGGGTATGCAAAATCCGGAATCAGCACTGCACGCAGTCGCAAAAGTGACTGGTATAGCGCCAGAAAACGTATATACACATAATTGTTTTCTAGGGGGTGGATTTGGTCGACGTTCCAATAATGACTATATTATCGAAGCCGCTATTATTTCTAAAGAAGCTGGTTTGCCTGTTCAAATGATTTGGAGTCGGGAAGAGGATACAAAAGCAGGTTTCTATAGACCTATGGCCGCAATGAGATTCAAAGCAGGATTTGATCTTGATAGACAACTTACTGCTTATTCTAATCACTCTGTCACGCATTCGATACTCAAAGATATGGGCGCAGATGTATCTAGCGGAATTGATAATTCCTCCGTTGAAGGCCTAGCTAATATGCCTTATGAAATACCACGCAAAAAGATTACGCACACAATTAGAAATACGCATATACCCACATGGTGGTGGCGTTCAGTTGGCAGCTCTCAAAATGCCTTTGCGATGGAATGCTTTGTAGACGAGATGGCGACCGCTGCAAAGATGGATGCTTTGGCTTACCGCAAAAAATTATTATCAAGCCGACAAGACCTCTTAGATGTTTTAGAAGAGCTCGAAGAAAAATCAGGTTGGTCTACGTCATTGCCAAGGGGACGTGCCCGCGGCATGGCGATACATGAAAGCTTCGGTACTATCGTTGCTCAGGCTGTTGAAGTTTCTGTTGATAAGTCAGGTCGCGCTCTTGTCCATAAAGTTGTGTCTGTTGTTGATTGCGGAAATCTTGTAAATCCTCTCATTGCTGAGATGCAAATAGAAAGCGGTATTATATATGGTCTTAGTGCTGCTCTTTATGGAAAGATAACGATAGAAAAGGGTCGCGTCCAACAAGAGAACTTCGATACTTATCAAATGGTCAGAATGCAGGAAACGCCAGTGATGGAAACACACTGGAAACTTTCAGGCGGAGAGAAATGGGGAGGGCTCGGTGAGCCCGGCCTACCCTGTGTCGCACCGGCTGTTGTTAACGCGCTCTATCAAATCACAAAAAGAAGAATACGATCTCTACCTATAAGTGATTATTACCTGCAAAAAGCTTAGTCATATAGACTGGGTCTTTTACATTATATTTGCTTGGAGTTTAATCTCCAGTCAAGGTTGTTAAGGTAGGATTGGTTCCAGAGGTGATGTTTTTAGCTCTAGTAAGAATAGCCTCGTCAAAGTCTGGTTGAGTTAGCAAATATAATTTTTCAGCACGAATTCCATCGAAAACAATGTCCGCTAATTGTGATGGTTGCATGCCTTGTTCCAAAACTTGTTTGAACATTTCCCGCATTCCTTCTTGTTCTTCTGTCAGGACAGGTGGTTCTACAAAATTGGCGAGGTGATCGGGTCGATTTCGACCACTATCTAAAATATTGGTGTCAACGAAACCCGGGCAAAGCACTGAAGCGCCGATTTTTTGGTTTTGATTCTTAAGGTCGGTATATAGATGTTCTGTTAGTGCGACTACACCATGCTTGGTGACGGAGTATGTGGCATTGGTCACGCTACCGACCAAACCAGCCACTGAGGCTGTATTAACAATGTGGCAATCAGTGTCCTGATTAATCATCAAAGGCGTAAAAACGCGAATACCATAAATGACGCTCCATAAATTGACGCCGATCACCCATTCCCAGTCCTTTTGAGTACTCTCCCAACTGTTGCCGCCGCCACCCACACCTGCATTGTTAAAAAGAAGGTGGACAGCACCAAAATGGTCCATCGCTTTCTTAGCTAAAATTTCTATTTCTTCTAAAACAGATACATCAGTTGTTACAGGTAATATATTATTTTCACCAACACTTTGTAGTCTTTCTGCTGTTTTGATTAAAACTTTTTCCTCGATGTCTGCCATGACAACAGACATACCAAGGCTTAAGCATTTCTCTGTGAGTGCTAAACCTATTCCGCTCGCGGCTCCTGTGATTACAGCAACTTTGCCTTCGAATTCTTGCATATGGGTACTCGCTATCTAGTTGAGTTGAGTTGAATATGGATAGTAACATTTGTGGTCGACACTGTGTTTGATACCTCTAGCTGGTGAGTATCCAGAAATAAGAAACGTCGAACTAGGCATCCCCAGGTACTTCCCTTGTAAGTTCCTTGTCGAAACTTACTGATTGAAAGTATTACCTAACATATATTCTGTTTTGCAGCTTTCAGCCAAATGCACCTATTTATGGACGGGAACTAACTAAGGCGACAAGCCGATTAATGTGTCGTTTTCACTCCAAGCCCTTGTAAAACCGTCATGGCTTCATTATGAATCTCTTGAACAATTTCCGCCGCGGGTTGAATTTTCTGCACCATGGCAACGCCCTGACCTGCCCACATTGACATCGCTTCTATGTCTCCTGTAGTAGCGCGACGAGGAGTATGTGACATGTATCTAACTAAATCGCTAGTGCCAGAGACATGCCCGATTATATCTCCTTCGCCGGGCCGTTCTCCTGATCGTGCTTTGCCAGAATCTTCCCAATTTTTAACAGTACTATTTCTCAGCACACGATGAGGCGCATTTCTCCAACCAACATCAAACAGGTTATCAAGATGGACGGTATCATTCTCATTGGCTTTTAATAAATGCTTTCTATACTCGGGGTGAATATCAACTTCCTCGCTAGCTAAAAATCGCGTGCCTATCCAAGCGCCACTTGCGCCCAAGCAGAGACTCGCTGCTAACCCGCGTCCATCTGAAATACCCCCTGCTGCAATGACAGGAATAGAACCTGCTACATCAACTATCGTGGGAATGAGCGGCATGCTTGCTACTTGACCGCGAACATGACCGCCTGCTTCCCACCCCTGTGCAATCAGTATGTCAACTCCGCTATCTACTGCGCGGCGTGCCTCATCTGCAGTTGCGACGCTATGAAGTACAATTGCTCCCGCAGACTTGGCCCTTGTTACGAGTTTGGATGAATCCTTCCAAAAGAAAGAAATGATGGGAACACCTTCATCCAAACATAAATCAAGTCTTTCCTCCTGAGGGAAATCCATATTTAAATTGACGGCAAATGGTTTGCTAGTGATTGCCTTTGTTGCACGAATCTGTGATCGCGTAGTTTCTATATCGTATGTCCACAGTGGTAGCGTTCCGAGCCCACCCGCATTGCTGACAGCGGCAGCAAGCTTGGGGCCAGCCGCACCACCCATAGGTGCTTGAATAATGGGTATTTCGATGCCCAGAAGCTCACATCCAATCGTTTTCATACTCATCTCTCACTATGACTCGTTAACGGTATACTTTTATAAGTGTGGTCGTTTTCTTCATCTAAAACCTGTATTTTTTCTGAAACCGCGGTAACGAATTCCTGACTTGATACCATCAGCCAAGGTCTCACGCCAATCCATAAATCATCAAAGTATTTGCTAAGCCTTGACTCTACCGCGACCGAGAGTACCGCTTGTTCGGCAAGTCCTTCTTCGCCCACTGTTTTTGCCCTGACGAAGTTAGATCGTGGGTATTGCAGAAATCAACCCATAAGTGATTACTCGCAATAGTTCAATTTCTGTTAACAGTGTATCATTTTTAGCTTTGAGCCAAATTTGTGATAGGTCTTCATTCTCCGCAATTCTGCCTCTCCATCTAGAAATGGATTCGGCATGATGACCTAGCGCGTTAGCACGTTCCAATTGATTGGATTCTATGGTTGCTTTTGTACTTTGTTTAATTTGAAAAATGAGAATGGCGAGGGTAAAGATGACCGTCAGTGCGCCAATTATTTCGCCGATGGCTCCGATTGCATCCCAGTTCATTAATTTTTCCATTTTTTGTATAAAATAGTCCACCAATAAGCCGCTGCCGTCAAGGCGTCAAACACCTAAATGCAGTTAAGTGCTTGAGCCTTCTCAAATGAACTAATTCGATTTAATTCAGTTACAATATAAAGATGAATGGAATTGATTGCTTTTTTGAAGGCCTAAAATTAGTTAGGCAGCCGGGTTTGAGACAGTATGTGATCATTCCTATTGTCATTAATACAATCGTATTATCCCTTGTTATGATATATAGTTTTTCACAATACGAAGCTTGGCTCGAGCTAATAAAAGGGGTGCTGCCTGATTGGCTGTCATTTATTTCTAGCTTAATCGGTTTTCTCGCTGCTATTGTCATTTTTGCTTTATCTGTCTATGGTTTTTCCATTATAGCCAATATTATCTCATCACCTTTTAACGCAATCCTTTCGCAAAAAGTTGAAGAAAAGTTAACTGGGTTTATAATCAACAGTGAAGTTAACTTGTTCATAGTACTCGCAAGATCGCTTACCAGAGAGATTAGTAAACTTGCATACTTTCTTCCACGACTGCTTGGGTTGATAGTACTTTCACTTATTCCTGGCC
>JBLHIH010000046.1:0-26896 GCA_047616645.1 Flavobacterium sp. | reverse complement strand
AAAAATACTTCAATACAAAAAAAGTAGGCTTTCAAGAAACTCTAGATGATTCCCTAGCCTATGCCGACGAGTTGAAACCTATGGTGGGAGATGTTGTTAAGCGACTAGGTGAGTTACAGGTCGCAGATGAAAATGTTCTGTTCGAAGGCGCTCAAGGTACGCTATTGGATATTGACCAAGGAACTTACCCCTATGTAACGTCGTCCAATACAACTGCCGGTGCGATCAGTGGAGGCTCGGGTCTTGGGCCGAGAGCGCTTGATTATATTCTCGGTATTACAAAAGCGTACACGACAAGAGTGGGTTCGGGACCATTTCCTACCGAGCTATTTGATGCCGTGGGCACTAGGCTCTCAGAGAAGGGTCGCGAGGTAGGCGCTACAACAGGTAGGCCGCGTCGATGTGGTTGGTTTGATTCCCGCGCGTTAAAGCATGCCATCCAAATCAATTCCTTATCTGGAATTTGCTTAACCAAATTAGATGTCCTAGATGGTCTTGATACGATCTCTGTCTGTGTAGATTACGAGGACCCTGATGCAGAGAATCCAATTCCTATTTATGAAGAGTTACCTGGATGGTCAGAATCAACCATTGGTGCAACCAGCATTGATCAACTTCCCCAGAATGCTCGGGATTACATTACCTATATCGAGAAATCTTGCGGGATACCCATCGATATCATATCGACTGGCCCAGGCAGGGAAGAAACTATTGTGCTACGAAATCTTTTCTAGTTAGCTTACCGGGCGCTAGCGGAAAAAACTACTGTAGTCTCGGCAGCAAGTTCGCCATAAGCAGGTCGTGCGATTGATATTGAAGATGAAGGGAAGGTACCGATCACTGATATGCCGAGGGCTCCTTTGGCATCAATGGCAGTACCATTGACAAAGGCTGGGCCGCCTCCCGGAGCAAGAACTCGCGTGCGGTTAAAGGTTTGAATCCATTCTGATACGTCGCTTGGGACAGAAGATGATTGTTGTAGCGCTAGTTCTACAAACCCTTTTGCAAAGGTCGTATATGCAAGCCGCGCGGATTCTTCATAGTGGGCTTGTATCTTAGACATATTGGCAGTTTGGATATAACCTCGGTAGGTTGGTACGGCAACTGCGGCAAGTATTCCAATGATAGCTACTACGATCAAAAGCTCAATTATAGTGAAGCCTTTCAGATTGCTTCTTATTATATTCATGTAGTTGTCTGTCGAATTTGTTCAGAATAGCATTAAAGCACGTAATTAGATTTTTCGATGTAAAAATTTTGTAAGTGAGAGACGACGAACGCGTTCTGCTTGATGGTATTTGTTATTTAGCCCCAAAGACTCTGGGGCGGGTGAACCCTGGATGGTATCCTTTGACTGTGTTCGGTACGGCCTCTATTTCATCATATATAAACAGCTCGAAGCGATGTCGGGGTGCTTGTCCTACCACTTATCCATTAAGGCATTCGGTTGGGTGTGTTCGATATCCTAGTATAGTGTTTCATATAGATGGACGCATAGGTAAAAATATGATGTCACTATGGTACTTTGTTGATGATGTGG
Organism: Flavobacterium sp.; assembly: GCA_047616645.1. Taxonomy (GTDB): domain Bacteria; phylum Pseudomonadota; class Gammaproteobacteria; order Pseudomonadales; family Azotimanducaceae; genus JAHRVQ01. The sequence goes on along the minus strand of JBLHIH010000046.1, from coordinate 25,356 downwards.
GCGATTCCCGATGAAAGTAGCTGCCGAAATATTATTATCGTTAGAAGAGAAGAAATGGCTTGAGGGTAATACGCGAAGTAAGAACACATCGGTTCGGCTCGTGTAACGCTCAAAAATCGTGTTGTTGGCAGCAGATGGGTTAACCAATATGAAAATTGCCAAAGAACTGGACATCATGCCCAAGACTGTAAGCCGATGGCGGGGTCGCTTCGCAACTGGCCGAGCCAATGCGATCATTAAAGATAATCCGAGAGGAAATAATCACGGGGGTAAGAACATCGCCGCCCAGGCTCGTCTCCGTCAGCGAGTGATCAAAATAACCACCCAGAAAAAACCAAGGAATGCGACCCATTGGTCTACCCGTACACTTGCCCAAAAACTCAATACCACACATAGCTTTGTGCAGCGGGTTTGGCAATCATTCGGGGTAAAACCACACCTGGAGAAGACCTTTAAAGTCAGTAACGACAAACACTTTGAAGAGAAGATCATTGATGTTGTTGGACTGTACCTTAACCCACCTGAGAATGCAGTGGTATTTTGCATTGATGAGAAGACATCGATACAAGCGTTGGATCGATCACCGCCGGGTCTGCCATTGAAGAAGGGACGTTGTGGTACGGTAACGCATGACTATAAGAGAAATGGCACCAGTACGCTGTTTGCAGCACTTGAGGTGGCAACCGGTCGCGTTGTTGGTTAATGCTATCAAAAACACACCCACAAGGAGTTTTTGCGGTTTCTTAAACAGGTAGAAAGTCAGACCCAAAAAGACCAGGAGCTGCACATCATCGTTGACAATTATGCAACTCACAAGCACAAAAAGGTGCGCGACTGGCTGGCGAAGAATAAGCGGGTCCATTTGCACTTTACGCCGACCAGGTCATCGTGGTTGAATCTGGTCGAACGCTTTTTTGGTTTATTGACAGAGCGTAAACTGAAAAGAGGCATATTTACCTCTGTCGATGAATTGGAAAAGTGCATCTTGCGTTATATCGACATCAACAATGAGGAACCGGTTCCATTGGTGTGGACAAAATCCGCTGAAGAGATCTTGGGAAAAGTTAACCGGGCGAGAGAGACACTTAAAAATTTTATAGATTAGGACAGTACATTAGATTCATCTGAAAAATTTGGTTTAAGCGGTGTGAATGGCGTAAGAGCCTACCCTAGTGGTGAGGCATATGGTGATGAAGGTGTGCTAGTGCATCTAGAAGTGCGTTATGCCATTAACAGCTTTACACCTTATGCGTTCTTTGAAGCGGGCACCCTCAACATCAATCACGATGCAAGTTCTGTGGGTGATAACAAACGTAGCTTGGCCGGTGCAGGTAGAGGTTTTCGTTTTAACATGTAGTGTTGGAGTATAGATGCCAGTGCTGCATGGCGCACAGCAGGGACATTCGCTGATGTGAGTCAAGCGGATACACCGATGATTTGGGTGAGTACTAAGTATCAGTATTAGTGTTGGGTTTTAGGTAAATTTTACGTCTTGACGATGTAGATATTTGACTGCAGGTCGTGAAAACAGATCAATTACAACTGCCGATTACAGCTGCTAAGTACAAACAGCCTTCGCTGCTTCACCTATCGCTTATGTCAGTGAGATGGCTTTCTAAGCTGAGCAAGATATGAAACTTGGAGCAAGGCCCAGTAGTTTCTAATCATGCTATATTACCTTTTCACTTCAGTACACTTTCTCCGCCTAGTACCTCTTCAACCGAGTACCACATCAGTCTATTGGAAGAGCGAACTCAATACTAACCATCTGGTCTTGATGGCGCTGTGATTTGTTTTTATTCAATTTCGATACATACTTTTGGTTCCTGTTAACACACCTTTGTTTTCTTACAGTTTAGTGAATTTAGCATGCCGCACTTGAAGGTCACATTCGATTGCCATATGTGAAGACGAGTGAGCACAGAAACTTGATGGTTTTATTATCAAAATAAAGCACCAAAAGGCCTGCGCCCATGCTCTACTTCAGTGACGGTTATGGTTATTAAGAGACGGGGAAATTTTTTATTAAAGTAAGAAAAGCGCCGTAAAAACAGTGTTTTTAGTGGTTCTAGATTGTGTGATAGAATATTAAAATGGTGCCGAGGAGAGGACTTGAACCTCCACGGGGTTGCCCCCACTAGCACCTGAAGCTAGCGTGTCTACCAATTTCACCACCTCGGCATGAGGGAGTCGCAGATTACTAAGGCTCAAAGATAGTGTCAATCAACATCAAACATCAAAATTACATGAGCACAGGAATACCAGTTTGAAAAAAGATCCATTTGCCAAGCGCGAAGCGCAGAAATACGACAACCCCATTGCGAGTCGTGAACATATATTAGAAGTATTTGAATCCATAGGCGAACCGACGGCATTTAAACAATTGTCACGTACCTTGGGTATCGATGATTCCTCAAGTAGAGATGCGCTCAAAACTAGACTAAATGCGATGGTAAGAGCAGGACAATTACTGGTCGACAAGCGACATGTTTATGCCATCGCAAGTCGTATGGAATTACCAACGGGAAAGATTTCAGCCCATCCAGATGGCTACGGTTTTTTGCTGCAGGAAGGCGAAGATATTTTCTTAACTCGACGTCAAATGCAACAAGTCTTCCACGGAGATATCGCCCGAGTTCGAATTAGAAGTCGTGATCGACGCGGAAGGATTGAAGGAGAAATTGTTGAGGTTATAGAGAGAAATACGCGCCAGCTTGTCGGGCGTTACGTGGTAGAGAATGGCGTAAAATTATTGGAACCGCTTAACAATCGCATTAATCAAGAAGTACTCCTCAATAATGACGGAATTCCCTGTGAGCTAGGACAGATAGTTACCGCCGAAATTGTTGATCAGCCTAGCATTCATGGTGTGGTTCGAGCGTCTATTACACAGGTTCTTGGGGATCATATGACGCCAGGAATTGAGGTAGAAATAGCGCTTCGTAATAATGACATCCCAGTTGAGCAAACGGATGAAGTTAGTGAATTAGTTGATCGAATGCCATCTGAAGTTCGACCAAAAGATAAGCTGAGCAGATTTGATCTGACCGAACTCCCCTTTGTGACAATTGACGGTGAAGATGCCCGTGACTTTGATGATGCTGTCTATTGCGAAGCAAGAGAGCGTGGAGGGTGGCGACTGTATGTGGCAATTGCGGACGTCGCAGAGTACGTTGAGCTGGATTCTGTGCTTGATCAATCCGCTTTCCAACGTGGTACCTCAGTGTATTTCCCTCAATATGTTGTGCCAATGTTGCCTGAAAAACTATCCAACGGCTTATGCTCTCTAAAACCAAAAGTAGAACGATTAGCTTTGGTTTGTGAGATGACAATATCAGCCAAGGGAAAGATGGGTAGTTATCAATTTTATGAGGGGACTATCTTTTCCCATGCGCGATTGACCTATACTCAAGTTGCAAAAGTGATAGTGGGTGATGAAGAAACCCGTGGCTTGCTCGGTAATGTAGTTCCCCACCTCGATGAGTTAAATAGTCTCTACAAAGTCCTATCAAATTTACGTTCAGATCGGGGTGCGATTGATTTTGATACGACCGAGTTACAATTTCAATTTTCTTCGGATGGACGCGTTGAGAAAATCAGTCCTCGATCGAGAAATACAGCCCATAAAATAATTGAAGAATGTATGTTGTGTGCCAATGTGTGCGCAGCGAGATTTATAGGAAAGCACGACAAGCCCGGTTTGTTCAGGGTTCATGAGCCACCGCGTGAAGAAAAAGTTGAATATCTACGTGATTTTCTAAGTCGCTTTGGTATCGAGCTTAACGCTGATGAAGAGATCACGCCAGCGGATTATCAAGCGGTTGTTCAGCAGCTACGAGGTAGAGAAAATGGTCATGTATTACAAATGGCTTTATTACGGTCCATGAATCAAGCTGTCTATCAGGTAAAAAATGAAGGGCATTTTGGTTTAGGGTATTCAGAATATACGCATTTCACTTCCCCGATTAGACGTTATCCTGATCTGTTAACGCATCGATATATTAAGTCTATTATCCATAGCGCGGACGAGAATAATCTAGTTGCGCGAAGAGGGAAGCCGAGCAAGCGAAATTATTACCCTTACTCTATGGAGCAGGTACTTGCTTATGGGGAGCAAACTTCATTTGCTGAGCGCAGGGCAAATTCAGCAGTTTATGAAGTCTTGGAATGGATTAAATGTGATTATGTCAGTAATCGCTTAGGCGATGTGGTTGAAGGTGTAATTACAGGAACAGCGAAGTTTGGCTTTTTTGTTGAGCTCAGTGACGTCTTTGTCGAAGGCTTGGTTCACATCAGTGCATTAAGTGGGGACTACTTCCACTATGATCAAGCTGCACAATGTTTAGTGGGTGAGAAGAGCGGTCGAGTTTATGGTCTTGGGGACATAGTTGAAGTTCGAGTAGCGAAGGTAAACGTTGATGAGCGAAAAGTAGACTTTGAGCTAATGAGTCATAGGCCGCTAGCAGACCGCAAAAAAGAAAAAGCCCGAAAGTCACCGGATAAAGCGGGTACTAAAAGAAAGCCCAAATCAAAGAAAGTTGGGTCAGAAAGAGGCGCCCAAAAGAGAAAGCCAGCAGAGGGCAAAGCCGAGACCAAAAACCCAGTAAAGAAAAATAAAAAACGACCACCAAAAAAACGCCGCCCGAAAAATCAAAGCTCGAAAATTAAAGCCCCAACAAAGAAACTACCAGGAAAGCCAAGTGAATAGTCAGTATATATTTGGGGTAAATGCAGTCACTGAACGTTTGAAACTCGGGAAGGACGGCATTGAAAAATGCCTGATAAAAAGCGGTGACCTATCCTCTCGATTGAGTGATCTCTTGTTGAGTGCAGAGCAGATTGCTTGTGGTATAGAGAGGGTAAGTGACGAAGATTTTTCAAAGATGACAGAGGTTAATCATCAGGGTGTTGGTTTGATCTTACATCCACCAAAAGTGAAACACGAAAACTATCTATATGAATTGTTAAATAAACAGGAGGAAAACCATCTTCTTCTTGTTCTTGATGGTGTAACTGACCCTAGAAATCTGGGTGCTTGTTTGCGCAGCGCTGCTACTTTGGGCGTCGATGCGGTTATTGTGCCAAAGGACAATAGTGCGCCTCTTAACGATGCTGCCATGAAAACCGCTAGCGGAGGGGCGTCACATGTTCCCTTGATTCAAGTGGTCAACTTAAGTCGTTGCCTGAATAAACTAAAAGATGAAGGTGTCTGGATCGTAGGCACTTTACTGGATTCTAGTCAGTCGATTTCCGACATTGATCTTAAGGGGAATATCGCCATTGTCATGGGATCCGAGGAAAAAGGCCTAAGACAAAAGACCCTTAAAAACTGTGATTTTTTAGCTACCATCCCTATGCAAACCGAGAATTTCGGCTTCAACGTCTCCGTCGCTACTGGAATTTGTCTGTATGAAGTCCAGAGACAGCGGCAAGAAAGTCTCAAATGAGTATTTAAGCAGCATATGGCTTGCATCAATTCGACGCTTTCACTACAATGCGCTCCCTATTTTCTCCTTGCTTTACTGCGATGCGGCCAATTGTTTGTCGTGGGACAGGAAGCATTAACCCAAGAGGAGTCTTGAATGAGACATTACGAAGTAGTGTTTCTGGTCCATCCTGATCAAAGTGAACAGGTGCCAGGAATGATAGATCGCTACACAACCTTGATAAAAGATGGCGGCGGAAGCGTCCATCGTGTTGAGGACTGGGGCCGACATCAGTTGGCGTACCCAATCAACAAAATTCATAAAGCACACTATGTATTGTTTAACATGGAGTGTAGTAAGGAAGTATTGGAAGAAATTAATACAACCTTCCGGTTTAATGATGCCGTTATTCGTAATCTAATTCTTGGCCGTAAAGGTCCACAAGAAGGTGATTCTCCTATCATGAAGCTCGAACGTGAGAGCCGTGAGAAGAAACGCGAAGATAAGCCAGCGAGATCTACTGAAAGCACAATAGCTGAAGAATCTCCTGCTGTAGCAGTAGTAGCAGACTCAATTGAACCCGTAAAAGAAATTTCTGGCGACGAAGCTTAATCGGAGGTCTTATGTCACGTTTTTATAGAAGAAGAAAGTATTGTCGATTTACCGCTGAAGGTGTCAGCGAAATCGATTACAAAGATATTGAAACTTTGAAGCAGTATGTTTCGGAGACAGGAAAAATTGTACCTAGTCGAATTACCGGTACAAAAGCGAAATATCAGCGCCAGCTTGCGAAAGCAATCAAGAGAGCACGATATCTTGCCCTACTTCCTTACACAGATGGTCATAGCTAGTTTAATAGGGTCAAAAAATAGCATTTATTATGCGCTTTATTGCTAATTTTGTTATGCGAGGTAAGCTCCAATCAATTGGAGTTTCCCTTTTTGGTGCACTTTTTCCAATGATGTACTGGCTAAGTTGTGCGACAGTCAGTCTCGTCATTTTGAGAAAGGGCGTATCTGATGGCTTACTAATATTGCTATGGGCTAGTTTACCGACAGTCGTTCTGATGTTTGTTTATGAAGACCCAAGGCCTATGTTGGTTTTGTTGGGCTTGTTGTACGGCAATGCCTTGCTAGCATATGTGCTTAGAGTGACAGAGTCTTGGGAAGCGACAATGGCCATGGCTATACTTGTTTCTGGCTTGGGTACGCTATTATTTGAGTTTGGCGCTGCAGGAATGATGTCCGAGATAGTAGATCAGTATCTACAATTCTTAACGCGTTTTATGCAGCAACTGGGACCAGAGAGTTCAGCGTTGACTGTTTTGCCCTCACCGGCAGAGGCGCATGAGTTGTTATTTGGTTCTATAGCCATGTTCTTTGCCTATTTTATGCTGATAAATTTGATAGTCGGCAGATGGTGGCAAAGTGAGTTGTATAATACAGGTGGTTTTGGTTTAGAGTTTAAAAACCTGCGCTTGTCGCCACGGTTTAGCCTCGTGCTAGTGTTGGCGCTGATAGCCACTTATGGCTTAGACGGATTTGTCCGTTGGATTTATATATTGACACTGCCTATGTTCATCGCCGCTATTGGCTTTGTGCACTGGATAGTTAAGCAAAAGAAATTAACCACCCCCTGGTTGTTTAGTTTCTATTTGTCGATGACATTAATGTTCCAGCTACTTGCACCGGTATTAGTCACTGTGGCATTGATTGATAGCTGGATTGATTTAAGAAAACGAACAAATACAGATCGAGAGGTTGAGTAAAATGCAAGTAATTCTATTAGAGAATATTTCAAATCTAGGTGAATTGGGTGAACAGGTAAACGTTAAGGCTGGATTTGGCCGTAACTATCTAATTCCTCAAAGCAAGGCTGTTTCGGCTACTAGTGAGAACATTGAAAAATTTGAAGAGCGTCGTGCAGAATTGCAAGAAGCTGCTGATGAAAAATTAGGGGTAGCCAGAAAACGTGCCACAGAAATTGAAGCCTTAGACATCACGCTAAGCACGAAAGCGGGTGAGGAAGGTAAGCTCTTTGGTTCGATCACGGTTCGTGATATAGCTGAAGCGGCTATGGCAAAAGGCGTTACCCTTGAAAAGGGTGAAATCAAGATGCCTGATGGCCCCATTCGTGAGTTAGGTGAGTTTGAAATTAATATTCATCTGCATCCTGCGGTTGATGTCATGCTTAAAGTTGGCGTCATCGCAGAAGAGTAAGGTCCGATTGTTCTGGAGGCGCCGCCTCCAGAATTTAGAAAATTCCTTTCAGTAATGTCATGACAATAAGATGGCACTGAAGTAGTCTTAGCAGAAGGCTTTCTAATAAAGAGCGCGAATATTAAAGCTCCAATATAAAACCTGCTGAGATTAATAAGTGGCCACAGCTAACGACGATTCCAAGACAATTTCTCTTAAAATCCCTCCTCATTCTATAGAAGCTGAGCGTTCAGTTTTAGGCGGTCTCATGCTTGATGAGGATGCTTGGGATGCTGTTGCCGGTATCGTCACGCCGGAGGATTTTTATCTAAATCATCATCGTATTATTTTTCGATGCATGGGCGATCTAACAGAAAAAAATAAACCCCTCGATATCGTGACAATTTCAGAATCACTGGATTCGCTTAATGAATTGGACGGCGTTGGTGGTTTAGCGTATCTATCTGATTTGGCATCCGGCACGCCAACCGCATCAAATATAAAAGCTTATGCCGATATTGTAAGTGAGCGTGCAACTGTCCGTCACTTAATTTCCGTGGCTCATGATATTGCAGAGAGCGGCTTTAATCCCCTCGGTAGAAACAGCCATGAGCTTATTGATATGGCTGAGTCTGAGGTATTTAAAATCGGGGATAGTCGTCCCTCGAGAGGCGGGCCTCAGACAATCCGGCCTTTGCTAACTAGGGCAGTCGAGCGGATTGATGAGTTATTCCAGACTAAAGGAAGCATTACTGGTCTGAGTACAGGGTTTCGAGAAATTGACGACATGACAATGGGATTGCAGCCCGGGGATATGATTGTTGTAGCCGGTCGACCATCGATGGGTAAAACCTCATTTGCTATGAATATTGCAGAAAATGCTGTTATCGCAGGGGATAAACCTGTGCTTGTTTTTAGCATGGAGATGCCGGCTGATTCCTTGGTTATTCGTATGCTCTCATCGTTAGGGCGAATTGATCAGACCAAAATTAGAAGTGGCCAACTAGGTGATGATGATTGGCCAAGGCTGACTTCAGCGGTGACACTTCTAAATGATAAGCCACTATTGGTGGATGATACCGCTGCACTTTCCCCCAATGAAATGCGCGCGCGAGCCAGAAGAATTGTTAGAGAGCATGGTGAGCTAGGGTTGATTGTTATAGATTACATTCAGTTAATGCAAGTAACGGGTGCTACAGAAAATAGAGCCACTGAAATATCTGAAATTAGTAGATCCCTTAAAGGTATTGCGAAAGAATTTAATTGCCCGGTAATTGCATTGTCACAGTTGAATCGAGGCTTAGAGCAAAGGCCAGATAAACGTCCCATCATGTCTGATCTACGTGAATCCGGCGCGATCGAGCAAGATGCAGATGTCATTATGGCGATTTACCGCGATGAGGTGTATCACGATGATGCTGATAAAGGGATTGCGGAAGTAATATTTCTTAAACAAAGAAATGGCCCAATTGGGCGACGAAAATTGGCATTCATAGGTCAATATACCAAATTTGAAGATCTTGCCGTGGGTTATGACGATTACGATTATGAGTGATCCGCTTATCTTAGGTAACTCCCCCGTTGTCACCATTCATTTAAAGCATATTCTCAAAAACTACCAGCTCACTCGTCAATTGGCGCCTCATGCAAAGGTGATGGCAGTGGTCAAAGCTGACGCCTACGGCCATGGCGCCCTTGAAGTTTGTCGAGTACTGCATGAGGCGGACGCATTTGCGGTTGCCAGAGTGTGTGAAGGCGTGTCATTAAAATCTGCGGGGATAGAAAATGATATTTATGTCTTAGAAGGTTTTTTGAATGAGGACGAACTTCAATTATGCCGTGACTTTAATCTCATTCCCTATGTGCATAGCAAATATCAATTAGACTTGTTAGATGACGATTATCCAATTTGGATAAAAATTAATACCGGAATGAATCGGCTTGGATTTACGCCAAAACAAATATCTCAGTCATTTGACCAGTTGAAGAGAAAAAATATTCTTGGCATCGCCAGCCACTTAGCGAATGCAGATCAACCTAAGCATCCTAGTAACGAATCCCAAGTTGATGCATTTTACAAGGTTGTCGAGAAGTTAGATCTTAGTGTGGGTCTAAGTGTGGATTTAAGTTTTGCAAATTCTGATTGTATTATGACCATGCCTGATCAGCACCTGGATTGGATTCGCCCAGGTATTATGCTCTACGGTAGTACGGCCGGAGCAGTAGCAGATAAGCGGCTCAATCATTGTATGACATTAACCGCGCCAGTTATTGCGATTAGAGAATTAGAGGCCGGTGATGAGATTGGCTATGGTGGTAGTTGGCGGGCCCTTAAATCCTGTCAAATCGCGGTGGTTGGCTTAGGTTATGCAGACGGTTATCCTCGAGAAATGCCGGAAGGTACGCCAGTTTTAGTCCAAGGTATGCGACGCCGCTTGATTGGTAGAATATCCATGGACATGCTATTTATCGAACTGGAAGAGGGTGATGTGGTTGTCATTGGTGAAAGAATAATTTTCTGGGACGAAACACTTTCCATTGATGAAATTGCAGAATGTGCTGGCAGCATTGCCTACACTCTGATGACAAGCCTTACTCAGCGTGTTAGAAGGAAATATCAATTTGAATACCAAGAACGGCTGGAAGGTTAGATTATGGCAAAGTCAAAAACAGTTTATGTCTGTGGCGACTGTGGTTCGGAGTTTGCGAAATGGCAGGGACAATGTAATGACTGTGATGCTTGGAACACCCTTACTAGACTTTCCGTAGATGACGTTTCAAGCAAGTCAAGGAGGCGAGGTTACGCAGGGCAGCTTGAGCAAACAAAATCTTTATCCGAAGTGTCAGTGGTTGACGTTAATCGTTTAAACACAAAAAATGCAGAATTCGATCGTGTTTTGGGCGGTGGATTGGTGCCTGGGTCTGCTGTGCTAATTTCAGGTAACCCGGGCGCTGGTAAAAGCACCTTGCTGATTCAAATCATGTGTCAATTATCCTCAGAGTACTCAGCGCTTTATGTGACGGGTGAAGAGAGTCTTGCTCAGATTGCCATGAGAGCTAAACGACTTAACTTACCAATGGACCATTTAAAGGTTATGGCGCAAACGAGTGTTGAATCAATATTGTCTGTATGGGATGAGCTTAAGCCAAAACTGATAGTGATTGACTCAATTCAGGTTATGCATCTCGAGGATGTAGACTCCACACCCGGTGGGGTATCTCAAGTACGAGAGAGTGCGTCCGTTCTCATTCAACATGCGAAAAAAACTAACACGGTTTTAATTCTTGTCGGTCACGTTACAAAGGAGGGAAACCTTGCGGGCCCACGTGTCCTCGAACATATGATTGACTGCTTTATCATGTTAGACGGTGATAATGACGCGAGATATCGTACCTTGCGGAGCAGCAAAAACCGCTTTGGAGCTGTAAATGAACTTGGGATATTCGCCATGACGGAGAAAGGTCTTGTTGAAGTTTCAAATCCATCAGCGATATTTTTGTCTAGAGGGGTAGAGGAAACACCTGGATCAATTGTGATGGTGGTGTGGGAAGGAACTCGACCTTTATTGGTCGAGGCGCAAGCCCTTGTGGATGAGAGTGCCTTCGGAAACCCTAGAAGGGTAGCCGTGGGTTTTGAACAAAATCGCCTTGCGATGTTGCTGGCAGTTCTCCATCGACATGGTGGTTTACAAGTAGGGGATCAAGATGTTTTTGTTAATGCTGTTGGTGGTGTACGTGTATCCGAAACCAGTTCGGACCTTGCGTTATTACTCGCGGTAGTTTCAAGTTTTCGCGACCGTACATTACCTTCGAACTTAGTTTGTTTTGGAGAAGTTGGCCTATCAGGAGAAATTCGGCCAGTGCCTAACGGGCAGGAAAGAATTAGAGAAGCAGCCAAACATGGTTTCACAAGGGCTATTGTGCCAAAAGCAAACCTGCCCAAGAAACCCATTCCCGGAATGTTAGTGATAGGTGTTGGAAAACTGTCTGACGCTTTAAACGAAGTTTAAAGAAACGAAGTTTAAAAAACCGAGAACTCTTTACGTATTGCCTCACTGTGTTCTCCTATCGATGGTACCTTTCCATATTCTTGTCTCTTTTTATCGGTAGCCGAAGTAACCAAGTTGACGGGTCCTGTTGGTGAGGATACCAATGATCTACGTAGCTGGGGATGTTTGCTTAGATCCAAGACACTATTAACCGCACCATAAGCCACTTGTGCTTTTTTAAGTCTCTCAATGATTTGCATTCTGCCTATTGGTGAAAAAACGTTGTTGATGATTTCATCCAATTCACCTCTATTTTGACATCTCAAAGTATTACTAAGAAATAAACCATTCTCTGAAAGATCTTGCTCTAATACGATGCTATAAAATTGTTGCCACTCTCTCTCATTCTGAATTGAGATAACAATTTCCTCATTGTCCAAACAAGTATATGCGCCATAAGGGGCGATGGTGGGATGGTTTAACCCCATTCGCTTAGGTGGAATACCCCCATATTCTTGGTGGAGTAGTGGGACTGTCATCCAGTCGGCCAGTGCATCAAAAAGCGATACATGAATTGAACTACCTTCACCAGTAATGCCGCGCTTTAATAATGCTTCAAGAATTGCTGTATGTGCATTCATGCCGCAGGCAATATCACCTACAGAAACGCCGACTCTTCCGGGTTCGTTTTCGGATCCGGTAATACTCGCGAGCCCAGTTTCACACTGGACAAGAAGATCATAAGCTTTCATGTCACGATAAGGTCCTGCTGGGCCATAACCAGAGATATCAACCGTGATGAGTTTTGTATTTTGTTCACGTAAGGTCGCTGAACCAAAGCCTGCTCGGTTTGCGGAGCCCGGTGCCAAATTTTGAATAAAAACATCTGCGTCCTTAAGAAGCGAATGAAGTAGTTTTTTGTCCTCTTTATCTTTGATATTGAGGACTAGGGATTCCTTACCACGATTCAGCCAGACAAAGTATGCACTTTCTCCGTGCACAACGTTGTCGTAATGGCGTGCAAAATCGCCTTCTTGTCGTTCGATTTTGATTACTCGGGCACCGGCATCTGCCAAGCGAGATGAGCAGTAAGGCGCAGCTACTGCTTGTTCTAAGGTAATGACCAATAGGCCTTTGAGCGGCTTCAAATTATGTATTCACCTCTTTTTGTTCTTTGAGTAGGAATGTGAGAACTCTAAATATTAGAGATTCAAAGCCTACAGAATCTGTCACATCAAAAGATTTATATCTCTTTGATTGAGTAGCTCTTCTACCATGTCCAATAATCTGTCTGCTCTAAATGGTTTTTGGAGAAAAAGAATATGTGCTTGGCCATCTAGCTCTGGAATAGCATTGCTTCGATTAAAACCACTATAAAAGAGAACGGGGAGATCAGGTTTTATCGTTCTCATTTCTTGGTAAAATTCTGATCCACTCAAGTGAGGCAAGGTACAGTCTAGTAATACCAAATCGATTTCTTTATGTTTGGCATGAAACAATTCTAAACCCTCCAGACCTTCAGTTGTTAACAATACTCTATAGCCTGCATTTGTAAGGATTTCCTCGGATACCAGGCGTACAATTTCCTCATCCTCAACAATGAGGATCGTTTGTTCTTCTCTAATATTATCCAGTTTGGTTTCAATAAAGCTTACAGTCCTTTTTTCATCCAGAGGCAGATAGACGGTAATGGTTGTACCTTTATCTACTTCGCTTTCTAACTGTATGGCACCAAGATGATTTTGGACGATTCCAGCAACAGATGCCATGCCCAAACCGCGACCCGGAAATTTTGTAGAATAAAATGGATCAAAAAGTCTGTTTAAACCTAAACTCGACATGCCCTGACCATCGTCTCTGACAGCTATATAGGCATAGCGTCCTTCTACCAGGCCTGCCCCGAAATAGAGTCTATCTAAACTGTCACTCGATAGGATTCTATAATCCGTTTCTACACTAATTGAGCCTCCGCCTCCGCCAAGAGAATCTGATGCGTTAGTGACCAAGTTCATGACTACTTGATGTAACTGAGAAGCATCTGCGCTTAAACGTAAGGTTGGTTCAAGACTTACAAAGCTAAACTTAGCTTTTTTACTTATCACGGCTCTTATCAAACCAGTAATGTTGTCGACGACTGAATCTAAGAGAATATCTGTTTTTCTGATAACGCTACCGCCGGAATAGGTTAACATTTGATCCGTTAGTTCAGCTGCCTTGCCTGAGGCGGTTAGAATCTGGCTGAGTCTTTTGTTAATAGAGGGAGAGTGGCTTTCTTCCAATGCCAGTTTTGCCTGGCCCGTAATACCTAGGAGTAAATTATTAAAATCATGGGCGATACCCCCAGTTAATACGCCAAGGCTTTCAAGCTTCTGTGCATGTTGTAATCGGTTAGCCATCAACTGCCTATCTTCTTTCAGTTGACGCTGTAGGGTGATGTCTTTGAATATCGCTGTACTGTTAATGCTTCCTCTGTTTATTGTACTTCTAATAGATAGTTCACAAGGTATTTCTCTTCCATGTTTATGGACAATAGTGACTTTGCCATTGAAGGCAAATATTTTTCGCTGACTAAAGTCCGATTTCTTAAAACTTTCGATTATCCTTTTTCTATCCTCGTTGGTGATGACACGGGTAACCTTGAGTTTTTTTAATGCCTCTTGTGGGCTATACCCCGTTACATCTTGAGCGCGATCATTCCATGTAGACGCCTTCATCGTTTGGTCAAATCCAATGATGGCCTCGTGAGCATTATTTAACACCTATTCGATATTCTTTTCGCTTTCAATTTCGTTTTCACGACTTTGTTTATATCGAAAGATCAGCATCTCTAATGCTCTAACGATCAACAAAACGCCTATTGCGGGGAATATGAGTGAGTCAAAAAAGTATATGAGCCCGAACCAAGCTAAATCGCTCCCCGAACTAAAGTATGGTTGGGCCAATCTTAGTAAGAAAATCAAACTGGCCATGGTAATAAGCGCTGAATCTCGGCGGAACAGTGGAGTGACAAGAATTCTGGCATGCCAAACGATGATGGCATTACAGGTGAGAATTGGGAGGTAAGCTAGGTACCAGCTGAACTGATCGATCTCTTTGTAAACAAACCAAAGATAAATTCTGATAAGGATAAAGACGGGTATGATGCGCCACACTACAGCAATCAATTTAGATTCTGTTATTTTTAATATTGCGAGCATCAAGAAAAAGCTTGAAGCAAAAAAGCAAAAGTTTGTTAATTCGAGAAGAACTGGGCTGAAATAATCCTCATCGCCAATCGAGAGAGAGATGTAGGTGATATTGAGTACTTGCCTTGCAGTTTCTAAAATCAACGCTATCGCGGTGAATTTAAGAAAGCCAAGTTTGAGTTGAGTGCTGTTAAGGTAGGCCATCATGGCAGCAACAGCATCAATAAATACTAGACCCACTAAGGCAAGTGCATTGTAGTTTTCCAAATATATGGATCCTTATTTTCTCGTTGTCTATTAATTATACAGCAGGGTAATGCGGCTGAAGTTATTATTAATCCGTTCTATCATCCATTAATCCTAAAGTCGTTATACTTGGGTTCTGATATTGACGTCTAATATCCTTGCTTAACGTCGATAAGATTGAAGAGATCTTCTCCCTTCTCGATTTGTTTTAGATTTGCCAAAAAAGCCTCTGCCACCTTAGTTGGCGTACTGATAGCAGCGATATGTGGCGTGATAGTAAGGTTGGGCTCTCCCCACAAGGGGTCATTTGGAAGTAGAGGCTCTATCGGGAATACATCTAAAACTGCCTTAAAAATCTGTTTTGATCTAAGTGCCGTCAATAGATCTGGTATATGTAAACTTGCGCCGCGTCCTACGTTAATGATGGTGCTGGATCTCTTCATTCGGCTAAATGTCTTCTCACAGATTATATTTTTTGTCGCATTTGTGTCGGGTAGACAAGCGAGAACGTAATCTGCATCTGCCACAGCATCATTGATATTTGAATACATTAGGTCAAAATTTTCTAAGGTCGTTATTTGCCGGCGAGAAACACCGATAACCGACATGTTGAAGGCTTTCGCAATTTTTGCCACATAGCGCCCGATTGAGCCTGCGCCTAATATGGTGATGGTCTTTCCTCCTAAGGTACCAGCGGTACTAGCGTCGTCCGTCCATGTCTGATTGATTTGTTGTTTTCTGAATATAGCACTGTTGCGCTGAGCTTCTAAGAGGTAGTTAAAAGTATATTCTGCGATTAGTGGTCCAAAAAAGTCTTTTAGGCCAGTAAGTCTAATATTGGGGTAGTGACATAAAGTGGGTACTAAACTCTCTACGCCAGCCCAACTGGATTGAATCCAATAGGGGACATTGTCTTGGCTTTTGTCATAGAGGTATTGGGCTGCAAAATCAGGTTGAGCTAATAAATAGTCGCATCTCTTTTCTGTGTGCGGGTTATGGCTATAATAAAATTCAACGTTCGGCAACGCTTCATTCTCGAATAGTCTATCGAATATGGCTT
This sequence comes from Flavobacterium sp., assembly GCA_047616645.1. GTDB lineage: Bacteria > Pseudomonadota > Gammaproteobacteria > Pseudomonadales > Azotimanducaceae > JAHRVQ01. Next base: position 9,252 of record JBLHIH010000046.1, on the reverse strand, counting down.
TATACTTAACAGTACTCTTTTCAAGTACCAGGACACGTTTCATAGGGGCATTCTGCCCAGACGGTAAAAAAGAAGCGCGGCCCGTTTAGTTTGTTGGGGTAGTGTTGCCATATCGGCTGTTTCCAATTCGGTATGCCCGCCAGAGCCCATTAATCCTAAGCCGTCGATAGCCATATCCACCTGCTCTGCAACAAATGAGATGTCAGCGGCACCGGCTTTTCTTGGATCAACTGACTCAACTTTTCCGTAACCAAGGTCGAGACTAATTTGATTATAAATGGCTAATAATTTGTGATTGCCGTCTGACGGAGCCATCGGTGGGTAGCCTTTTGTAAAATCGATACTCGCCGAGGTTTGATTAAGATTATTTGATGTTATGTCGCGCATTACTTTGTGAGCATGCGTGAGCTGTTCTGGCCTAAGTGCTCGAATGTCGCCAATGACCCTAGTTGTTTTAGCGATGACGTTAGTTTTGCCATATGAGGTTCCTTTGGCATTGCTGTTATCAAGGTCTATTTCTGTTCCACCGAGTATTAGACCAGGACTGAAGGTGAGATTGGAGACTGTTGAAAGCGCTTCTCGAAAAGCATTCAGTATGCGCGCGGTTTCAAAAATAGCGCCGTAACCATAATCTTGGCGAAATATTTGTGATGAGTGATTGGCTTTGCCCGTAACATTCAGTGACCAACCGCTGCTTCCCCGCCTTGAGACGACAGCTGTTTTAGGATCCCCGTCCCCATCTTCGAATCCGATAGCAATGTCAGCCCATTCACCTGCATCTAAAAGCACTTTTGTGGCTAGCGCTAAGGGCCGTCCTCTTTTTTCCTCGTCACCGGTAAGTATTACTCTTACGCTGATTGTGTCCAATACGCCGGACTCATGTAAAGCCCTTAATGCGTATAACATGACAACATCACCTCCTTTCATATCGGTGATACCTGGCCCCATGATATGGTTGTTGGCGGTGGGCGTATAACTTTGAAGAGGGGAATCTTTAGCAAAAACGGTATCTAGGTGGCCTATCAGTAGTAGTTTGGGTCCCTTAGTGCCATATTCCGCTAGCAAATGCCCGGCGCGCTTAAATGGCTTTCCATCTATCCATGTGACTTTGAACCCTAGCTTTTTGAATTCGTCTTCAAAAATACTGCCTACTTTTCTAACACCATCGATATTCATTGTCCCGCTATTTATATTAACCACACGTTCTAATAAGCTAATTGCACTCGATTCATTGAGTTCGATTTTTTTAACAATTTGACTTTCCATTGCCGAAATATTGGAAGAAGCAAAAACAATTTCGCTAATGAAAACCATCGCAAAAATCAAAAGAGAAAGCATTGAGAGCATAGAGCGTTTTTTCATAGATTTTCTCCTAATCTAAATTTATGCCATTATTAGCGTCTGTCATTTTTTAGTGCAATTTTTTAGTGCAATTTTTGAGTGCAACGTTTCTAAAATAAATATTTTAAGGCAATCTACGCTAACTTTTTGTAGCGCACCCGTGTTGGTGTTACACCAGAATCTCCCAATCGCTTTTTGTGATCTGCTTCGTATTCTGAATAGTTTCCTTCGAACCAAGTAGCTTGGCTATCACCTTCAAAGGCGAGTATGTGAGTAGCAATTCTGTCGAGGAACCATCGGTCGTGGGAGATGACCATGATAGCGCCCGGGAATGCTTCAATCGCGTCTTCCAATGCCCTTAGTGTTTCAACATCCAGATCGTTTGTTGGCTCATCCAATAAAAGAAAGTTCGCGCCTTTTTTTAATAGTTTTGCCAGGTGGACTCGGTTTCTCTCGCCACCAGATAAATCCTTTACCAATTTTTGTTGATCGTTTCCCTTAAAATTAAATCTGCCAACATAAGCTCTTGAGGAAGTTTCGTATCGACCAATTTTAAGTATTTCGTTATCTTCTGAGATCTCCTGCCATACGTTCTTGTCATCGGACAAGGTATCTCGAGATTGGTCAACATATCCTAGGACGACAGTCTCTCCCAATATTAAATCACCTTTGTCGGGTTTTTCGAGGTCACTAATCATTTTGAACAAAGTCGACTTTCCCGCACCATTTCCACCGATTATGCCGACAATTGCGCCCTTAGGAACGGCAAAACTCAAATCATCAATTAGCAATTGGTCAGCGAAAGATTTACTAATACCATTTACTTCTAGTACCAAATCTCCAAGTCGAGGTCCGGGTGGGATGTAAAGCTCTAAGGTTTCATTTCGTTCCTGAAAATCCTGTGAATTCATTTCTTCGTATCTTGCAAGGCGGGCTTTGTTTTTAGCGTGTCTTGCTTTTGGTTGTGCCCGCACCCATTCGAGTTCAGTCTTTATTGATCTTTGCCTGGACACTTCTTTCTTTTGCTCAGTGGCCAGTCTTTGTTCTTTTGCGAATAACCAATCTGAATAGTTTCCTTCATAAGGAATACCGTGACCTCGGTCTAATTCAAGGATCCATCCAGCAGCATTATCGAGAAAATAGCGGTCGTGGGTAATGGCGACAACGGTGCCACTGAAGTCTTGAAGAAAGCGCTCAAGCCAGGCAACGCTCTCGGCGTCAAGATGATTGGTTGGTTCGTCCAATAACAACATGTCTGGATTGGAAATCAGCAATCTACATAGAGCGACACGACGCCTTTCGCCGCCAGATAAGGTTGTTACATCTGCATCATATGGTGGCAATCTTAAGGCGTCGGCGGCTATTTCTATTTTCCTATCGAGTTCCCAAGCATTAACCGCATCAATTTTTAATTGCAGTTCTCCTTGGCGCTCTAATAATTGTGTCATTTCATCATCTGACATTGGCTCCGCAAATTTGTCGCTTATCAGGTTAAATTCATCCAAAAGATCCTTTGTTTCACGAACGCCATCTTCAACATTGCCGCGAACATCCTTTGTTGGGTCAAGATCTGGCTCCTGAGGTAGGTATCCCACCTTCAGATCATCCTGAGGTCTAGCCTCTCCTAGGTATTCCTTGTCCAGTCCCGCCATTATTCTTAAAAGTGTGGACTTGCCTGATCCATTTAGACCGAGCACGCCAATTTTTGCACCGGGGAAAAACGAAAGTGAAATATCCTTAAGGATAACGCGGTTAGGTGGGACCACCTTGCCGACTTGAGACATCGTAAAGACGTATTGGGCCATGATGAATGCTCGAAAAAGAAACCATATTAGCAAAGGCTATGGGTTCGTGGGGAGAACTGTAAGGTATTAGAGTAGAATAAAGGCAATTATCTTAGGGTTAAAGAAAGTGCATTGTCCGTTTTGTGAAAACAGTGAAACCAAAGTAATTGATTCTCGTCTCGTTTCTGAAGGTGATCAGGTTCGAAGACGTCGAGAATGCCTTGAATGCGGTGAAAGGTTTACTTCATTTGAAAGTGCAGAGTTGGTATTGCCAAGAGTGATTAAGTCGAGCGGAAGCCGGCAACCTTTTGATGAAGAAAAACTACGCAGTGGTTTACTGCGGGCCATCGAAAAAAGACCCGTGAGTATGGAAATGGTCGAATCGACGCTTAATCATATCAAGCATGCGCTTCGGGCGATGGGGGAGAGAGAAGTAAAAACCAGGGTCGTTGGTGAGCTTATGATGAATGAATTGCGTCAGTTGGACGATGTGGCCTATGTTCGCTTTGCCTCGGTCTACCGTAGCTTTCAAGATATCGATGAGTTTAAGCATGAAATAGACCGCATACAAAACTCTGGCAATCAAGCTACCAAACAATCAAGCCGAGAAGGACGCAAGGAAGAGAACAAAGGTGAAAGTTAAAAGCGATGTCGAATTTATGAGTTTGGCACTTCGAGAAGCTGAACGCGGGTTGTATACCGCACACCCAAATCCTCGTGTGGGATGTGTGCTTGTTAAGAAAGGTGAAATTGTTGGTAAAGGTTTTCACCTACGAACAGGCCAAGGTCATGCAGAGGCAAATGCGCTCCTTGATGCTGGGATTTTGGCATTGGGTGCAACAGCCTACGTCACATTAGAACCTTGTAGTTTTAGTGGTCGAACGCCATCCTGTGCCGATGCGCTGATCGCAGCCGGGCTTAGTCGGGTTGTCTATGGAATGGAAGATCCCCATACAGAGAATCGTGGATTAGGCTTGGCGAAAATACGAAATGCGGGTATACAGATCGATGGCCCGGTACTTGAACTATCAGCGCGTGCATTAAATCCGGGTCACATTCGAAAATTCGATTCACAGATGCCCTATGTCCGCTTAAAGATGGCGATGTCATTGGATGGTAAAACAGCACTAAAGAATGGGCTGAGCCAATGGATTACTGGTCCTGAAGCGCGGCGTGACGTACAACGATTGCGCGCGAGAAGTTCGGCTATCGTGACGGGAGTACAAACCGTAATTGAGGACAATCCAGCCTTAAGTGTTAGGCAAGATGAGCTTGATATCGAATTCTCTCAACTTGCCTCAGAAGTAGACAGGAAGATAGTCGTACTTGATCCTGAAAAAAGAATACCGCTGAATACTAAACTGCTCTCAAACCCCAATTTGTTGCTCGCAACCTTAAATGATCCGAAGAATACTGCCCACTTAAGCGTTGAACAGGTACAATTAGCGGCTGACGGAAATAGAAGAATAGATTTATCCGCACTACTTCGAGAGCTCGCCAAACGGGATTGTAATGAAATCTTGTTTGAATGTGGCGCAACCCTAGCGGGAAGTTTAGTGTCTAGTCAGCTTGTAGATGAATTTATTATCTACCTCGCACCAAAGTTGATGGGACATACCTCTCGTTCTCTACTAAAAATGGGAGAAATCGCTTTGATGGAAGAAGTGCCTGAATTGGAAATTATGGATATTCGTCAATTGGGTAATGATATTAGAATAAGTGCTCAGGCTTTTGTTAAGAGAAGTGAATAAAGACTTGTTGAATGAATTAGGTTTATAGGATTAGAAATGGCGAAAACGATCGAAGGTGATTTTTCTGCTGTCACTGCAAAATTTGTAATTGTAGTGGCTCGATTTAACAGCTTTATTGTTGAAAGTTTGTTAAACGGTGCATTGGATGCGCTGACGCGACATGGTGTGAGTGAAAATAATATTACTATTGTCCGTGTGCCCGGCGCTTTTGAAATGCCCTTGGCAACGAAGAAAATTGCACAAGCCAAAACCTGTGATGCGATTATTGCACTAGGCGCGGTTATTAGGGGAGGAACACCTCATTTTGATTTTGTTGCAGGAGAATGTGCGAGCGGTCTTGCAAGAATATCACTAGAGGAGGAGATACCCATCGCCTTTGGCGTATTGACAACGGATTCTATAGAGCAAGCCATAGAGCGCGCCGGAACAAAATCCGGAAACAAAGGAGCAGATGCCGCAATGTCTGCACTCGAGATGGTCAGTTTGATGCGAAATTTATGAGTAAGCAAACACCAGCGGCTAGAAGTAAAGCCAGAAGATTTGTATTGCAGGCTTTGTATCAAATGAAGCTATCTGGATGTACTGCTACGGAAGTTGAAACTCAACTTTTCCAAGATCACGATATGAAAAATGTAGATACGGAGTATTTACATGAATTGTTGTCTGGGATTAACGGCAGAAAAGGTGAGCTCGCAGACCTGATTGCACCCAAGTTAGACCGAAAGTATGAAGAACTAGATCCTGTTGAAGTTGCTGCCTTACTTATTGGGTCGTTTGAACTTAGCGAGAGAATTGATATTCCTTATCGAGTGGTCATTAACGAAGGCGTTGAATTAGCGAAGCGCTTTGGTGCTGCTGAAAGTCATAAATTGATCAACTCGGTGCTCGATAAACTAGCAAAAGATCACCGCGAAAGTGAGTTTGGTCACCGCTAACGATTTCCTTCAGAGGTTAACCTTCTGTGAATGAATTTGACATTATCCAACGATTCTTTGCGAATAAGATCACGCTTAAACACGATCACATCGTCATCGGTTCGGGAGATGATTGCGCTGTAATCAGTCTGCCTGATAATTTTCAGATGTGTGTTTCAACGGACACCTTTGTCGAAGGAGTCCATTTTCCTATAGCAGCAAATGCTGAATTGATTGCTGCTCGACTGATGGCGGCCAACCTGAGCGATCTTGCTGCTATGGGTGCAAAACCTCATAGCTTTACGCTCGCCATCACCTCTCCTGAATTTACTGAAGCTTGGTTGCAAGGGTTTTCCGATGAATTAAATACTTGGGTCGAGGAATATCAAATCCCCTTGGTGGGAGGTAACCTCTCAAAAGGGCCGCTTTCTCTTACTGTTAATATCATGGGTATGCTGCCCCGCCATTCCGCCATTCTGCGCTCAGGCGGGAATATTGATGATGATATCTACCTCAGTGGACATATTGGTGATGCTGCTGGAGGGCTCGCCTTATTGGAACAAAATACGATAGAAAAACAACTGCCCCTATTGGAGCGATACGCCAAGCCGAAACCACGAATTGAGCTCGGCATTGCCCTCAGAGAAATTGCGAGTTCCGCAATAGACATTTCAGACGGCTTTGCGGCCGACCTTAAGCATTTGTGTCACGCTAGCGATTGTGGTGCTTTGATTAGTCTTGAACATCTGCCATTGTCTTCAATTTTGATTAAAACTTTTGGGCTAGAAGTAGCGCGGGGAAAGGCCGTGCAAGGTGGCGACGACTACGAGCTTTGTTTTACTTGTCCACAAGCGTACGCAGCAAAGGTGCAAGAATTGTCTCATTCCTTAGGTCTTAAACTGACGAAGGTAGGTAATCTATGTTCGGGTTCGGACGTACAAATTGCAGATAAACAAGGTCGATTGTATAAAGAAACTGAGGGCTATCAACATTTCTAGTATCCAACTTATATGAAAGCAAAGCTAAGCAATCCCTGGCATTTCCTTGCCCTAGGCTGCGGCTCGGGTTTATCCCCGCGAATGCCTGGGACAGTTGGATCTCTCGCTGCCATTCCCTTCTACTTCCTGTTTATTCAGGCAGGGCACTGGATATATCTTGGCCTCGTATTGCTATCGATTCCTTTTGGCATCTATCTGTGTCAACGGGTTGCGGATGACCTGAAAATAAAGGACCCAGCGTGCATTGTTTGGGATGAGTTTGTTGGAATGTGGATTACCCTATTCATGTTACCCGAAGCTTGGTACTGGCTACCTATTGGTTTTGCCTTATTTAGATTTTTTGATATTCTAAAACCCTGGCCGATAGGTTGGTTGGATAAAAATTTACAAGGGGGTTACGGCATTATGCTCGATGATGTCGTTGCAGGACTTATTAGTTTGGGCATAATTCATCTTGCATCTTTTGGGCTGGAATTCTTTTGAAGAGTACCGTGAAAAAACTTTTATCTCTTACAATCCTAATGCTATCTTCCAACATTGCTGCTGTTGAGGTGAGCGTCGATGTCTTGGCGCTATTCAAAGATGCCGCCATGCTCGATATTTCAGGAAAGCAAATAATACTGAAAGCTGGCCAACAATCACCCGAAGGGGTAAAGTTAATTTCTGCAAGTAGTAAAGAGGCGATCATATCTCATCAAGGGAAAACTATTACCCTTAATTTGAGTAAGAGAATTAGTGCTTCTTTTACCGTTCCGGAAAACATTAGCGTCTCAATTGTATTAAACAAGCTCGATCAATATCGTACAAGTGGAAGTATTAATGGCCATTCAGTTTCGTTCTTAGTTGATACTGGCGCTAATGTTGTCGCAATTAACGAGACACGAGCGCAATCTCTAGGAATTGATATTCAGTAATAACCGCAGCACTCAAGTCGAAACTGCCGGTGGTAAGGTGGGATCTCAACTCGTGACTTTAGATACAGTGAGTGTAGGCGGGATTGCCGTTCGTAACGTGCAAGCTGTAGTCATAGATGGGGTTTATCCTGTTGATATACTCTTGGGGATGTCTTTTTTAAGAAATGTTGATATCAAAGAATCCTCTGGTGTAATGCAGCTTAAAGGTAACTTTTAATGGGACAAGTAGACTATTCACGAAGTGAATCTCGAAAAAAATAACACTTAGAATGACATATAGCAGTAGATGTTACCTTTAACGACCTGATAAAATTAGATTTTTTAATAGATAAGATCACTAAGGGAGAACCTTGTGACAGCGATCTACGTCGCCAGTTCTAAATTGCCAACTCCTTTTGGCGAATTCATGCTGCATGGTTTTGAGGATTCAGAAACCGGACAAGAGCATGTTGCTATTACCTTGGGTGATGTGAGTCACGCACAGCCGGCTTTGTGCCGTGTGCATTCAGAATGCCTGACAGGTGATGCCCTGTTTAGCATGCGTTGTGATTGTGGGTCTCAGTTAAAAACAGCCCTTAGTAAGATATCAGAAAATGGAACAGGGATAATTTTATATCTACGCCAAGAAGGCCGAGGCATTGGACTTATCAACAAAGTACGTGCCTATGCACTTCAAGATCAAGGTGCAGACACTGTAGAGGCAAATGAGCGATTAGGCTTTGATGCGGACTTGAGAGATTATTCTATATGCAAGGGCATGTTTGCTCATTTTCAAATCAGTAAAATCCAATTAATGACTAACAATCCAGTGAAGGTGACAGCCTTAACTAAACTTGGCATTGAAATTGTTGATCGCCTATCAATAGAAGCAGGCCACAATGATCACAATGCAAAATATCTGGCGACCAAAGCAGGCAAACTCGGGCATATGTTCTCTAAGACTAAGTAGTCTCTCTGACTCCATTCCAGCGGCGCTAACGCTCGATGCTCACTCAGTGTGCACCCAACGCACTTTGCTAAATCATGGATGAATTCTTCTCATACTCAGACACCCTATTCCTGATCGACTCTAATATCCCGTCAACATTCAAGCCACATTCAGCCAGCATATTGTCTGGCTTATCCTGTGAAATAAATCGATCCGGAACGCCTAAATGTAGGATGTCCACGACAAGCCCCTGTCCATGCAAAAACTCACTTACACCTGAACCAGCTCCAGCTAGAACGCTATTCTCTTCAATGGTAACAATCAATTCGTGATTGATGGCCATATCCTGTATCAAAGCTTCATCAAGTGGTTTAACAAAGCGCATGTCTATGAGACTTGCATCAAGTTGATCGGCAACAATGCGGGCTGGGTTTACCATGGATCCAAAAGCTAAAATGGCAATCCTGGTGCCCTTTCTAAGTTGGCGCGCTTTGCCGATTTCTAGCGCCGTCATTTCTTTATCAATTATGGTGCCAGGACCTTTTCCGCGTGGGTATCTGATTGCAGCAGGACCCGGAAAAGTATATCCAGTAAATAACATCTGCCGAGTTTCGTTTTCATC
>JBLHIH010000045.1:0-26977 GCA_047616645.1 Flavobacterium sp. | reverse complement strand
GATTCAATTTCTTTGTTAACCTCTTTGAGGCGCTCGGGCCGCTCTTTTAGTGTCTTCCGTCCATACTCGGTTAGGTTACTTAACATGATATAGGTCGCCATCTGAATCCCTTTCAGTTTTATTATTTAGATAAAGGTTGTGCCTTTTCTTCTAACCAAGGACATACTGTCCTGGTGCTGAGTATATGGGAGGGTAATCTTCTGATCCCATTGTCCTCTCTGCTTCTACTTCTTCTCCTGAACGTGTCTTAAGCCAATCTATCCAGTGTACACGCCAAGAACCCTTCACTTCTTCGGCTGCGGTTATCCAATCATCAACTTCCTTTGGCAACTCGTCTGCTATCCAGTACTTCATATACTTATTTGGCTTATTACTAATCGTTTGAGTATGGTTTTGGTTAGTAAGGACAAATTCGACATCACCCCCAAAAAGCTCAGTTGTTCTGTAACATCCACGCCATGGGGTTATATGATCAGTACTGCCTGCCATGATGTAAACATCATGGGTAATCTTGGTTAAATCAATGGTTTTATTGGACATCCGCAACTCTCGTTTGGCCATTTTATTCTCCCACGCAAGATCCAGAAAATCGCATTGTAAACCTGCTGCAACCCTTGTGTAATCCATAGACCAAAATAAGAGCGGGTGTTTAGGCGGTGGCATACCCAATAAATAGTTGTCTCTATAGAAAGACATCACGCTTTCCTCTGGCGTCAGCCAAGCAAACATTTCGAAAACGTCCTTCTCATCGAATATTCCAGAGGACCGAACTCTCTCCTTCTGTGTTTCTATTGATCTCGCTGAGACAAAAAGACCAAAATCGCTGTCTTGAGGCCGATTATCTAGAATGTTCACGAAGAGAGAGTGGCTGTTGATCCAGTCATCGCCTCGCGCATTAAGTATGCCTGCAGCGCCCGCTGTCGTTATACCGCCAGCGCAGAGACCCATTAAATTGACCTTCTCAGCACCCGACACCTCACGAATAACGTTGATTGCCTCGATTACACCTAATGAATAGGTTTCTAGGGACCAATCTTTATTTTCTTTAGTGGGGTTTTTCCAACTAACCGCGAAAACGGGAATACCGGCGGCTAGCAATTCCTGAAACAAACTACGATCTGGCGTTAAATCTCCTAAATAAAAACGATTTACTTGACTAAATACGTAGAGAAACGGTGTTTGGTGGGTTTTTTCTGTCGTCGGCTCATATTGGATAAGCTCAATCAAATCAGTCTTTAAAATGACGGATCCTTTACTGGCAGCTACACCTTCACCGATAACGAAAGCATTACGATCCGCTACAGCGGGGTATCCATGATTGTGACGTATATCATCTAAAAAATTCTTTAAACCTTGAACGAGGCTCTTACCTCGACTATCAAAGAGCGCTTTAAGGGCTCTAGGATTTGAATACATATTATTGACGGGAGCCAATAAGTCTTTAAGGATGCCCAACAAGAAACGTGCGCGCTTGTCGCTCATGTCTTCTAGCTCGCTGCTTTCGAGCCAGGTATCAAGGGCTTTACAAAATGCCAGATAATACTGCCCTAGGCGCCGATAAAAGGGGTTTTCTTGCCAAGCAGGATCGGCAAACCGACGGTCCTTACTCAAATCTAGGGAACTCAAGCCCATGGTTATCGACACGGTGGAGGTCATTAATTCCTGCCAAACATCTGACAAGGCCTTAGGATGCTGTGTCAACTGGTCGACCAAATCCTGAATCGATTGAATGATCTCATCCTTATCAATTCCGAGGGCTATATTGAGAGCAACGCCCTCTGTCTTGCCGTCACCACGCTCATCTACTGCATCTACCACAAACATTCCTTATTACAATGTCTAACTTGTATCTTATTCTTTCTACCCAATTTAATCCAAGCTCTATCCAAAGCCGCTATACAGCGCTTATAAATGAGGCGTTTGATTAAATTGCTGCAATTCAGGTTTTTCTCCCCAGTGCAAAATGCTAAATGCGGTATTATCCATATGATATTCGTAGAACGGAAATGCCTGTCCCTTAAAAATGAACGACAGCGCAATAGCAATTGCCGCGCCATGGCTTACGATAGCAATGTGCTCACCGGGGTGTTTTACTTTAATTTCCTCAAATGAGGCTAAAATACGATCTCGTACCTCATTCAAAGAGTCTCCTCCTGGCGGGGCGAAATCATTATCTTTTTCTAGACTGGCCATAAATTGATAATCGTTGATGATGACAGCATAGTCATGCCCTTCCCACTCACCCACACTGTATTCTTTTAAGCCAGAATGTAGAACGGGTTCTAGATCAAATTGCGCAGATAAGGCCAAAGCAGTATTGAGCGTTCGCTTTAATGGACTACTGTATATTTTTGATATAGAAGGATATTTTTTAATAATGGTGCTGGCCATTTTCTCGGCCTGACGAATACCCGTTTGATTCAGGGGACTATCAGTTGATCCATGCCACAGGCGATTGACATTGGCATCAATTTGACCGTGTCTAATTAAATAAAATGTCGTCACTTACCATTTACCCGTATTTTCCATAGAAACCCAAGGCTCTTGCGATGGCAATGGTTTTCCTTTTTGAAGAAGCTCGATGGAAATATCATCTGGGGATTTTACAAATGCCATGTGTCCATCTCTCGGTGGTCGATTAATCACAACACCACCATCCATAAGCTTTTGACAGGTCTCATAGATATTCTCAACCGAATACGCTAAATGCCCAAAATTTCTGTTGCTATCTGCCATGTCCTCAGAATCCCAATTGTAGGTCAATTCCACTTGTGCTTCAGCATCACCTGGCGCTGCAAGGAAAACGAGCGTAAATCTACCTGCTTCATTCTCATATCGATTTACCTCCTCCAAGCCTAAATGCGTGCAGTAAAAAGCCAAAGATAGATCAATGTCAGATACACGGACCATGGTGTGAAGGTATTTCATAGATTATCTCGATTTTTTATCAAAGTGAAGAATAGAGACATCAGCCTGACTTCACAATAACTATGTTATTTCGTCATTTCGTTATTTCGCTGACGCACATCAGCGTTAAATGAACCAAATATTTGACAATAAGGAAATATAGTCTATATATAGTAGGTATGGCGGCGATTTTTTGACACAAAGACACTTGAGAAAACCGATGACAAATACGACAAAAAAGTTACCCAAATCTCGAAAAGCCTTGGAATATCGCGTTTTTTGGTTGGAGAGAAAACTCTCTTTTCTAAAGCAAAGTGAAAAGCGGGATGTCAACGCACAAAAAATTGCTGTTATGCAAGACTCTCCCATTAAAGAGTGGATGCATCTTAACAACGAATTCCAGAGGGCAAATGACAAAGCCCATGTATTGAAGAATCTAACGGAAGAATTAAACCAAAATGCCCTGCGAATAAATGAACGCAGCGAACGGATGAATGAAGTTACCGCTGGTACAATCACCGATGCAGAAAGGCTCAATCGCCAAACACGCCGCTCGCTTGAATCAAGCAAGAAAATCAATCATACATCAGAAAACCTTAACGCGACCTCGAATGCACTAATAGATGAATCTAAATATCTAAGCAAACTCACGCGAACTCAACATGTAGCTACCGATAGATTAAATCAGAAAACGCGATCGTTAAACATTGATTCACTGCAGTCAAGCACCACCAGTATTAAGCTTAACCGTGATATCGATGCTACTCACAAAGATAGCCTTGTCATAAGCCAACAAATTTGTACTCTCAAAGACGAGCTAGAGCCAACGAAAGTGGAGCTTCAACTCCTAGCGCAGAAAAGCGCTGAAATAAACGCTAAGGGTAATACTCAGATACAAAAGATTATTGCCATCGAACAAAAAGCAGAAAACGTGACGACCCAATCACAGCAGACCTGTGATCAGGCAAGTGTACAATTTAATGAAACAAGAGATTTAAATATACGAAGCAAAACACTTATTTTGCAAAGTGAGAGCAATGCTGAACAATTTTTGGATATAAAAGATCAGATAAATACCCATGTAGAACAAAACCAAAATGAACATGAAAAATTACGAGAAAATGTGAAGCGTGATATCACTCTGCTTGAAATGGAAGCGGTATCCAATTTAAAAGGTTTTAATGATCACCACGGCGATATCATAAAAGTCGAGCTCCGAGATGCTATTGAGAAAGCAAATTCAAAACTGAATGACAGCGTCAAACATAACGCACACCTATCGCTAAAGATTGCACAAAAATCCGAAGTAGTCGCTGAAACCTTAGCAAGCCGAATGACCGAAACCCTCAATAAAAGTCAGGACCTTTTTGATGAAACGGCTGCCCTAAATGATACAACCGGTCGGCTAGTCAAAGAAGGCTTAGCGCTCAATGTTGAAAGTTTTGACCTACACGGCCAATGTCACCATGCAATCGATGAAATCACTATTGCATTGGAGGAGATAGAGCGGATAAAGACCACAGTTGGCGATGATACTCGTGAGCTTCAATGTCAAACTGAGGAGTTAAATGCAGAAAGCAAACTATTGATTAAAACCGGTGCAAGTATCAATAAGCAGTCCTTAACGATTCAGAAAGAAAGTATTAATACACAATCATTGTCTCAAGAAATCAATAATCACTCTCTTTCACTTCATCAAGAAATTAGAGTAATAAATCAGAACTTCGATCAGATAAATACAGACAATTGCTCTCTTGTCGAACGACTGACCGCCTTAAAAAGGCAATTAGAGAGCCTCTACGAAAAAAAGCAACATCAATTAGATGAGACAAATCAAACCAATCGGCAAGGTAAAATTCTGAATGAGGATACAACTAAGTTAAATGCGGGCGCACAGGTGCTAAACGAACAAATGTTGATGACCCTCAACAAGACAAACACAACATTAGCAGAGTCAGAAAATATCAATCGGCATTCTCTAGATCTTTCCAAAGAAGTCAAAGAGGCCCTACTCCAGTTAGAATTTGCTAGAGATGATGTCTCGCAAGCAAGCGCGGACTCTCGACTTGCAGCAGCAGAAGCCCGTCAAGTCGTTGAAGAAACCATGGTCATTCACACGGATCTTCAAAACTCTAGCAGCGAGATGAAAACCCTCTATAGCCAAGCAAGCGAAGAATTTGTCGCCCTAGAATCTCTAAAGCAGGAATCAAGTGAAGTTGCCGATAGCTCTAGGGACGCGTATTTGCAATTGAAAGGATGCATTAGCCAATCTCGGCAAATAAATGATGATTTTATGCGGGGGCTGGAGGCAACAACAAACGCCCACAAACAAACAGAACTATCTGCGCATAACTTATTGGAAGAATCGAAAACCTTACAAGCTGATATTCGAGATATGTTATCCCTCAGAACCGGTGTAAAAGAATTCCAGTCCAGCATTGATGAATGTCAGTCTCGTTTAGCACAATACGGTGACGAGCTGAGTCTTTGCAAACGCAGTACATCGAGTCACAGCGGAATATTGGGCGATTATCAAAGCAAAATAGAGAACTACCAATCAGATTTGAATCAATACAGAGAAACCATCACTCAGTTCGAGTTTCGCGTTAGAAAAACAGAGAGTAATTTCGTGGACCACGATGTGCGTTTAGATAAGCTAGAATCTCATCAAGACAACGTTAAAGATGAATTACTCGATCGCCAGTTAGGAAAAACCCATGCGCTTGAGAGAGAAATCAAGTCAACTATTGCGTCCAATAAATTAACACTGAATGAAGACTTAAATAATTTAAAAGAGAGTATGACCAACTCCCTTGCTCTTTTAGCTGAAGAGATCAGAGCTCAATTAAGCGCAGAACTTGACCAGAAACAAAAGAAGCAGAACGAAAAAATACTGCAAAACCGCAACATAGTTAACGATCTCAATTCTGAGTTTTACCAATTAAATCAAAATATTACTGACGAGATTAACGCACTCAGAGAAGAAAGTAGTGAGATGCTTACTAAAAACTGGGAGTTTGTACAACAACAACGTGCCTTACACCAATCTCTTCAGCGTGAAACAACAGAAAACCGTGAACATCATCGGCAAGATTTAGACGAGGTTAACCATAAACTCGGGAACTATAGAACCTTAGTAGAAAGCAAAATTGATGGCCAAGACAAATCAGATAACCAACAAAGTGACTTACTGAAAGCCAGATTAAACAATCTAGAGGCCAATATTCGAAATCAACAATCATCCTCACCGAATAAACAATCAGTAGAAGCTCTATCGATTATAGTGGATGACCTATCACACTCTCTTGGAGACGTCGTAGAATCTAATCGTACCCTTAAGAAAGAAATCGCTGAATCTGAGAAAAGAAACAAAGAGCTAATAAAATATAACTACCGGCTTAAGTCTTCTGTGCAAGAAGGTGAAGAAAACTTGCACGGCTATTCGGAGCGGCTCTTCTCTCTAGAAAACTCCGTTGTGCTAAGGGAAGCAAAATATCAAGAATCTATTGGCGCCCTTAAATGTAATGAAACAGAAACCAAGCAAACCCTGCAGCAAATGAGAATGGCAATGAAGGATTCAACCAAAGCCATGAGGGAGACGCAGAAGACCCTGCAGAGTTTTAAACATAGTCAGAAACAGAGCGAGCAACCCAAAAAAGCAAATTGGATGGAAAATAGTAAGCAGGCGGTTCTATCCTCTTTCTTCGCAGTTTTTCTTACCAGCCTCGCTTTTGTGGGTTATGAAAATGTAGATGCTTCTATCTCGAGTTCAACAGATGAGCATATTACCTTCGCTCAAAGCCCCTTGCAGATTCCCAAAGCAAATAAAATGCTCGTTCTTAAACATCTATCCGGTAAACATCAATCAAAGGATCATGCCTGGCCAGTAAATTTTAACATGCTAGATACGCAATCAATTCAATACGAGCCCCACCACCGGGGAATAAGCATCAGTGCCGAATTGGGCGATCCTGTTTTAGCCATCAATGATGGCATCGTGCTTTACAGTGCAAAAGAGATTAGAGGATATGGTAATGTCATTGTTATTCAGCACGACAATGAACTTGTCTCGGTTTATGCTAATAATCAGTTCAACTATGTCAATGAAGGCGACACAGTTCAACGAGGCCAACTAATTGGTGATATTGGTCAAATGTTTAATCAAGATAAGGCGGGGCTATATTTTGAAATTAGATATATGGGAAATCCAGAAGATCCTTTCAATTACTTGAGTCACAATATTCAGCCTGAATTACTGAGTATGCGTTAATTAATCTGCCTCGCCAAAAAGTATACTTTTTTGCCGAACGTTTATTATACTCCCTATATCTAAGACAATCTCAAATGTAATATTTCGGGCAAATTGAATATGTTGAAAGAAAGCTCGCGATTCCAAAGCTCAAAAAACTAGCCAGATGCCCTAAGTGCAATTGCGCACGATGAGCGCTTTGCTGGAGCTGACTTTAAAGAAGTAGCCCATTATATTGGAGAGCTCGCTGCAGAAGCACTGAACTGTCAGCGCGTAAGTACCTGGCTTTACAGTAGAGAGCCTGTCAAAAATATTTCTTGTCTCGATCTTTGGGATCAAAGCACTCAGCAACACCATAAAGGTGCAGTACTTGACGGGTATTCGGCTGCATCCTATTTAGGCGCATTGGATAAAGAAAATGTCATTGTCATGAACGATGTCATGTCTGATCCTCGATGTCGCGAACTGGTCATTGAATACCTACCCTCTAATAATATCTCTTCGATGTTAGATGCGCCTTTTCAGTTTGATGGAAAACTAGCGGGCGTTCTTTGTTTTGAACATGTGGGTCCACCCCGAGATTGGAGCATTGAGGAACAGCAATTTAGTATGGCTATGGCGAGTTTGCTTTCAATTGCAACCGAACGAAGCAATCGTCAATTGGCCGAACGTTTACGCAGTGAAGAAGAAGTCAGGTACCGAGACCTTGTAGAAGGAATGCCAGATGGCGTTGCTATAACACAGGATGGTGTCATCGCCTTTGCCAACGATCGCTTGATAAAGTTAGCTGGCTTGAGTGAGAAGTCAGAAATCATCGGACACTTAGCTAATGATTTTTTTCGTGTGATGGGCAAGAAATAGAAGCAAGAATGCAGCACATAGCGGCAGGTGGCGATAAGCTACCCGTTAAGGAATATATTGCATCCCTACCTGATGGTCGGACTTTACCTATAGAAGTTTCGTCTCATTATGTCCGTTGGAAAGGACGACATGCCGTTCAATCAATAATCCGGGATGTTTCGATCAAGGTTGAAACACAACAAGCCTTAGCAAGAAGTGAAGCTATGCTAGCTGAGGCTGAAGTGATAGCGCTCATGGGAACCTGGAAGATGCAACTACCCGGAGTAAAGTTGGATTTTTCAAAGGGAATGCACAGATTACAAGGTACCGATTATAATGAAACGGTGGTACTTTCAAGCTATCTGAAGAATGTCCATATTCAGGACCGCGCTATATTGAAAAGATTGATTGAGGAATGTGTCAGCAGCGGTTGTGCCTATGAGATCACCTATAGACTCATTCCCTCAGACCGCAATCCAATTTGGATAGAAGAAAAAGGTCAAGGAATAGTTAATGACAAGGGTGAAATAGCGGCTGTCACCGCCAGCTGCCGTGACATAAGCCTGCAGCGAAAAGCAGAGTTGGATTTTATTCAGTCAGAAAAGTTTTTTCAAAATTTGATGAATGCATTTTCTGGTGGATTTACCTATACCGATAATAACCAACAGTATCGGTTTATGAATGAGGTTTATGCAGGTTGGATCAAAGTAAACGCCAAAGATGTGATAGGTAAATCCTTAATAGAAGTTGCTGGAGAAGAAAGCTACTCACTTATTCAAAGCAAAGTATTACGAGCAGCAAACGGTGAACATATCATCTTTGAGAGACATACGGATTACCCAAATGGTGATGCAAGAGATGTTCAGATTTCTTACGTTCCTGATATTGACGACGTTGGTATTGTCCGTGGTTTTTTCGGCATTATCACAGACATCTCTGATCTAAAACAAGTCGAGATTGCGCTACAGCAATCACAAAAGATGGAGGCAGTGAGGCAACTAACAAGCGGAATCGCTCACGATTTTAATAATATTCTTACCATTGTTATGGGAAATTTGCAGATCGCAGATCGCGATCTAACTGAAGATTCAGCGCTAAAAGGCATCGTTGCTGCCGCACTCGGTGGAGTCAAACGGGGAGCCGATTTGACCAATAAATTACTTGGCTTCTCCCGCAGCAAGTCCACGAATGAAGAACAGTTAGATGTCAACAATCTCATTGTTAATATGAGAGACTTAATTACCCAATCTCTTACAGCATCGATCGTGGTCACCCTGAATCTCGACAAGGTTATACCCCCCGTATTTGTCAATGCTAGTGATTTTGAACATGTGCTGCTGAACCTAGCACTTAACGCAAAGGATGCTATGGAAGATTCCGGTACCTTAACCCTCACTACAAGCCATTTTTGTCTTGATCCAAATTCCCCTCCCGCAACGGTAGTTGCCTCGGACAATTGGATGGATCAAAAAGACTACATTGTAATAAGTGTGAAGGACTCTGGAGAGGGATTGCCTTCAGAATTACAGAGTAAAGCGTTTGAACCATTTTTTACAACAAAAGCCGAGGGCAAAGGCACGGGCCTTGGTTTAAGTATGGTTTATGGCTTTGTTAAAAGGGGGGGCGGTGCTATACAGATAGAATCAGAAATTGGTATTGGAACCAGTTTTAATATTTTTCTGCCAGCCTCGGAGAGAGAGTCATATGAAAACTATGTTCCCAATCACCTTGTATCTCAACCAGAAGGAAATGAGCGAGTTCTTATAGTAGATGACGAGCCTGCCTTGGTGAGGCTAGCAGAATTAAATCTTAAGCGGCTCGGTTATCAAACATTTTCTGTCCGTTCCGGATCGGAGGCACTTGATATTTTGGAAGCAAATAAGGATATTAATTTGTTATTCACCGACATCATTATGCCAGGCATGAACGGCCACCAACTTGTACAAACAGCATTGGAAAAATACCCGAAGCTCAAAATCCTTATGGCAAGTGGCTTTGATAAATTCGCCGAAGAAGTTGAATTGGGCTTAGATGCTGCTACGCTACCAAAGACAGCCCTTCTTAAGAAACCTTATGGGCAATCTGAATTGGCAAATGCTATTCGCTTAGCTTTGGATTCTTAATCCTGAGGCGCTAGTTTCTCCAATGCATCCCAATCAATATCACCTACTACACCATTTGGGTTTACCGGTTGTATACATACATGGCTCGCACCGGCAGAAAAGTGTTCATCAATTCGGTCTTTCACCTTCTCTACTGATCCCCAGGCAAAGGTTTCGTCAATAAATTTATCTGACCCACCATTTTCAAAATCTTTATCGTTAAGACCCATTCTTTTCCAATTGTTTTGGTAGTTGGGTAAGCCTAAATAAGTTTTTGCAATGCCTCTTGCTGTTGTCCGGGCTTTGTCAGCATCATTTTCTATTAGCACTTTTTGTTCCACGCACAACATAGCATCTGGACCAAGAATCTTTCGCGCCATCTCTGTATGAGAGGGAGAAGAGAAATAGGGATGAGCACCCGTGCATTTATCTCTGGCAAGTTCTAGCATTTTTGGACCCAATGCTGCTATTACGCGAGGTGGTTCTTCGCTGGGCGGAAATGACATATACATTGATTTGTCCATGTCTTCTAAATATTTACGCATTGTGGCAACAGGCTTACCATATTCAAGCTTCCTCACACCTTCGACGATGGGGCGGTGGGAAACACCCAAACCTAATAAAAAGCGGTTTCCTGATTGTTCGGCCAGTGTTTTTTGCCCAGAAACAGTGACACCGGATTCGCGATTGTACATCGACGCAATACCTGTCGCGACATTGAGGCTGCTTGTATTAGCCAAGAGCCAAGCTGCATGAGCAAAGGGATGTCGGCCCATCACTTCAGGAATCCAAAGGGTCCCATACCCCAATGATTCGATGCGTTTTGCACAATAGGCTGATTGCTCAGAAGACATCGTATCGAAGAAATACCACATACCAAGTTTTTTAATATCCATATAATGGATCTACCTTTTGCTTTAGCTGGGTTAATAATAAAACGCCACTATATCTTATTCTTCAACAGGGTGGCGTTTTAGAATACGATCAAATGACTTTTATGAATTGTCACTGCGAATCAATAGAACAATGCGTTAGCCTAGTACTTAAATATTCACCTTGGGCTCTTGAAGATGAGTGATTTAGCAGTACAGTCTTTCGTTGTATTCTCTGTCACCCTCATGGTGGTTTGTTACACACTGGAAAACGCGGTCCAATCTATGTCGTTTTATTTGCTTGTATTTATATTATTTGGCCTGCTTGTCTAGCTGTTGCTCTAATCGAAGCCCGTTTGGTTCAATATCAAGATAGAAATTGTCACCACCGCAGCAAACGTCCCCACTAATCTAGAAGGCACACTATCCGTTCTAGTCCCCAACTAACGACGGCTGGCTAATGTTAACCTTTGATTAAAGTCATTTTGCTATCTTACCCCCTGAAAAATTCAATTTAGGATATCTTGATAACTTTTTGATTCGCTTATCTTGCACATAGACAATCGCACTTTCATGTGTAGGAATTATGACAACATCATCATTCAGAATATTTTGCATTTCACTAAATGCCGTCATACGTTCAATCTGGTTACCGCTGTTATGGGTTAGCGCCATTAGTTCATCATAACGTGGATTGTGATAACCAATGGTATTCCAGCTGCTTGTTGATTCAAAGATACCTGCCCAATAGACTGGATCTGTCATCCCACCGCTACAAAAACCATCTCTTGAAATATCGAAGTCCCCAGCCCTCACCTTGACGAGCCATTGTTTAAACGTCTGGACATCTATTCTCACTTCAAGGCCCAGCGCGTTCATTAACTGCGCCTGCATAAACTCTGCCTGCAGAAGCGTGGTTTCATTTGTGAGAAGATTAAGCGGTGGAAATTCCTTAAGTTTTAACTCCTGCCTCACTTTCTCCAGATACACCTTTGCTGTTGCAATATCGCGACTTGCAAAATGCGCTGGAAATTCCTTTTGGAATGACTGATTCTGACCCAAAACACCAGAGGGAAATACACTGTCAATTCTTGTTGTCCCAGGCATGCCTATAATATCGTTAACGAAGGCATCTCTATCAATGGACATGCTGATTGCGCGACGAAAATTAAGATTGCTAGTAAGTCGCTCAGAATCAAAGTTCATCAAAAACCAGCTTGCACAATTTGACTGCGCCTTGCGGATTCGCAGTTTTGCCTCCATGGCTTCATCCAGAATAGTCTTGCTCAAATTTAACGCGGCAAGTTCGCCATTACGGTATAAATTAAATGTCGATCGAATATCTGGTGTTATATACGCGAAATCAATTGCATCTAACATTACATTGTCAACATTCCAGTAGTGTGGGTTTTTTGTCAATCGAATTGACGCGCCATGTACCCAGCTCTCAATAAAGAAGGGACCATTTGCTAATAGATTATCCGCATCAGCTGCATATCGGCCTGCCTGCGCGTCAACGAACTTTTGTTGCAATGGGGAGTAGACCGAGTCAGCAAGTACATCAAGAAAGTAAGGTGTTGGTCGACTCAATCTGATCTTAAGTTGGAAATCGTTGATTACCTCTACACCCAACGATTCCGGTGGTTTATCTCCCGCCAATATTTCCTTGCCGTTTTCAAAGATGTAAGCAAAGAAGGTGGAACCACCAGCGCCGGTTTTGGGATCCACTAATCTACGCCATGCATAAACAAAATCATGCGCCGTAACCAAACTGCCATCATGCCACTTCGCATCTTGACGCAACCAGAAGGTGACGTTGAGACCATCAACCTCCCACCTCTCCGCGACACCAGGCTCTATATGGCTTCGACGGTTCAGTTTGACCAAACCTTCCTGGAAATTGCCAATAAGCATACTTCCTACAGACCCTTCTACTATTGAGCTATCCAGGGTGCCTGGCTCGCTAGACATGCTGAGGGTAATGCTATTGCTATCTAAATTTACGCCCTCAGATATTGCGCTAGTAGAAATAAACAGGAGGGATAAAAGGATGACGACTTGAAGCATTGAGCTACCTTGCTTTTTTCTTGACTTTAACTGAGTCAGTTTGAATAGCAATGCACTATCTTGGAAGCACCTATTAATCAAATAATTATTCTTTTCTAAGCGAAACGCTCAATATTAGACAGCGTAAGCAAACAAGCGTTAGCAGCCTCCCTACCCTTTACTGAAAAGTGATCAAAGAAAAATGCATTACGACCATCTGACATAAAATCCTGAGCGGTGAGTATTCCATATATTATTGGGATCTCATTATCCATTTGCACCTTCATGATGGCATCCATTACGGTTTGCGCGACAAATTCATGTCGATAGACACCATGATCTACGATGAGTCCTGCTACTACGATGGCAGAATAATAAGGCTTATCATCGATTTTCTTCTTCGCACATAGTTTACTCAATAAGGGAATTTCAACTACGCCAGGTGCTTCAAATACGTCAATCTGCTTTGTTTGCGCCTCTGACTTACTGTTCGACTGATCGTTTGATTGAATCTGCTCTTGGAAGGCAATTCCAAATTGATCAACAATTTCTTTATGCCAGCAAGATTGTATCAGCGCAATATTTTGCATGGGGGAAACTCCACAGATAGGAAAGATACGTGATCCGTTTCAGGTAAGAATAAGATAGTTTGGGATGACTATAATCAATGCTTGACGCTTTGCATAAACGGATTGCAGGCCATTGAGTTGACCACTTGCCAGATTGTAGTTTTTCTGTAAGCGCTAAATCAAGATTATTCGTTTGCTGAATGACATCACTGCGTATCGTAAATTTGTTCAACTACATAATCTTTTGAGAGTAATTTTACTAAACCCATTGGGCCGCCCATATGGAGGGCACCAACAACAACAAAGTAAGTCCCATCCTGCTCTAGATATTGAGAGATCGTCTTCGCCATCTTGACGTTTCGTTTGTCTAAGAGTCTTTCCATTTGATTACTAAGTTCAGGATATTTATCCTTATCTTGAGTTGACAGATTATACATTTCATCAGCTGCGCCTCGTTGCCAAGCGCTGACTAATTCACGGATCATCGTTTCAACTGATTCACTTTCTATGATAGTTGCCCGTAAGGACAAGTCTTGTAGTTCGATCGAATCGCTCGCCAAAAGCGCTATCTGTTCTCGAAAGTTTTCGAGCTGATAAATAGGCTTACCCTCCACTCTCGCTTTATCTTGAAAATACTGATCGATCCCTAGTTCAGTCTTATATCCAAAACTCGACATTTCAAGCAAAGCGATTTGTAGTGATACCCGCCAGGGTTTAAATTGGCTAAAACTGGCCATCTTAAGATCATTTCTTTTTAGATATTCACTGAGTAAGGTCAGGGTTGATTGAGACAATTCGGATTCCAAACTCCGCGGTCTGGGAAAAGTGCTTAAGGCCTGCATGACAAGGGCAATTTCATAGGAGGACAATTTTGCAAGATCGATTTCAAAAACGGCATTATCAGATGCAGTGAAAGCCTCTTCGATGGAAATCGGTAGTGGGTAGTGTTCTGGCTTTAGTGCATGGACGGAGCCTAAAAGATAAACCTGTGCATCCTCATGGTCGATTTGCCAGAGACTTAGGGCAGCTGGCTGGATGTCGGTGATACGTTTTTGATCGCTCGCACAGGACAGTAAAAGAAATATTGATAAACAGAATATCCGGCTAAGGTTGATCGAAACCACCGACAAAGACCGGGCTTGACCATGCCATTTGGTCATCAATTTGTTGCACCCGAATATAATAGTAATCCCCCTCTTTCATTTCTGTCTTGTCAACAAATCGGAAGCTCGCATCTTTTTTGGTCAGTGGACTGACGAACGCTAGTGTGATCTCATCATCATAACCATTAACAGCAACCTTTCTGCGCTGCGGGCCCTCCACAAGATCAAAATAGGGAATCATTTGCCTGACCGAGGGTATATGACTGGCTTGACGAGTTAGCGGTTTAACATCAATATCTTCATGACCTTCCTTCAAGTTAATCTCAAAGACCGTATCCTCATTAATGTCAACTAGATCGACTAAAAAACCACTATGAGAACCCCTCGTCCATGTGATGAAATCTACTCGATTAGGTTGACTCTGTGACAGTCCCTGTCTCGCAGAATCTAAAAATCCTGGTGCGTCTACCCCCTTGATTTTGGCTTCGCTCTTAAAATATCCCAACCATTCCCGTCCATTGCGCGGTAAATCTCGTTGACTTTGATAGGGTACGGTATCGGAATAAAACGTTACTTTTAATAGGTGAGGTGATTCCTCTTCTGGAACTGCACTAAATATTTGCGAATGGATGACCTTGCCATTTTTAACGAGATCAATCTTGTGTATGCCAGCTGTTCCTTTTACACGCCCTTCTATCACTCGTTCAACATCTTCAGAGATCTCAGCATTACGCCTTATCCGTTCTCCGGGTAGTGCGCTGTCAACTGAAACATCCAAGATTAATCTGTGTCCACTGGTGACATAGGTCCTGCCTTTAGAAAAAGCAGAAAACCAATCTTCTCCATCTTCTACAATGACTGCCGTTAATGCAGCATCAACTCTTGGTCCGAGGGGGATAAGGTCACTTTGGTTGGATGCTGTAAAACTGAGACGGTACCCTTTGTTTAATAAGCGATTTGCATAGGATTCGAATTGCGAAGTATTTGACAATAACTCGATATATCTAAGTTGTTTGTTATTGATAAAACGATCATCTATAGGAAAGGCAGCAGACCCTATAACAATAGCTGCCCGAGATAGCATTGCTCCCACTAAATTAGTCTGCCGGGAAAGTCCTCCCTGAAACCAATCAGAAATAATTTGATGCCGCCCGCCATGCTTGACATCTCCTTGCCATACCCAAGATTTGAGGCCCGATTTGGCATTCCAATTTGAAGTATTTAGAAACTGGTCCCGAGTTGTTGGAATGACAAAATCTAACTCCGCTGATGACGTGTCACCTATACCATCAGCAGTATGAGTGCGCGTATCTCCCCATTTAATTTGCTTTCGCGTATTCACAAAAGTAAATGGATTGGCACTTGCAGAAATACCACCGCCACTCGATCTGATTTCTATACGGGATTCAGTACCATAATTTACATTCAGTCCTTCAATGACATGCCGGTTAACTATCCCTGCATTTATTCTTTGAAAAAAAACACCGTTTAATAAAATATCAAAAGAGGGAAACCGACCTTCAGCTAAATTTCCAAATTTATCTTTTAGATAGACCTTTGCCTCAAAATTGATACCTGCTCTAATGTAACTAGGCACAATCAAACTGGCCTGAGCCAGGCTGCCACCACGAATGGTTAATTGCGCTTCCCGAATTTGAAAAAAACCATCAAATTCACTCAAACTAAAGTACACCGGCAATGAGAAATGATCACTTACTTTGGTAGGCAAAATCAGGTTTCTATATTCTATTGTCACCTTATCCCCTACTCGTAATTCACCCTCCACCAATTTGAAATAAAGCGAATCGACCTTCTGATCTAGACCTCCATGGATGCCGGAAAATGCGCGAGATGAAATCTCGAATTTTGCGCTAGGATTATTTATTTTCAGGGACACAAAATTCGGCTCACTTGAGTCGGTGGTTTGAAATTCGATAGCATGTTGCCAGTGTTTTGTAAGGAGGATGCCACCTCCTGTCTTGATGGACGAGCCTAGAGAAATAGCTTGTTCAATATTGGATAAAGCCCCCGCGACCAAAGGTTCGTTTAGGTACAAGCTTCTGCCTAACTTATCAGGGTCGTCAGCTAACCACTCCAACCATTGCTTTAAGTGAACTACTTCAGCGGTATTTTGAGGATCGACTTTACTGACTGCAGAAATTAATGTGGGCGGTATGAATACACCTAGCAGTGCTAACCGTTCTACTTCGTTGACTAAATTAAAATCATATGAAGGTGTAACAGTCTTTGACGCAGACTCAAATCTCTCTGTTTCACCCGCATCGAAAGAACCCGTATTATTCTCAGCATGGGCTGAGCATATAAAGAGTCCAAAAAAGGAAACAATAGTAAGGTATCGTAGGTGGGACAAACGCTTAAGGTGCTGCACGTAAAAACACAGTCAACAGTTTCAGATAGGGTAAGGTCAAGCTCAAATCTCCTGATGCTCAGCAGTGGGTGGGCGATTATCGGCCCACCAAAGGCTGTAGCCTACTATTATTACAGGAAGTAATACAGCAAGATTTCAACAACTGACCCTAAGAAGAGGCGGTTACTGGTATTGCTTAAGCTCTTCTCTAGCTATCACTCTACGGTGAACTTCATCAGGACCATCGGCCAGTCTTAATGTACGCATACCGGTCCACATTCCTGCAAGTGGGGTATCTTGAGATACGCCTAAAGCACCATAAATCTGTATTGCTCTGTCGATGACTTTCAAAGCCATGTTAGGAACAGATACCTTAATCGCCGAGATATACTTTCTGGCTTCTTTATTACCAATCGTATCCATCATGTGAGCGGCCTTTAATACGGACAATCGACACATATCAAGTTCAATTCGGCTATCCGCGATAACATCATAGTTTCCGCCTAACTCAGAAAGTGGTTTTCCAAAGGCTGTTCTTGATAAAGCTCGCTTGCAAAGTAACTCCAAGGCACGTTCTGCTACACCAATAGATCGCATACAGTGATGAATACGTCCTGGTCCTAAGCGTCCTTGAGAGATTTCAAAGCCACGGCCTTCACCAAGGATAATACTTTCTTTTGGCACTCTAACATTCGTTAATTTAATGTGCATATGTCCATGAGGCGCATCGTCTCTGCCAAAAACACACATTGGACGAAGGACATCAACGCCCTCAGCATCCATAGGCACTAAGATCTGAGATTGACGAAGATGTTTTGGCGCATCTGGATTTGTTTGAACCATCACGATCATCACTTTACAACGTGAATCACCGGCACCTGAAGCATAGTGTTTTTCACCATTGATAACCCATTCGTCACCTTCTAATACCGCTTTAGTGGCGATGTTTGTTGCGTCAGATGACGCGACGCCTGGCTCAGTCATGGCAAAAGCTGATCGAATCTTGCCATCGAGTAAAGGTTCCAACCATTCTTTTTTCTGAGCATCACTACCATAACGCTCTATCACTTCCATATTGCCTGTATCTGGCGCTGCACAATTAAAAACTTCGGAGGCAATGGGGTTACGCGCCATTGCTTCGGCTAAGTGGGCATATTCAAGATTGCTCACCCCTGCTCCACCTTGACTGGCAGGCAAGAAAAAGTTCCAAAGCCCGGCTTCTTTCGCTTTTGCTTTTAGACCATTCATAATCTCATTCTGGCGGTCATTTAGCGTCCATCGATCTCCGCCAACACCCACTTGATCAAAATATTCTTGGGTCAAAGGGTCAACTTCAGATCGAACAAACTTGTCTATTTTGTCTCTTACAGGAATGAGACGTTCTGGGATATCGAGATCCATCATAGGATTTTTTCCTTATTAACTGCGTTGCGGTTTTTCTTATTTTTAGGTTCATTTGTGGACAAGTGCCCAATACGCGCAATAGTAACGCTATGCCTCTGCTTACACCTAGAATTATGCGGCACGCTTATAGACTACTATGGTGTTGATTAATAACATTAATGAACACATCGTAAAATACCACAAAGCGATACATCTGCAAGCTAGAATGATACGTAACAACCTATTATCTAGGCAAATCGGACTCTACCATAGTGCACCCATCAAATTTTCTACCTATCGATATAAAACGCCCTACTCTTTATGCCGTATACCGTGCTTTGTAACAATTGGAGGATTCAGGTATCAAATTAAATATGGAAACGGAATATTCTCCTGATAAAACAGGTCAAACTGCTATGAAAGAAAATGAAGTGCTTTACGCTCACTTAGTCGACGCCTACAGTTCATGGCTCTATCGATATGCCTATTGGCTATGCGGCGAGAAAGCAACATCTGAAGATTTAGTGCAGGAGACCTTTTTAAGGGCTTGGCGATTTTTGGGCTCTCTAAAAGATGAGAACTCAGCAAAAAGCTGGTTAACTACCATTCTGAGAAGGGAAAACGCCCGACGATTTGAGAGAAAACAATTTGACTATTCTGATGTCGCGCTAGAGACATTACCGTCGGAACGCGAAGATTTTGATACCAGGCCAGAAATTCTCGCGCTGCGAAATGCACTCCGACTTTTACCGGTCAAATACAGAGAGCCTCTCGTACTGCAGGTATTGGAAGGATTCAATTTAGAAGAAATAGCAAACATTTTCGACATACCACGAAATACTGTGGCGACAAGGTTACACAGAGCCAGGCAAAAGTTAAGAAAACACTTAAATGGCGAAGAGGAATTACAGAATAAAGATGAACTGTCTTGAATTTAGACAACTTAAGTTATGCGAACCATCTTTAGATCTTAGGTTTGAGGATGCACTTGAGCATCGAGATCAATGTTCGAACTGCGCACAATTTGATAACGAAATCTCAGAACTTGATTATAAAACTCATCAAGCGCTGTCCGTTGCAGTACCTGAGGGTCTTGCGGCCAGAATATTACTTAGTCGTTCCTTGAAACAACCACAGCGTAAGCCCACGCGACGGTTATGGTTAAGTATGGCCGCGTCCTTTTTTGCCATTGCTGCCTTATCATATCAGTTCATGCAAGAAACGCCGATGGCTGAACCACTTTTGGCGCATATTAATCACAAACCCCATGAGTTTTATGGTGCAGAACACCAGGCCATCAGCAATGAACGTGTCCTTAAAGTGTTAAGCACCTTTAATATAGAAGCAAACCTAGAGAACATTGTGTATGCAGCGGTTTGCCCTGTTGACGGTGAAGAAGCCGCTCACATTGTCATCAAAGACGGTAAAGACCAATATACTGTGATGCTCATACCTCAATACTCTCCCAGTAAAACCTTTGATATCGATGATGGTATGTGGAGAGGCTATATTAGCCCTCATCCAGCCGGAGCCATAGCCGTCATAGCTGATTCAAACCACACCCACGCGGTTGCACGTTTGAAGGAAGCGAAAACTAAGTACTGGTCAGCATTTAACCTAATTGCAGGCAGTTAATTTCTTAAATGCAGGACCATTTGCAAACTGAAAAGTTTATAAACTGATTAACTGATAATCCGATAGGTAAGATTAATTCTTGGATTCATCGAGGCAGCTCTTTTAGGTATTTGATGTGACCAGTATTGTTGTGTTGGCCCTGACATAAGTAAAAAGCTGCCATGGGGTAACAAAAGTGAATGTCTGAGGTGACTGTGGGTTTTATGTTTGAGTTGAAACTCTCGAACTTGCCCGAAACTTAAGGATGCAATAGTAGGCGTTCTTCCTAGTTCAACTTCATCATCACTGTGCCAAGCAACACCATCGTTTCCATCTCGATACAGATTAGCCAAGACACTATTAAATCTTACTTTGCTAACAGTTTCTATTCGTTCCTTTACTTCTTCTAAACTTCTAGTCCATTCTCGGGCAGTCTTTTTGATTCCGGAGAAGGTATATTGATGATTGTTATCTTCCTGCTCTGTATCACCATAGAAGGCCATCAATCGAGGAAGATTATGAACCTTTCCATACATAGACATTTTTTCTTGTTTCCAATCAATTTCCTTATGTAAATTATGCAGTAGTCTGTCTGCTTCACTTGTAGAAAAGAAATTGGTATATAAACGAAGCTCACCGTCTTGAAGATCAATATCTTGAAAAGAGTCTGAGGAATAATCTGCGGATGTAAAGAGATCTGCCAAGTTAGCGTCTATTTAAGCGAAGAATGCTTAACTTATTTTCCACCCGGTATTGGTCCAATTCACCCACAATCAGACAAAAGAAAAAATTACTCACTATAATACTGAGTGGCTTTAAAAGATGTCCTTTCATATTAAAGGCCCAAGATAAATTTTTAACATCATATCAAAACCTATTGGGTAAATAAGGGCTTATATCAATAAACCCTTCTTCACCACACATGAGTTGTGCCGCTAGTAATCCTGTTACCGCACCCAAGGTCATACCTAAATGATGGTGACCGAATGCATAGTGAACTCTGGGGCTTTCTTTCGATCTGCCAATAACTGGCAATGAATCTGGCAATGAAGGTCTGCACCCCATCCATACTGATTCTTCTTTCAGTACTAGTTCTGGCAACATTCTCTTTGCACTTGGCATTAGCGCCCTAATTTTTGAAAAGTTGGGTTCTGCATCAAGACCAGCAAATTCAACCTGTGCTGTCATTCTAATGCCAGTATGCATAGGAGACAAAACAAAAGAAGATTCACCATTTACAACCGGCCTCGATAACAAACTACCCGTCACACTCGGAAACATAAGATGATAACCGCGTTCGGTATCTAGCGGGATGTTATCACCCATTTGCTTGGCTAAATCTTTAGATGCTGCACCTGTTGCAAGCAGAACTTGCTCTGCCACTAAACAAGGTCCATCACCTATTAATTTTATTCCATCTTCTGTTTTAACAAGCTGGTTTACTGAAAATTGTTGGTAATGCCCTCCCTGACTAACGAACTGTGCCACCATATCGTCAATCAGCTTTGCGGGATTTAATATATTTAAACAATCTTTTTGGAAGGTTCCATATTCGTATATTGGTGCCAAATTGGGCTCTAAGGATTGAATATCACTTTTGGTCAATATCTCAAATGGCGTGCCCAGTTCAGCCATAAGATTCCTTCCTGCTTGAGCAGAATCAAAAACTGATTTAGATTCGTAAACTTTTAACCAACCCCCCTCACCTATCAAAGTCGATAAACTTGTATTATCCGTTAGAAAACGCCAGCTACTTGCAGCGTGTTTCGTTAGGTGATGAAGGTTACTGCCATTTTTGGAAAATGTAGACTGACTACTTTCTAGAATAAAACGGATTAACCAAGGCAATATTTTGTGGAGATAGCTCGGTTTAATGGATAAAGGGGAATGTTGCTTAAAAGGCATGCGCAGGACTTCTGCCAAAATTCCTGGCGCTGCATTGGGTACACAAGATCCATCTACTATGGCGCCGGCATTACCAAAGGATGCACCAGCACCGGGTTTCTCCCTATCGATTAGGAGAACTTTTAAGCCTTTTTTCTGCATGGCTAAAGCGGAGCAAACACCGACTATCCCAGCGCCAATTATGATTACTTGTTGTTTTTCGTTCATGATCTTTATTCGCTAATCCCTCGACTTACTTCCCGCTCTCCTAGGATGATCAGGCGCTTTGAGCTCAGTATGACATTAAGGCTATTAATTTATCTAAAACAGCGATGCCTCATACATTTTCATATCAAAGTTTTTTGAGGAGCACATTTTCTTAGCCTCTGTAACAAACTGATTCGATCCCGGTACTTTAAAGTGAGTCTGCAACGCCGCCATATCCTCCCATTCTTCATAGAAGACCAATTGCTGTGCATTTTCTACATCGACTTGTACACTATGATGCAAACAGCCGGGTTCTTCCCTAGATCGATGTACATGTTCTAGACTGACTTTTATGAGATTATCTATATCACCATCATTAGCCGTCATTCTTCCCCAGACTATTATCATTGAACATCTCCCTTCTCGTTTTAGTTAATAAGTATTCAATAAATGATATAAAGTAAGGGATTGCCCTACAGTAAACAAACCTTTAAGAGGAAAAAGACGAAATGGAAATCGAAATACATTACTGCTCGCAGTGAAATTATGAACCTGAAGCGGCCAGTTTGGCTGCTGAGCTTAGGCATGCTTTTGGGGCTGAATCCGTTCTTTTCCCCGAAGGAAAAGGGATTTTTGATGTGCTGGTCGATGGCAAAAAGATATTTTCGAAATATGAGCTAAATCGCTTTCCGGAAAAAGGCGAAATAACTCAACTTCTTAAATAAACTCAGGGTGCTTTATCAATCTTCGCCCAAGTGTCTCTTAATCCGACTATTTGGTTAAATACCAATGATTCCGCTGTAGAATCATTTCTATCGATACAAAAATAACCCTCACGTTCAAATTGATAACGATCATCCGAAGTAGCACTGGACAAGCTATTTTCAACTTTCCCTTGGTACCGTGTTAGGGAGTTTTCATTGATCAATTCATGGTAGTCCTTCTCACTTGCGTCTGGGAAGTTCACAGTGAAAAGAGGTTCAAATACCTTAATCTCGGCATCCAAAGCGTTAGCGGCAGACACCCAATGTATGACGCCCTTTACCTTTCGGCCTTCAGGGTTTTTGCCTAAGGTATCTGGATCATAAGTGCAACGCAGCTCCACAATATTTCCATCATCATCCTTTATCACTTCATTGGCTTTAATAACATAACCATAACGTAACCGTACTTCGCCGCCGCTAACCAGTCGCTTGTATTTGCGATTGGCTTCTTCACGAAAATCTTCTTGATCAATGTAAATTTCCTTCGAAAAATGAATCACCCTTGTTCCCATTGACTCATCTTTCGGATGATTAGGTACTTCTATCGCTTCAAGTTGATCATCAGGGTAATTATCTAATACGATTTTTAATGGTCTCAAAACGCCCATCACTCTTGGTGCAGTATCACCGAGGGCATCCCGAATACAACTTTCCAGCATCGCCAATTCAACATTATTTTCGTTCTTTGTGACGCCGATTCGACGGCAAAATTCGCGTATGGACGCAGCTGTATAACCTCTTCGTCGCAACCCGGCAATTGTGGGCAGTCTCGGATCGTCCCAGCCATCTACCAGGTTTTCCTCAACCAGTAACTTTAGTTTTCTCTTACTCATCACGGTGAATTGTAAATTCAGTCTTGAGAATTCTATTTGTTGGGGGTGACAGTTCATCTTAAGTTCATTAAGTACCCAATCATAAAGCGGCCGATGATCTTCAAAACTGAGATCACAAAGGGAATGGGTAATGCCTTCTAATGAATCGGAAATACAGTGGGTATAATCGTACAAAGGGTAAATACACCAATTATCCCCCGTCTTATGATGATGAACATGCCTTATCCTATAAATCGCAGGATCACGCATATTGATATTAGGAGACGCCATATCAATTTTTAGGCGCAGTACTTGCTCACCATCTTTAAATTCACCGCCTCGCATTCGCCTAAATAAATCTAAATTTTCTTCAACACTACGATCTCGATAAGGGCTGTTTGTACCGGGAGACGTTAAGGTTCCTCTCAACACGCTCATCTCTTCAGCATTTGAGGAATCAACATAGGCCTTGCCTATGGTAATAAATTGCTCAGCAAAGTGATAAAGCTGCTCAAAGTAGTCCGATGCATTGCGAATTTCTAACCATTCAAAGCCAAGCCATGATATGTCGGCCTGGATGGCCTCCGTAAATTCAGTACTTTCTTTAAGGGGGTTTGTATCATCAAAACGAAGATAGGTGGAACCATTAAAGTCCCCTGCTACACCAAAGCTAAGACAAATGGCTTTGGCATGGCCAATGTGCAGAAAGCCACTGGGTTCTGGCGGAAACCGAGTGATCACTCGGCCACCGTTTTTTCCATCAGCCAAGTCCTGCTCAATGATATTGCGGATAAAATTTGTCGGGTACTTTTCTAGATCTTCAGACATTATTGATTAACTATTTAATAAATTATTGATTAGTGACTTAATCAATTAGATGAGTAAAGCGCCAGCACACGTAATGCTAACCATGATGAACAACAGCCATTTTAACGTAGTTTGTGAAACATTGAGTGCAAATTTTACACTGAGTGCAGCCCCGGTCATGGTCCCTACAGCTAAAATCAAACCTGGGACCCACATCACTTGATCTCTGATGACGAATACCGCTAGAGCGACGGCACCAAAGCACGCCGTCGCTACCATCTTTAATGCATTTGCTCGAACTAAGTCATAACGAAGCACACCGGCTAAGGCTGCAAGTAAAATAAAGCCAACGCCAGCTTGAACAAAGCCGCCGTAAACCCCTGCTATAAACAACATAAATATACCTAGGGGCTCATCTTTTATTGTTTTAGGCACTGATCCTTCTTCTGGTACCAGTAAGTTAGGTACTAGCAGCATGACGAGAGCCATGGTGACCATAGAAATTAATAAAGTAGGCTTAAGAATCCAAACAGGGAGATATGACGCCAACACGGAACCCAATAATGCACCGACTATGGTCGGCAGCATCATCGGTAAAATCGCTTTAGTATCTAATCGATCATATTTTTTAAAACTTTTTGCAGCTGTCAGCGATTGTAGGAAAACCCCTACTCGATTGGTCGCGTTGGCAATATCTGCGGGCAGACCCAGCATCATTAAAGCTGGCAAGGTCAACATTGAACCTCCCCCCGCCAAAGTATTAATAAAACCAGCAATAAAACCGGCAATTAGCAGTGCCGCAATACCTATCGCTGAAAGTTCAAATTCCACAGTTAAGCGTCTCTAAATTGGAAGTCGCATGGTATGCACCTGAGTTCTAAAGTCAAACAATCTAAAAAATTACTTGCATGTAAACTGACAATCGCTATTATTGGCCACATGAATGCAAATCAAACTAATTATTTCTGGCAGGAATTTTACTATTTTATAAATAGTTAGACCGCTCGAATTTAATTTGTAGGCGGTCAATCCGCCTCGAGGGAACCCCGATAGGCGAAAGCCTACTGGGGTTTTTTTTTGGCCTCTTTTTTACAAGAAGCTTTTTACGAGAGGTTTTTTACATTTTTTAAGAAGATATTATTAATGACGAGCAATACGTCAAAAAGGTTGAAGCAATGAAGAATACTAAAATGGATGACATTAACGTGTTAAGCGAAGAAAAATTAATCACACCAGAGCAATTAAAGGCACAACTTCCCATGTCGGATGCAGCCCTTAAGACTGTTTCTGATGCGAGACGAACCATCAAAAACATCTTACGCAGAGAGGACAAACGACTTTTTTTAGTTGTTGGTCCCTGCTCCATACACGACGTTGATGCCGCTATGGAATATGCCGCCCGATTAAAAATCTTGGCAGAAGAAGTCTCAGATACACTGTTTTTAGTGATGCGTGTTTATTTTGAGAAGCCCCGCACCACGGTTGGATGGAAAGGCCTTATCAATGATCCTAAACTTGATGATTCATTCGATATTTCTTCCGGATTAAATATTGCGCGTAAACTTCTGATAGAGTTGTCTGAGATGGGTGTGCCTACATCAACTGAAGCCCTAGATCCAATATCCCCACAATTCCTTCAAGATATCATTTCTTGGAGCGCCATTGGTGCAAGAACAACAGAATCCCAAACACATCGCGAAATGGCCAGCGGTCTATCCTCTTCCGTCGGCTTTAAGAATGGCACTGATGGCGGATTAGAAGTCGCTATTAACGCAATGCAATCCGTTAACGCGCCCCATAGATTTCTTGGTATTAACCATCAAGGCGAGGTTGCCGTTATTCACACACGAGGGAATGCTCATGCACACATTGTGCTTCGTGGAGGCGGTGGCAAGACAAACTTTGATGCTGATAGCGTCGCCGAATGTGAACAACAATTATTGAAAGCTGATCTACCAGCAAACATCATGATTGATTGTAGCCATGCTAATTCCAGTAAGGATCATGAACGACAAAAATTGGTCATGGAAGATGTTGCAAGTCAAATTGAATCCGGAAACGAGTCTATTATTGGTTTTATGGTTGAGAGCCACATCAACAGCGGTAATCAGAAAGTGCCCGCTGATCTGAGTCAATTACAGTATGGTGTATCAATAACGGATGCTTGCGTTGATTGGAAAACGACTGAGACGATGATTCGCAATTTAAGAAATAGTATCAAAGACATAATAACTGAAAGGAATATACCTGCCCTGGCTAACCAAGCAGAAGCTGAATTTGAGAAAACTGCTTAAAGATTCTTTAAGCAGCACTCTCCTTTAGGGTACAGGTGAAGATGAAAGTGCATGTATAAATTTACATGCCTTGCGCTATTTATACCCAAACTATTTATAATAGGCATTCTCAGTAACAGTATGATCTGTCACATCTCTCACCGCTTTCAATTGTGG